>JAJZCY010000262.1 GCA_021828835.1 Acidobacteriota bacterium | reverse complement strand
AGGGATACAGCGTGATCGGCCGAAACAGGCCCACCTTGATCCCTGCCGCGCGCGCCTCGGCCGTTACCGCCTTCAAAATGCGCCCTACGATGCCATACCCCACCAGTACGATCTCGGCGTCGTCGGTAAACCAGTCCTCCGCGCGCGCCTCGCGCTGCTCGGCCAGCCGGTACTTCTTTTCGAGCTCCAGAACGTGCGCCTCCAGCTCATCGGCGCCCATGTGCAGGGAGTTGATCACATTGCTGCGCGTCTGCGCGGTTCCGGTCACCGCCCAGTGCGGCGTAGGGGCTGCCACCGCCTGCTCCGGAAACTCCACCGGCTCCATCATCTGGCCCACGAAGCCATCGGCCAGCACGAAGACCGGATTGCGGTAGCGGTCGGCCAGATCGAAGGCCAACGCCGTCAGATCGGCCATCTCCTGCACCGAGTGCGGCGCCAGCACCAGCGTGTGGTAGTTGCCGTGGCCGCCGCCTTTCACCACCTGGTTGTAGTCGCCCTGTTCGGAGTTGATGTTGCCCAACCCCGGACCGCCGCGCATCACGTCCGCGATCACACAGGGCAGCTCCGCGCCGGCCATATAGCTGATCCCTTCCTGCATCAGGCTGATACCGGGCCCGCTCGAGGCAGTCATCGCCCGCACGCCCGCCGCGGACGCGCCATACAGCATGTTGATCGCCGCAACCTCGCTCTCCGCCTGCACAAACACGCCGCCGCACTTCGGCATGTAGAGCGCCGCCGTTTCAGTAATCTCGCTGGCCGGCGTGATCGGATAGCCATAAAAAGCGCGGCATCCCGCCAGGATCGCGCTCTTCACGATGGCTTCATTGCCCTTCATCAATTGCTTGCGCATGCGGATCCCTCCAATGCGGTTCTCGCTGCGGAATGAACGACTGCGCGCAGCACCGTGATGGCGCCCGGCTCCGGACAGGCCATGAAGCATATCCCGCAGCCCGTGCAGCCTGAGCCCGCATAGGTCGCGGTGCGGTAGCCATAGTGATTCAGCTCCTCGCTCAGCGCGATCACCTTGGGCGGGCAGGCCTCGATGCACAAGCCGCAGCCCTTGCACTCATCGCGATCGATCCGCAGCAGCCCTCGATCCTGTTTCTTCGCTTCCATACATTTGCCCTTCTCGCCAGCTCGCCGGCGCGCTAACTTGCCGAATTGCTGACCGGCTGTGTCACACCAAACTCGCCACCCGTGCCCGCTCCATGTAGCGCAGCCGCACAGCCGCATCCTCCAGCTCCCCGCGAAAGCGCGGATCGGCGATGGCGATCAACGCCTCAGCCCGCTCGCGCAAGCTCTTGCCGTGCAGATACGCGACCCCATACTCCGTCACCACGTAGTGCACATCCCCGCGCGACGTCACTACGCCCGCCCCCGGTTCCAGCATGGGCACGATCCGCGACAGCGTCCCATTCTTGGCGGTCGCCGGCAGCGCAATGATCGGCACTCCGCCCTTGGAGCGCGCCGCCCCGCGGATAAAGTCCAGTTGTCCGCCGAAGCCGCTGTAGGGCCGCGGTCCCATCGAGTCGGAGCACACCTGACCGGTCAGGTCCACCTGCAGCGCGCCATTGATGGCCACCATGCGATCGTTCTGGGCCACCACAAACGGATCGTTAATGTAGCTGATAGCGCGAAACTCGAAGGCCGGATTGTCGTGAATGAACTCGAACAGCCGCCTGGTCCCCAGCACGAAGCCCGCCACCGCCTTGCCGCGGTGCAGCGTCTTGGCGGCGCCGTTGATCACGCCGGACTCCATCAGCTCGATCACTCCGTCGGGGCAGGTTTCCGTGTGAATGCCCAGGTCGCGCTTATCCTCCAGGCAGTGCAGAACCGCCTCGGAGATGGCCCCGATCCCGGTTTGCAGCGTGGCACCGTCGGGAATCAGCGAAGCCACATTGCGCGCCACCCGCATGTGCGTCTCGGAATACGGCTCGGGCCGCAGCTCCAGCAGCGGCCGCGAGCTCTCCACCAGCGCGTCGATGCGACTGATGTGAATCGCCGTGTCGCCATGTGTGCGCGGCATCTGGTCGTTGACCTCGGCAATCGTTACCCGCGCCATGCGCGCCGCCGTGATCGTGCAGTCCACGGTCGTGCCCAGCGTTACAAATCCGTGTTCGTCGGGAGGCGACACCTGCATCAGCACCACGTCCAGCGGCATCCCCTTGTCGAACAGGCCTTCAATTTCGCTCAGGAAGATCGGCGTGTAGTCCGCGCGGCCCGCCGCAACCGCTTCGCGCACGTTCGGGCCCAGAAACAAACCGCGATGGCGGAAGTGCCCCTCATACTCCGGGCGCGTGTAGTCGGCGCTGCCCAGCGTCATCATGTGCACCACTTCCACGTCGTGCACCTTCGCTGCCCGCGCCACCATCGCATCTACCAGCACCGCGGGGGTCCCGCAGCCCGACTGGATCCATACCCGCATGCCGGAGCCGACCGCCTCCAGCGCCTGCTCCGCGCTCATGCACTTGCACCGGTACTCTTCGCGCCAGCTCATTCTCAAGCGCCTCCGACCTGAGCCTGCATCCGTTCTGCCGAGGGGCCGGCCTCCGCACGTCTGGCCGTCTCGAGGCGGCTCGCACGGCCCTCAAACCCGCGCTATTCTTACGCCGTACTACATGTGCTGCTGTGATGGCAATCACCCCTAAAAATAAAAAGTTACGCCGCCTTTAGGAGAAATAACGAGAGGGAAAAAGCCTTATTATCTTTCGATTCGAAAGTTGCGCTTGAACTACTATCGACTGCATGAAATCTCTGTTACTGAACGGCGATCCGCTGACCGTCGCCGAGATTGAATCCGTCGCCGCGCAGGGTCGGCCGGTAGACCTCGCGCCCTCCGCCCTCGACCGCATCGCGGCCAGCCGCCAGGCCATCGACGCCATCCTCGCCGCCGGCCACACCGTCTATGGAGTCAACACCGGATTCGGCCGTCTCTCCGACGTGCGCGTGCCGCCGGAGAGCATCGAGCAGTTGCAGGTCAACCTCGTCCGCAGCCACGCCGGCGGTCTCGGCAATCCGCTCTCGGAGCCGGAGAGCCGCGCCATGCTGCTGCTGCGCGCCAATGTGCTGGCCAAAGGCTTCAGCGGCATTCGTCCGGAGGTCGTGCAACTGCTCACGGCAATGCTCAACGCCGGCGTCACCCCGGTGATTCCCGAGAAAGGCTCGGTGGGCGCCAGCGGCGATCTCGCGCCGCTCGCGCATCTCGCACTGGTCGCTATCGGGGAAGGCGAAGCCTTCTACCGAGGCGAACGGATGGCAGGCGGCGAAGCCCTGCGCCGTGCCGGCCTTCAGCCGATCGCATTGCACGCCAAGGAAGGCCTCGCGCTGCTCAACGGCACCCAGGCCATGACCGCCGTCGGCGTGCTCGCCATCGCCCGCGCACGCCGGCTCGTACGGCTCGCCGATCTTTCCGGCGCCATGACTCTCGACGCCCTCATGGGCACGCCCGCGGCCTTCGATCCCCGCATCCAGCAGGCCCGGCCCCACGCGGGACAGGGGTCCGCCGCCGCGCATCTGGTCGATCTTCTAGCTGGTTCGCAGATCCGCGAATTCCACCGCGAGCACGACACCCGTGTGCAGGACGCCTACTGCCTGCGCTGCATGCCCCAGGTGCACGGCGCCGTACGCGATGTGCTCGAGCACGTCACCGCCGTGCTCACGGTCGAGTCCGGCTCGGCCACCGACAATCCGCTGGTCTTCCCCGGCCGCTCCTCCGCAGCTCCCCAAGGCGGAGCGGTGATCAGCGGCGGCAACTTCCACGGTGCGCCGCTCTCCTATGCCTTCGACTACGCCGCCATCGCGCTCACCGATCTCGCCGGCATCACCGAGCGCCGCGTCGACCGCCTGCTCAATCCCGATGAGAACGAGGGCCTGCCGCCCTTCCTGTCACCGCACGCCGGCCTCTCCTCGGGTTTCATGATGGCCCAGATCGTGGCCGCCGCCCTCATCAACGAGTGCCAGGTCCTGGCCGCGCCCGCCTCCACCGGCAGCATCCCCACCAGCGGCGGCAAAGAGGACCACGTCTCCATGGGCATGACCTCCGCGCTCAAGCTGCGCGGCATCGTCGACAATCTCGAGCGCATCCTCGCCATCGAGCTGATGTGCGCCGCCCAGGCGCTCGAGTTCCGCCTGCCTCTCGTCTCCAGCCCGCACTTGCAGTCCGCTCTCGCTGTCGTGCGCAGACTGGTGCGCAGGCTCGAAGAAGACCGCGTGCTTGCAGGCGACGTGGACAATCTGGCCGCCGCCCTCCGCGCCGGCGCCTTCAACTCCTGGTGCGAAGAGTAGCCCCATCTCCGCGCACCGCCGCCCCCTCGGGTGATCCTCCAGATGGACCGATTCATGCCGGAATAGCCTGCTCACCCGCTCGCCCGTAAAGATCGCATCAGGGCGCTTGACGCCTCTGGGGATCGGTGCGCTATGGTGGCTTCACAGGCAATTCCACGAACTCTCGCCTGTGCGTAATTGGGCAGTTTCCTGGGCCTTGGTTCAGCGCCAACCGGGAGAGTGCGCTATAAGATATATAGAAACAACAACTTAAAAAACGCGCAGGTCTTCTGGCGCCGGCATCGCCGTGTGCGCTTCCCTATTGATTTTTGAATGAATTCTCCTTAAAATAAGAAGCAGCTCATTCTTCTGGTTTTTTCAAGGTCCCCCAGGCCGATACAGAAGAATCAAATTGCAGAAAACCAAAGCTTCTTCAAGGACACTGAATCAATGGCAAAGCGTCGTGGAAATCCGAACTGGGGCAAGCCGGAGCCCATCGGGCCGGTTGTGCCCACTGTCACCTCTTTCGAGCAGATCGTAAAAGAGTTCAAGCTGCCGCCCGATCAATACATCCGCTCCACCCGCCTTCGCGAGTGGGCGCGGCGGAATAAGAACTCCAAATATATCCCCGAGGCCCTTCTGGAAGCCTGGGGTTTCGAGATCGAATCGACCTTGTAAGGCTTTCCCGCTTGCCAGTGGAATCAAAAGCGCCGCCCCCGGGTGGCGCTTTTGCTGTTTGTGGTCCCATCGGAGACAATGAAAGGCGCATGCCGCAGCATTCACGCACCATTGAGCCTCCCTTCACCGACGTGCCCGGCGCCCTCGCGGAAATTCGCGCCGGCCGCATGGTCGTCGTGGTCGACGACGAGGACCGCGAAAACGAAGGCGACCTCACCCTGGCGGCAGAGTTCGTCACTCCCGAAGCCATCAACTTCATGGCCCGCTACGGCCG
>JAJZCY010000261.1 GCA_021828835.1 Acidobacteriota bacterium | reverse complement strand
ATTCCGGAGCAAGCAATACGGCTCCTCTGCTTACCCGGACAGGCAAACCCGATGGCCCATTTACTTTCTCGCTTTTCCCTGATCTCCTCCCATCGCACAAAGTAGAGAGAGGAGAATCATTGTCACGCCGTGAATACGGGCGGCAGTGCTTCTGTGTGTTGATGAAGTTACGATACTGCCCATCAGTAATGCGGTCTACATTACCAAAGTACAGTCGAGGCAACCTTTGTCCCGTTACCACTCTGGTACGTTGATCTCCCTCGTATCTCACCGCCCAGCCGCCTCCGAGGGGCCGGGAGGGAGCAGCGATTGGGCCGCAAGTCTCCCATTTTGAGCTGTCAGTGGCGAGGCGCGGATTTGCCGGGGAGACGCGCGCAACAGAGGACAGGGGATATGGAAGTAGCTATTTTGTTCTTTATTTCTTCGCTCCACAAAGGTGTGTACCCTCTGCTCCACTCCGGCTCGCCAACCGTAAACAGCCGTGTACACCTGGGGTGACGCCTTCCTCTAAACCACTGAATCAGGGGGATCTGAAGGGCGCGTACTTTGGTTGGCCGATTGCATTTCTCCAGGTATCTCTGCGTGTCAGGGGGAAGGGAGATCTGTCGATGCACTCGTTTGCCTGGTGGCCGACGTTGATCGTGGTGATGGCCGCGACGGCAACCGACTTGCGCATCCGGCAGATCCCCAACTGGCTGGTGCTTCCGTTTATGGCTGCGGGGATTGCCGTCTCCGTGTTCCTGCACGGCTGGCATGGAGCGCTGCAAAGCGCGGAGGGAGTGGGATTGGGCCTGGTTCTGTTTGGCGCGCTCTTTCTCATGGGGGGCATGGGGGCCGGCGATGTGAAGTTGTGCGCCGCCATCGGGGCCTGGATTGGTCCGCAACAGCTCTTTCTGGCGCTCATCTTCACCGCGCTGGTGGGTGGACTGATGGCCGTGGGTTGGGCGGTGTGGGGGGGATTCTTCGGGGAACTGCTAAAGGGGACCGGGGACCTGTTCCTGGGCCGGACGAGGCGGAACAGAGATTCCGCTCAGCCGTCGGAAGCGGGCAGCGTGCTCCAGCGCAAAATGCCCTATGCTCCGGCGATCGCAATTGGAACATTGCTGTCTTTCTTTGCCCGATAACTGCGGAGGAGCTATGTCAAGCGCGCGAATGTTTTTCAGGCCGGAGCGTCATCACGCGGGAAGGCATAGCAGGCTAGCAAGCCACGGAACAGGAGACATGACGGCAGCTCCTTATTTGATTACGCCCGAATCAGAGGCGCTGGCGGCAGCGGCGTTGTCAATCGCCCTCATCGGCCCGAACCATGAACGCCGATCCGAGGCGGCCCTGGCGCTGCGCAACTTCGCCGCGGGCGGCATCCGGCAGTTCTCCGCTTATTCAGAGGCCGAGGAGGATTTGGCCCGCAAACTCGACGAAGAATTCGATGCGGTGCTCGTGGACCTGGACAGCGAACCCGAAGCGGCGCTGCAACTGGTCGAGAGAATCTGCGGGTTCGGCAAATCGACAGTGATGGTCTACTCGGGCCATACCGATCCGCAGGCGCTGATGCGCTGCATGCGTGCCGGAGCTCGCGAGTTTCTCACCGTGCCGTTCGACGAGCGCCTGGTGATTGAGGCGCTGTCGCGGGCAGCGGCGCGGAGGCCTGCTGCTGCGGCCAAGGCCAATCGCGCCGGCAAGATGCTGGTCTTCCTGGGCGCCAAGGGCGGCGTCGGCGTTACCTCCGTAGCGTGCAACTTCGCTGTTGCACTGGCGCAGAACCCGGGCCAGAGGACGCTGCTAATCGATCTGGATCTGCCCCTGGGGGACGCGGCTCTGAATCTGGGGATCGTTTCCGAGTTCTCGACCGTCAATGCGCTCGAAGCCGCAGACCGCCTGGATGGATCGTTTCTGACCTCTCTGCTGGCCAAACACAGCTCAGGAGTGTGGGTGCTTTCGGCGCCTGGACGATTCCCCTACTTCGAGCCGGAACCCGAAGCGATCGAAAAGCTGATTTCGGTGGCGCGCCTGGAGTTCGACAACGTCGTGGTGGACCTCGGTTCCCGCGCCAACCCGGCGGGATCGGTGCTCTTTCAGGATGCCACCGCGATCTATCTTGTCACCCAAGCGGGCATCCCCGAGTTGCGCAACTCCAACCGGCTCATCAGCCAGGTGTTTATCGAGGAGAGCACCCGTCTGGAGATCGTGCTGAACCGGTTCGATTCCAAGCTGCTGGGTGTCTCAGAAGAGCAGATTACCAAGGCGCTGACGCGGCCCGCACAGTGGAAGATTCCCAGCGATCATGCGCTGCTGCGCAAAATGCAGATCAATGCCGAACCGCTGGCGCTGGGCGACTCCGCGGTTGCGAAGACCATTCGCAAGATGGCTGAAGCCGTGCACGGTGAGCAGGCGGACAAGACGCCGGAAAAGAAGAAGGGCTTCAGCCTGTTTGGCTGAAACAACAGAAATGATTCCGCGCGGCGGAGTCTGGGACACGGAAGGTAGAACGTGGAACTGCTGAATCTGGATCATTACAAAGCGGAGATCCACCGCACGCTCATCTCAAAGCTGGACCTAGAGAAGCTCTCTCGCGTCGATTCCAACCAGGCGCGCCAAGCGGTTTCGGCGATTGTGCGCGAGATCATGGCCGACCAGCGGGTGCCGCTGAACTTTGAGGAACAGGAGCGCATCAAGGCGGACCTGCTCGATGAGGTGTTCGGGCTGGGACCGCTGGAGCCGCTGCTGCGCGATCCTAAAGTCTCCGACATTCTGGTCAACGGCAAGGACCACGTGTTCGTAGAAAAGGGCGGTCTGCTGACGCGGGTCAGCACCAGCTTCCGCGATGATCGCCACCTGATGCAGATCATCGACCGTATCGTTTCGCGCGTGGGTCGCCGCGTGGACGAATCCTCTCCTATGGTGGATGCCCGTCTGCCCGACGGCTCGCGTGTGAATGCGATCATTCCGCCGCTCGCGCTGGATGGCCCCTCGGTTTCGATTCGCCGTTTTGGCACCGGCCCGATCGCCGGTAACCAGTTGGTGCAGAACAAGAGCATCTCGCCGGAGATGATGGAAGTGCTTCAGGCGGCGGTGAAAGCGCGCATCAGCATCATCATCGCGGGCGGTACCGGCGCCGGCAAAACCACGCTGCTCAACATCCTGTCGCAGTCGATCCCGAACAACGAGCGGCTGGTGACCATTGAGGACGCTGCCGAACTGCGCCTGGCGCAGGAGAATATCGTGCGTCTGGAGACGCGGCCTCCCAACATCGAGGGACAGGGCGCCATCCGCCAGCGGCAACTGCTCATTAACAGCCTGCGCATGCGTCCCGACCGCATCATCCTCGGCGAGGTGCGCGGCGAAGAAGCCTTCGACATGCTCCAGGCCATGAATACGGGCCACGAAGGCTCCATGGCCACGATTCACGCCAACACCCCGCGCGATGCGCTGTCGCGCCTCGAGTCGATGGTGGCCATGACCAACATGAACCTGCCGGAGAAATCGGTGCGGCAGCAGATTGCCTCGGCCATCACCATCATCGTGCAGGCTCACCGCATGAGCGACGGTTCGCGCAAGATCACCAGCATCGCGGAGATCACCGGCATGGAAGAAAACGTGATCAGCATGCAGGAGATCTTCAGCTTCCAGAAGAAGGGCATCGGCCCCAACGGCAAAGTGGTGGGCGCGTTTGTTCCCAGCCGCATTCGGCCGCGCTTCCTGGAGCGGCTGCGGGTGGCGGGAATCGTATTGCCACCCACGCTGTTCGAAAACGAGATGCTGGTGAATTAGGGAAAGGAGAGTCGAGCCATGGTCCTGATCATTGTGCTGGTCTTCGTCGGGGTATTTGCCGCCATCGCGCTGCCGCTGGTCTACACCAGCATGGCGCCTGCGCGTAGCACCCGTGAGGCCATGGCCACCCTGGAATCGGCGCTCAGCAACCAGCCGACCGAAGTGCAGCAGGCGGTGATCGATCTGCGCAAAGACGAGCGGGTCAGCAGTATTCCGTGGGTCAATCGCAAGCTGGCCCAAATGGAAGTGATCCCGTCGCTGCGCCGCCTCATCCAGCAGGCTGAGATGGATTGGAACCCAGGGCGCCTGCTGGCGATGATGCTGGCTTGCTTCGCGGTTCCGTGTTACATCGTCGCTGCGCGCTTTGGTCTCCTGCTCGTCGCGATTGGAGCGGGGCTGGCCTTCAGCGTGCTGCCGCTGGGCTGGATCTTCTGGAAGCGCAGCAAGCGCTTTGCGAAGTTCGAACAGGGACTGCCGGAGGCGCTCGATCTGATGGTGAGCGCTCTGCGGGCCGGGCACAGCCTGATCTCGGCAATGGGCCTGGTGGCCCGCGAGTGCGCCGATCCGGTGGGCAGTGAATTCAAAGGCTGTTTCGAGGAGCAGAACTACGGCTTGGAGATGAAGGCCGCCCTCGACAACCTGACCGCGCGCATGCCTCTCCAGGATCTGCGCATGGTTTCAACGGCCATCATGATTCAAAAGGAGAGCGGCGGCAACCTGGCGGAGGTGCTCGACAAGACCTCCTATCTGATCCGCGAGCGTTTCCGCCTGAAGCGGCAGGTGAAGGTTCACACCGCGCAAGGCCGCATGACCGGCTGGGTGCTGACCTGCGTGCCGGTGGCTCTGGGCATCGCCATGTACATGGTGAATCCCAAGATGATGAGCATCCTGTGGCACCGCGATATCGGAATCAAGATGATGTGGGCCGCGGCCGGCATGATTCTGCTGGGCGGCTTCGTAATCAATCGCATTGTGGACATCGACGTCTGAGGAGCTATTGATGATCTTCGCAGTTCTCAGCTTTTGCGCGGTGTTTTTGCTGCTGGCCAGCGGCGGCCTTCTGCTGTTTTATCGCGAAGGCATGGTCAAGCGCATCCAGGAGGTCATCAATCCGGAACCGAAGCAGAAGAGTCTGATCGAAAAGCTGGAAGATACGCGCGACACGATGCGCACTGCGGTGGGCCGGCTGGAGCAGGTGCTGCCCAAGAGCCAGGCCGAGGTCTCCGTTGCCATGCAGCGGCTGATTCGTGCCGGTTATCGCGGTGAGTCGGCGGTGAAAGTCCTCTACGGCTTCAAGGTGCTGACCCCGGTGGTGCTCTGTGCCATTGCGCTGCTGACCGGCTTGGCTAGCGTGAGTCCGTTCTTTGTCTACGCCGGATGCCTGGGTATTGGGTTCATCGGGGCGGATTTGGGGCTGGGGCGGCGCAACAAGGCCCGCCAGAAGAATGTT
>JAJZCY010000260.1 GCA_021828835.1 Acidobacteriota bacterium | reverse complement strand
TTTTGCCCTGGGCCATGCCGTTGAGCGTATCGATGTAGGCATTGAGCGAGGGGAAGTTGAAGATGCCGTTATAACCGGCGGTGCTGGAGGTGGCCTGGCGGTTGTCGCGGATCCAGGTGCCGAATTTGATGGCGTGTTTACCCGCGGTCATGGTCACGAAGTCCTGCAACTCGAGGTGGTCGGAGTGGCCGGTCTGCGACTGCGTAGAGTTGGCGCCGCCGGTGAAATAGTGCGGTACGGTGACGGTGGGCGCGGTGGGAGGCGCCGCCGGCACCTGGGCGATCGCTGCCGGTTCCGGTGTGTTGGAGTTGGCGCCGCGGCGGTACTCGAAGCGCACTTCCTGCACGATGCGGTCGGTGACGATCTGGGTGTCGTCGAGCTGGAAGGCGTTTTCGGTGACCTGGGCAGTTGAGTCCTGGGTGGGCAGCGCGGTGCTGCCGATGGCGCCGGTCTGGTAATTGCGCCAGAACTGGTAGCGCAGGGTTAGGGTGTTTTTCTGGCCGAGCTGAAGGTCGACGCGCGGGGTGATGGCGGTGCGGGTACGCGGCGAGAAGAGGCCGCCGGAGAGGGTGGTCGGCACAAATGTACCGCCGCTGGGGAGGGCGGTGTCGGCCGTGTAGATGCTGGCGTCCTGGGTGTTGCGCTGCTCGGCGGCGAAGAAGTAGGAGGCGTTCTTGTCGATTGGGCCGCTGATGGTGCCGTTGCCCTGGATGCTGTGGTAAGGGGGAATCTGGCGGGTGAAGGGATTGCCGGTGTTGAAGGTGTCGTCGTTGCCGAGCAGGAAGACGCGGCCATGCAGTTTGTCGGTGCCGGGCTTGGTCAGGATCTCGATGCGGCCGTAGCCGAGGCGGTCGAATTCGGCCGAGAAGGGATTCTGGTTGATGCGGATCTCGCGGATGGCGGATTTGGGCGGGAGCTGGCCGCCGGTGAAGCCGTCGATGTAGATCTGGCCGCCGTTGGGGCCGGCGGAGGGGCCGGCGAGGGCTTGCAACTCATTGGAGAGCTCGTCGGGATCGTCGGAGAGGGCGTCGAGATCGCTGCCCTTGAGTACGATGGCGTTGGCGTTCTGATCGGCTTCGGTGCTGACGGTGGGACCGCTATCGCCGTTGACTTCGACCTGCTGCTGCTCGTTTTCGAGAGCCATCTTGATGTCGTCGGCCTTGATCTCGCCGGGTTGAACGGCGATCGGCTTGGAGACAAAGAGGGCGAAGCCCGGAGCCGTGACCTGAAGCACATAGTTGCCGGCCGGCAGTCCGTGGACGACGTAGGCGCCGCTGGCATCGGAGGTGGTCTTGGCGACCGCCGATCCTTGCGCGGCGCTCACCGTCACCTGCGCGCCGGGAATCATGGCGCCAGTGGGGTCGGCGACGTGGCCGTGCAGAGTTCCTCGCGCGGCGGCGTGGGCAGACGCATCGTCCTGGGCCCGGGCTCCGGGAGCGGCCAACGCCAGCCCTCCGGCAATCACAAATATTGCGAAAAAAGACGATCGTAAGTACACAGGTATCCTCGCTGGTTCGTGAAGAAGAGCTACGGCGATAAGAGAGAGCGGATTATTGCGTGCCGGCGTCGGCCTCAGGCGCGCTGGAGCTCATGCTCCAGTTCGCCAGCAGGTCCTGACTCTCGGGTGCTTCCAGCAGCGGCTGGACGCCTGCAATCAGGGTGATGGCCGTGACCTGCGCGGTGCCAGGCGTGGCCACAAGCATCACGGCTTCGCCTTTTTGCAGGTCGGAAAAGTGAATGAGCGGAGCACGCTTCAAAAGCTGTTGCGGATCGGCTGCGGCCGCGCCTGCTCCGGGCGCCCCGCCGCGCTGCGACCATGCGCCGCCGCGTTGCCGGAAACCCTGATGGCCGGCGGGCGCTGCGCCCTGGCCCGCGGCTTCACCCTTGAGGCGGATGGCGAGAAACTGCGCCATGCGCTCCGGCAAGTCGCGCATCTGGGCGTCGGCGGGAACCTTCACGGTGACCTGCTTTTTGGTGGCGAGGTCCTTGACGGTGAAGGTGGAGTTGGCGGGATCGATGGAGCCGATGAGGCCGGAGATGTTGCGGAAGCTGCCGGAGACCACCTCTGCGGCGTCGATCTCGGTGCCGTTCTTCGTGCCGCGGGCCATCAATTCGTCGCCCACGTGAATGTCGGCGAAGGGGGCAGGCTGAGCCGCTGCATAGCTGACCGAGACCGGAGCGTAGCGCTTGAGCACGGTGGTCTTGGTGGTGTGAATGGTCAAGCTGTGCGCGGTTGGGCCGGCGCCGGAGGCGATGACGATGGTTCCGGTGGCGGGATCGAGGCTCTTGACCAGTCCACCCGCGCCATTGATCTTCCAATCCTCGGCTTCCTGTTCACGCTTCTTTTCGAGGTCCGAGGCCTTGATGGCGACCAGGCGCACGGCCTGCGGCGTGGCGCCGGTGGAGCTGGGACTGATCCAGACCAGGACGCGGTCGCCGGTGGCAATCTCGCTGAACTGCATGGCGGCCGCCGCGCTCAGGCTGGTCTGGCCGGGCTCGATGCGCTTCAGGTCGGCGGTTGCGGGGACTTCCACGGTGTGGTCTTCGCCCTGCGCGGTCTTGAGGGTGATGGTGTTGCCGTTGATTGCGGTCACCGTACCCAAATAGCGGGTGACTGATTGCGCGCGCGCTACCGCTGCGCAGGCGGCGACTGCGAAACACAGGCCCAGGGCGAGCAGGAAGCTCCGGCTGCGGGTTTCATGTTTGCTTGTCATCTACGTCCTCTCCGCGGCTGATCGGAACTGGCGTCCGTTAGGAAATTGTTTCCTATCAGGGTAGACGAGAGAGTGCCGCAAAAGGTTGAGGCAAATTGAGCGCATTCAGGAGATGGATTGCGTGCCGTTCTGCATGGCGCAACGGTCATCCGTTCAACGGCTTTCGGCCAGGCGGGCGGTGTCCAGAAAGGTGAAGCTGCCCGATGGGCCGGGGGTGATATCGGTCACGCGGCGGTTGTGGACGATGACGGTGTCCTGGTACCAGAGGTTGATGGCGGGCAGGTCGCGCGCAAGGATCTTTTGGGCTTCGACGTAATCGGCGCGGCGGCGATCCATGTCGGAGGTGGCGGCCGCGTCATCGAGCAGTTGATCCAGGCGGGCGTTGGAGTAATGACCGCGGTTGCCGCCTTTGGGTGGGAAGCGGGACGTGGAGAAGACATAGCTAAAGATGTCGGGCTCTTCGTTGCCGCCGATCCAGCGCAGCGAGTACATCTGGAAGGCGCCGCGCACGATGTCGGAATAGAAGGTGGCGAACTCGTAGCTGCGCAGGTCGAGTGCGATGCCTACGCGCGCAAGCTGCTGCTGGAAGACGGCGGCGAGCACGCGCGTGCCTTCGTCGGTGCTGGTCTTCATAGTGAGGTGGAAGCGGATGCCGCCGGCGCCGCGGGGAAAGCCGGCCTGGTCGAGAAGCTGATTGGCGCGGGCGGGATCGTAATCATAATGTGGCACGTCGCCTGTGTAGGCCCAGTGGCCGGGGGGCAACAGGCTGTAAGCGGGGCGGGCGTGACCGCCGAGCAGAGTCTGGATGATGAGCGGGCGGTTGATGGCGCAGGCGATGGCCTGGCGCACGCGCACATGCTTCAAGATGGGATCGCGGAGATTGAAGGCGAGGTATTGGATGACGGTGCCGGGCGCATCCTGCACGACGATGTGCGGATCCTTTGCGAGCACGGGCAGTGAATCCATGGGCAGGGAATTGACGGCCACATCGGCTGAGCCCTTCTCGAGCTCCAGCGATTCGGTGATGGCGTCGGGGACCACGGCGAAGCGGATGCGTCCGATGTTGGGCTGCACGGACCAGCTCAGCGGGTTGCGGGCGAGGACGACGTTCTGATCGATCTGCTGGCTGACGAAGCGGAAGGCTCCGGTGCCGACTGGATGACGCCAGAAGTCGCGCCCGCTGCCGTAGGGCACGATGCCCATGGCGCTGGAGGAGAGATTGGTGAGCAGGAAATTGTCGGGCTGCTTGAGGTGAAAGACGACGGTGAGCGGGCCGGGGGCTTCGATGCGGTCGACGGACGCGTAGGAGGCGGCCTTGGGAGAGATTACGGTGCCGTCGCGCATGGAGTTGATGGTCCAGACCACGTCGCGTGCGGTGAGTGGGCGGCCGTCGGCGAACTTGACGCCGGGACGCAGGTGGAAGATGAGAGTCTTCGGGTCTGGCTGCGCCCAGCTTGCGGCGAGGGCGGGCTCGAACTGAAAGTGGGCATCGCGCTTCACGAGGCCATCGAAGAGGAGTTGATCGATGTGCTCGGATTGAGCATCGGTGCCGATGCGCGGATCGAGATTGGCGGGGCTGCTCTCGATGAGGAAGACGAGGGTGTTGGGATTGCGATGCGAGGCGCGGCAGCCGGAGAGGGTGACGAGCAGGAGGAGGAAGAGAAACAAGCGGAGACAGGCCTCTGGGGCTAAAGCCCCCCATGGTTTTGCGGTCTCCCAGGTCCCAGAAGCGGGGACCTGGGGCACCCGGGGTTCGTTGCCTTGGCTATGAAGGCGCGATTCCGGTTTGCTACGCATAGGTGACCTGTCCGAGAAGGACCGGCCGCTTTGCGCCGGTTGCGGCGGGCACATTGCCGGGCAGGTGATGCCAGGTATGCCAGGCGAGCAGGGCAAAGGCGGCGGCTTCCTTGGCTTCGCTGGGCAGGCCGAAGCTGTCACTGGCGGCAAGCTCGCAGCCGAGCGACGCCAGGCGGGTGTTGAGCATGCCCATGAGGGTGGCGTTGCGAACGCCGCCGCCGGAAGCGATGAAATCGACGGGGTGATCTTTCATGTGTGGCTGCACGAAGCGACGGTAGCTGGCGCTGATGCTTTCGGCGGTGAGCGCGGTGGCGGTGGCGAGCGCGTCTTCCGTTTTCGCGCTGTGGCGGCGGCACTGCTTCAGGAATTCGGCGGCGAACTCGCGGCCGAACTGCTCGCGGCCGGCGGTGCGGGGTGGCTTACGGTTGAAGTAGGGATGGGCGAGCGCCTGCTTCAGCACGGGGGCAAGCACGGCGCCCGAGGCTGCGATCGCGCCCTTGCGATCGTAGGGCTGGCCGAAGAGTTCCTGCGCCAGCCAGTCGATGACCATGTTGCCGGGGCCGGTATCGAAGGCGAGCACGCTATTGGGCGAAGCGCCGGCCGGGATGGCGGTGAGATTGGCGATTCCGCCGATGTTCTGGAGCACCCGGCCCCGCTTGGTATCCGCGAAGAGTACGTAATCGAGCAGCGGCACGAGCGGCGCGATC
>JAJZCY010000259.1 GCA_021828835.1 Acidobacteriota bacterium | reverse complement strand
TTGTGTGGGCGTTTAGGTGCTGGGAACCAGCGTGGCGCCGCCAAACAAAACCGTGCTCTGATGTACAAATCCGGAGCCTGTAAGAGTGAGTGTGGTGTTCTTGCTCAGCCGGATGGCCGACGATGGCGAGATCGCGCTCAGGGTTGGACCAGGGTTGCTGATCGTAAACACGAGCGCATTCGAGGGACCGCCTCCCGGAGTGGGATTGCTGACGAGGATCGGATATTCGCCGGCGTCGAGCAGGTTTTCGGCAGGAACGGCGACGGTGATCTGCGCATCCGACACGGCCGCGGGTATGAGCTGAGCACCGCCCAGGCTGACGACACTGCCCTGGACGAAATTCGTGCCGGTGAGAATCAGATCAAAGGCTGCACTGCCCGCGGTGGCGCCATTCAGCGAAAGGCTCATCAACGTCGGCACCGGGTTCTCGACCGTGAATTCGAGCGCGTTCGATTGGCCGCCGCCGGGTTCCGCTGTAACTACATCTACGGAGAGCGTACCGGTCTGGGCGAGGGCGGATTTCGGAACGACAACCGAGAGCTGTCCGGAATCGGTCGCAGTGGGAGTTAAGGTCAGGGATCCGAAGTGGACAGTGGTCTCTTCGGAGACGAAGCCGGAGCCGGTGAGATTGAGCGTCAGGTCGTCGCTGCCAACGAGCACTTTGGTAACCGAGAGCGAGGCCAGCGAAGGCGCCGGATTCTTGACGGTGAACTGATGCTCATTGGAGGTGCCGCCGCCGGGGCCACCATTGGCCACGGTGACTTTGTCAATGGCGGATTTTCCGAAGGCCCTGCTCGGAACCATCACAATCGCCCGAGTCGAGGTGATTTCAGACGGCTCGAGGAGGTGGGGTCCAAAGTTCACCTTCATTCCAGGCGCAAATCCAGTTCCGGTGATCACCAGCGCCAGATCGGAGCTGTTCAACACAGCCTCTTCTACAGAGAGCGAGGTGATGGTGGGCAGCGGATTGAGCACGGTAAAGCTGAGCGGAGCAGAGTTGCCTCCGCCGGGGCCTGGATTCGCAACCGCGAGGTCCAGAACCTGCGCGGTGGTGAGCAGCGCATCGGGAATGGCCACGGTCAAAAGAGTGGGGCTCACCGCGGTTACGGTCAGCGGCGTGCTGCCCAAAGTGACGACGCTGCTGGGCAGGAAGTTGCTTCCAGTGAGGTCGAGAGCTACAGAAGTGCTGTTCAGCAGCGTGCTCTCCATCGACAGCGCCGAAACCGCGGGTGCCGGATTGAGTACGCTGAAACTGACGGGCGTCGAGCTGCCTCCTCCGGGTCCGGGGTTCACTACCGCGAGGTCGAGAATCTGCGCTGTGGCGAGGAGCGCGTCGGGAATCCCTACGGTCAAATGGGTGGATGTGAAGGAACTGGGTTTCAGAACCGTGTCGCCCAGCTTGACCGCGCTGGTGGAAACAAAATTGGATCCGGTGACGTCCAGCGAGAGCGAAGTGCTGTTGAGCAGGACTTGAGATTGCGACAGGCTGGATACGGCGGGCACGGGATTCTTGATGGTAAACGGGAGCGGCGCTGAGGTCGGGCTGCCGGTGACGGCCACGTTCACCACCCCGGCATTGGCAACTGCCGAACTGGGAACCGTCACTTGCAGAAGAACGGATGTCGCAACGCTCGGCGTCAGCGTCTGGCCGGCGAAGACGACCTTGGTTTCAGGTCTGAAGTTGGAACCGCTCACAAGCAGGGTGAAGTCCTTGCTGCCCGCGGTGACTTCAGACGGCGTGAGGGTGGAGACGGTATAGAGGCCTGGGCTTGAACTGCATCCAGTGAGGAGTGCAATTGCAAAGCCAATCAGCAATGCAAGGAACCTCCCTCGAGTGTGCATAATGACTTTCTCCTATCGTTGCAATCGGAAAGCAATCCGGTGGGAGGAGCTGTGAGAGGTACGGCGGGCATGTCTTCCCTACGGTGCAATATTGAAGTGCACGAGGCACACCAATGTTTAGCAGCAGGAAACCTATTTGTTTTCAATTGGTTGATGCTCGCGCTCTGGCGGACGTGGCGCTATTTTCGTAAAAAGTTTTGAACGAGTGTTCGAGTCTTTGAACAAGGAAGGTACGGCGGGCGAGGCGGTCTGCAGCCGTGACAGGTCTGCAAATGCTTTGATTTCACGCGAGCCGGCATTCTGAGCCACCAAAACTTTTTCTGCGCTTCCGGATTTATACAGGTGGTGAGAAAAAACGAGGAAAATCCGATGAAAACCTGGAGGATTACAACCGCGATCGCCACATTGCTGGGCATAGGCACGTTGATTGCGCCCGCGATTGCCACCGGGCAAGAGACTGCGCAGAACGTGGAACCGGCTCGTCCCGGTGCGGTGAACTACGTAGAGGGTGTCGCCTATCTGGATGGCAGCCCGCTGCAGCAGAAGGATGTGGGCACCGCAGCCATGGAAGCAGGCCAGGAGATTCGCACCAGCGAAGGTAAGGTCGAAATCCTGCTCAACCCCGGCATTTACCTGCGGATGGACAGCAACAGCGCGGTGAAGATGATCTCGCCGTCGTTAACTCCGACGATCGTCGAACTGGAGCACGGCCACGCTTCTGTAGAAGTGGACCAGCTTCTGAAAGAGAATGTCGTTCAGATTCTGGACAATGGCGTCCGAACGCAGGTGGTGAAGACCGGCTATTACGAGTTCAACGGCAACAGTCCCATGGCGCGCGTCTTCAAAGGACAGGCGGAGGTGGAGTACCGGCCGCACAAATGGGAGAAGGTGAAGGGCAACCACGAGCTGGTGCTCCTGCCAAACACCCATGCAAAGACTCGGAAGTTTCACGCTGACATGGCTGAGGATCCGCTGATGGCCTGGAGCAAGCTGCGCTCGCAGTACCTGGCTGAAGAGAATCAGCAGATCGCATCGAACTACTACGGCGGCGGCTACGATCCCGGCTGGTACTGGGATCCGTACGGACCGGGCTACACCTTCGTCGGGATGAGCCCTTTCTATAGTCCCTTCGGCTGGGGCTACTACCCCATGGGTTGGGGCGGCGGCTGGGGCTGGGGCCCGGGCTACTACGGTGGTTATTACGGCGGCGGCTACTATGGCGGGCGCGATTTCGATGGCGACGGTGGGGCAGCATACGGAGGTCAGGGCTTCCGCGCAATTGGCAACGGGCGCTTCATCGGCGGCCGAGGCGCGGGCTTCCGCGGTGCGGGCGGCTACCACGGCGTGGGCGGCTACCACGGCGTGGGCGGTTTCCATGGAGCCGGCGGCGGATTCCATGGCGGTGGTATCGGGGGTGGCTTTCATGGAGGCGGGATCGGCGGTGGGGGCTTCCACGGAGGCATGGGCGGCGGAGGCTTCCACGGAGGACGCTAACCGCCAGAGAAGAATCCTGCAGTAAATTCTTTCTGCGCTCACGACCCGGGTGAGGACGATCCTCTCCCGGGTCTTTTTTTGAGCCATTCGCCTGCTCCTTACGGCCAAATCATTGAAATGCGGCGGCTATTTAGGGAATATCTCGCGGATTTGCACAGGTACTTCCTCGGTTTTAAGCCACAAAAATCACAGAATTGTGTATTCTGTGATTGCACCCGTTCCTCCGCCGAACCGCTCGACCCGGCGCCCGAACCAATTCAGCCACGAGGAAACCTGATGATCCGCAAAACCCGCCTCTACACTCCTGGTCCGACGCCGCTGCTGCCTGCCGCGCAGTTCGCGATGGCCGCCGCTGACATGCACCATCGCACCCCCGAGTTTCGCGCCTTGTTCCAGAAGGTGCTGGCTCAGCTCAAGGTCTTCGTCGGCACCAAGAACGATGTGCTGCTGCTCTCGAGTTCGGGAACCGGCGCGATGGAGGCCGCGGTGTCGAATCTGACTTCGCCCGGCGATCCGGTGCTGGTGCTCACCGCCGGCAAGTTCGGCGAGCGCTGGGTGAGCTTGGTGAAGGCCTTCGGCTGCAAGCCGGATGTGGTTTCCGCGCCCTATGGCGAGACCTTCGACATGGCCGAGGTGCGCAAGGCCCTCAAGCCGTCGCACAAGGCGATCTACGTGCAGGCCAACGAGACCTCCACGACCGTGCGCCACGACATTCAAGCGATTGCCAAGCTGCGCGACGAGATCGCGCCGGAGACGATCCTGGTAGTGGACGGCATCACCGGTCTGGGCACCACGCATTTCGACGTGGACGGCTGGGGTGTGGACATCATCATCGGCGGCTCGCAGAAGGCGGTCATGATTCCTCCGGGTTTGGCTTACCTGAGTGTGAGCGAGCGGGCCTGGACGGCGATGGAGAAGAGCACCAATCCGCGCTTCTACTTCGACCTGCGCAAGGAGCGCAAGAACGCCAAGAACGGCGAGAGCGCCTATACGCCCGCGGTGGCGCTGATCGCCGCGCTGGGCGCGGCTCTGGACTACATCGCCGGGCAGGCGGGCGGCGATCTCGAGAAGGGCCGCATCGCGCTGGTCAACAACGCCGAGGTGAACGCCGCCGCTACCCGCGCGGGCTTGCAGGCGCTGGGTTTCAAGCTGTTCGCGCCCACCGCGCCCGGCGCCGCCGCCACGGCCGTCTCCGTGCCCGAGGGCATGGATTCGGGTGATGTGGTCAAGGCGCTCAAGAGCCGCTTCGCCATCGTGCCCGCCAACGGCCAGGGCGAGATGAAGGGCAAGATCTTTCGCGTCGCCCATCTCGGTTTCTTCGATTACCTCGATAGCATTGCGCTGATCGGCGCCATGGAACACATCGCCAAGGACACGCTCGGCCTGAAGGTTGAGTTCGGCCAGGGCGTGGCGGCGGCGCAGAAGGTGTTTGCAGAGGCTGTCGCGAAAAAGTAAAGGCTTGCAGCCGGTGGCCAGCAGTTCGGATTTGCCTGAGAGAAAGCGACTGGCTGCCGGCTGCTGGCTAGAGGCTGAACCAACGAGGAATCCATGGCAGAACTCACGTTCGGCGAAAAGCTGCTGATCGCGCGCAAGCAGCTTGACCTGTATCAATACCAGATGGCGGAGCGTCTGGGAGTTCATCCCAATTCGCTCACCAAATACGAGCGGGGCGAGGGCAAGCCGCATGCGGCCGTGGTGCGCATGTTCGACCTGCTGTGCGCGCAGCACGGCATCAAATTCGATGAATACGCATCCGGCGAAACAGATAAGGGAGAGGCAATGAAGATCGTTCTGGCGGAGAAGGTTTCTCCCGCGACGCTGGCAGTGTTTGCGGCGGAGCAGGGTTGGGAAGTGAAAACGCACGACCAGCTCAGCGAAGGCCTGCCGGCCGCGCTGGCCGAGGC
>JAJZCY010000258.1 GCA_021828835.1 Acidobacteriota bacterium | reverse complement strand
AGGGCGTGGAGATGGTGATGCCCGGGGACAACGTGGAGCTGACGGTGGAGCTGATTACGCCGGTGGCCATGGAGAAGGGTTTGCGCTTTGCGATCCGCGAAGGCGGCCGCACGGTGGGCGCAGGCGCGATCTCGGAAATTATCAAGTAAGGACAGAGGACAGTGAACAGTGAACAGTGAGTGCGGCGAAGCCGCCGGAATTCGATCAGGCAAGAAAACTGATCACTGACCACTGTGCACTGTTCCCCGAAGGGGAACAAAGATGCGGGAAATTGTGAATTTGCAGTGCACCGAGTGTAAGGAGCGGAACTACTCGACGACCAAGAACAAGAAGACGACCACCGGCCGTCTCGAGTTCAAGAAGTTCTGTAACCGCTGCCGGAAGCACACTCCGCACAAAGAGTCGAAGTAACGCCAGAGAACAGGAGTCAAAGAACAGAGATCAGAAGATGCGGCCGGATTTGCACGAGGGGTTTGGCAGCAGCAAGAAAAGAACTGATCTCTGCGCTTTGACCACTGATTTCTGCATGCAGGGGCGTAAGCTCAACGGTTAAACTGTCGGTCTCCAAAACCGAACTTGGGGGTTCGAATCCCTCCGCCCCTGCCAGAATAGGAAAGAGTGCACAGTGAGCAGTGCACAGTGGACAGTTGGAGCATTGGCCGAAACGGCAGTCCCTTTGCCTGAACGACTAGACTGAGGTCTGTCGACTGTTCACTGTAGAAGGATCAGAAGTATGGCAACGAAGACGACGGCAATCGAACGTGGCGACGAGCGTTCCGCGCGGCGGCAGGATCCCGGCGCCCTTCAGGAATTCTCGGGCGGCGTGGTCGGCAAGTGGAACGAGCTCAAGCGCTTCCTGAGCGATGTGCGCGCGGAGATGCGCAAGGTAGTGGCGCCCGGGCGCAAGGAAGTCGAGGTGACGACGGCGGTAGTGATCGTCACGGTCTTCATCTTCGGCGTCTTCTTCTTCCTCACCGACCTGGTGTTCCGCACCGGGATCGACGCCCTTCTGAACAAGATGGGTGGAATGTAGCCCAGGCAGGACGAAAGAGAACAGAATGGCAGACGAGCTGGAACAATCCGCGCCAAGCGAAGAGACGCAGGCCGAGCCGCAGGCAGAGCAGCCGAACGAGCGCTTCAAGTGGTACATCCTGCATGCCTACTCGGGCTTTGAGCGCAAGGTGAAGGAGTCCATCGAGAGCCGCGTGCAGGCCTTCGGGCTGGCCGATCGCGTGGGCCGGGTGATGATTCCCACCGAGCCGGTGACGGAGATCGTTAACGGCAAAAAGCGCACCGTGGAGCGCGTCTTCCTGCCCGGCTACGTACTGGTCGAGATGGAGCTCGACAACAACCTCTGGCACGTTCTGAAGGACACGCCCAAGGTCACGGGTTTTCTGGGCACCGGCGACAAGCCCGTCGCGCTGAGCGAAGAAGAGGTGAGTTCGATCCTCTTCCGCAGCGAGACGGCCAAGGAGAAGCCGCGGCTCAAGATCAAGTTTGAGAAGAATGAGCAGGTCCGGATCACCGACGGGCCGTTTGCCAACTTCAACGGCGTAGTGGACGAGATCAACGAAGATCGCGAGACCCTGAAGGTGATGGTGACGATCTTCGGCCGCTCCACGCCGGTCGAGCTCGAGTTCGGCAAAGTCGAAAAGATTGAGTAGTCGGAGCTTTTAGCTATTAGCTTTCAGCTTCTAGCCGGTTGGGCGATCTAGCGGCCGCCGGTTGCGAGCGAACCCTAAGGCGCCGGCACCAAAATTCGCATCAGCAAACAACCAGCTAAGAGCTCATCGCTAGAAGCTAGAAGCTGGTTCCGAAGGAACCGAATCATGGCACCTCCGAAGAAAGTAACCGGCTACGTCAAGCTCCAGATCGAAGCCGGTAAAGCGACCCCGGCGCCTCCGGTCGGCCCCGCGTTGGGTCAGGCGCAGGTCAACATCATGGAGTTCTGCAAGCAGTTCAACGCGCGCACGCAGAACAAGGAAATGGCCGGTCTCATCATTCCGGTGGTCATCACTGTCTACGGCGACCGCACCTTCAGCTTCGTCACCAAAACGCCTCCGGCCTCCATCCTGCTCAAGAAGGCGGCAGGAATCGATAAGGGCTCGGGCACTCCTAACAAGGAGAAGAAGGGCAAGGTGACGGAGAAGCAGGTCCGCGAGATCGCCACCCAAAAGATGCCCGACCTGAACGCCGCCTCGGTGGAGTCCGCCATCAAGAGCATCAAGGGCACGGCGCGTTCGATGGGAATCGAGGTCGTCGGTTAGGAGCCACTGGATCAGGTCATGGCACCGGTCTTCTGACCAGTCGCTTACAAACGCACACAGGCCCTCCCCAGCGGAGGGCCTGTTGCTTTGGTGACGGGGCGGACGCCGTTACTTGGGCGGAGCCGGTGTAAAGAGCTCGGGCTTGCGGCTGGGCTCCGGCTTCGGTTTCGGCTTGGGCGCCTTCTTCACTTCCTTACGGCCTTTGTCTTTATTTCCCATGCGAGAAAGAATGCCACAAAGCCCCAGCGGAGGGAAGAGGCGGAGGGCTGGCCCAGTTGCCGTTACCCGCCCCGGGTCCAGCTACTGAGACTGGTGCTGAGCCGGAAAGACGAACACCTGTTCCGGCGCCTCCACCTTGGCTCCAGGCACTTCCAGCTTCATGCGAAGGCTGCCTACCTGGGCGCGGCCGTCAAACGGAGCGGTGAAGTAGACGCTGTACTGATTCGCCAGCCGCCGCCGCAGTCCTTTGAAATAGGGGTCGAACGAGACCGGATTGCCGAAACCTTCCCAGAAGCTGTAGCCGCCGGTCGCTTCGGTCACCTCCGCCATCAGGTTCTGACCGTCCATCTGTGCCCAGCCGAATTGATCCAGGCGTCCCTGATCTTTCCAGTAAATGAAGTAGATGGTGATGCCACTGCGAATCGAATCGTGAATTGCCGCCAGAACATAGGGATCTTCGGGATCGTAGTGCACGTAGTAGTCGTCGATCCCGTCGCCAATCACCACCACCTCGCGACGTGCGTTGGGATCACGCGAAGGCCAGTTTCTTGCCAGGTCGGAGATACAGAAGTAAGGGCTCGCCTCCATCCCGATCGGGCCTGCGGGCAGGTGTAACCCCTTCAGGATCTGCTGCGGATCGGAGGAGAACGGGCCGCTCAACATGGCCCGGCCGTTGATCATGTATCCAAAGGTCATCTTCGTGTTGTTCGGAAGCTCTTTCACAAAATCGGTGAAGTCGCTCATCTGGGTTCCGACGCTGGTGCGCGTATCCGAGTCCATCAGGATGACGAGTTCGACGGGCCGATTGCGGGCGGAGGCGAACGAGGTGACCTGCCCGTTCTTGCCGTCGAACTTCAGCATCTTTACATCCTGCTGGGAGGCGACCACGGTCTGTTCTTTGCCCTTGGGCATCACCGTGACAAGCGCCCGGCCCTGGGCGGTCTTGTTCTGGGCAAAAGCGGCCGGGGATGTGAGCAAAATCACCGCGGCCGTCGCCAAAAAGAATCGAGAATGCTTCATACACGCTCCTCACCGGCGCCGCAGAGGACGCCGCACAAACACCCCAAAGGACTTAGATGGCAATGCGCCGAATTTGTTGCGGTTGCATTCGGAAAATGGGCAGATTGGGCACTCGGCAGGCTAAGCCGGAGCTCGGGCAACCCAATCCTTTACCCTAGAAGGTTGAGAGGCATCTTTTATGACCCAGATTCAGCAGGAAGACCTGATTGCCAGCGTTGCCGGCGCCTTGCAGTACATCAGCTATTACCATCCAGTCGATTACATCCGTGGGCTGGCGCAGGCGTACGAGCGGGAGCAGTCTCCCGCGGCCAAGGACGCCATGGCGCAGATCCTCATCAACAGCCGCATGTGCGCCGAGGGCCATCGCCCCATCTGCCAGGACACCGGCATTGTGACGGTCTTCGTGAAAGTGGGCATGGAGGTCCATTTCGAACGCAAGCCGGGCGAGGCGGTGCTGGATTTGCAGGAGATGATCGACGAGGGCGTGCGGCGCGCCTATCTGGATCCGGAGAACAAGCTGCGCGCCTCGGTGCTGGCCGATCCGGCCGGCGCACGCAAGAACACCCGCGACAATACCCCCGCTTGCGTGACTGTGGAACTGGTCAAGGGCGGCGAGGTGGAGATTACGGTGGCGGCCAAGGGCGGCGGCTCGGAGGCGAAGAGCAAGTTCGCCATGCTGAATCCCTCCGATTCCATCGTGGACTGGGTGATCAAGACGGTGCCCACCATGGGCGCGGGCTGGTGCCCGCCGGGGATGTTGGGCATCGGCATCGGCGGGACGGCCGACAAGGCCATGCAACTGGCAAAGGCCGCGCTGATGGACCCGATCGATATCCAGGAACTACAGGCACGGGGCGCCCAGACAACGGCAGAGAAGCTGCGCCTGGAGATCTATGAGAAGGTGAACCGCCTGGGCATCGGCGCGCAGGGCCTCGGCGGTCTCACGACCGTTCTCGATGTGAAGGTGCTGGACTACCCCTGCCACGCGGCCAACCTGCCGATCGCCATGATTCCCAACTGCGCGGCCACCCGCCATGCGCATATCGTGCTGGATGGCTCGGGGCCGGTCTATCTGGATCCGCCCAGCCTGGAAGACTGGCCACAACTGACCTACGATGTGGCGGGGGCGCGGCGCGTGAATCTCGACAGCGTCACCCGCGAGGAGGTGGCCAGTTGGAAGCCGGGCGAGGTGCTTCTGTTGAACGGGAAGCTGCTGACCGGCCGCGACGCAGCGCACAAGCGCATCACCGACATGCTCAACCGCGGCGAGAAGCTGCCGGTGGACTTCCACGGCCGGTTTATCTATTACGTCGGACCGGTGGACCCGGTGCGCGAAGAGGTGGTAGGGCCGGCAGGGCCGACAACTGCCACGCGCATGGACAAATTCACCCGCCAGATGCTGGCTGAGACCGGCCTGCTCGGCATGGTCGGCAAGGCCGAGCGGGGCCCGACGGCCATCGAGGCCATTCGCGAGTTTGGCGCCGTGTATCTGATGGCGGTGGGTGGCGCGGCCTACCTGGTGGCCAAGGCGATCAAGGGCTCGAAGCTGATGGCCTTCGGCGACCTCGGCATGGAGGCCATCTACGAGTTCGACGTCAAAGACATGCCGGTGACGGTAGCCGTGGACTCCAAGGGCACCAGCGTCCACCAGACCGGGCCGGCCGAGTGGGCGCAAAAGATCGCCGGCATCCCGGTACTGCAATAGAGCAGGGAACCAGGGAGCTTGGGAACAAAGCAAGACAGGAGATC
>JAJZCY010000257.1 GCA_021828835.1 Acidobacteriota bacterium | reverse complement strand
CATCGGCACAATGGGCGTTCACCATGTACTCGACGGAATCGGCGATCAGGTCGCGGGAGGGCAGGCTGTAGAGCATGCCGGAGTGTCCCATGGCGATGCCGTCGTCGATGGCGATGGTGTTGAACTCTTTAGCCACCCCGCCGGCGCGGGCAATCTCCTCAGCCACGAGCTGCCCCATGTCCTTCAGGTGGACGTGTCCGGGCACGAACTGGGTGAAAGAGTTGGCGACAGCAATGATCGGCTTGCCGAAGTCGCTGTCCTGCATTCCGGTGGCGCGCCACAGGCTGCGGGCCCCGGCCATGTTCCGTCCATGAGTGGATGTGCGTGAACGATAGGCTGGCATACCAAAATTCTATAGTGTTTTGGGCTTCGGCTCGATTACCAGGCACCTTCGATGCGGAAGGAGTCCAAATTGCGGGCTTCCTTCTCCTCAAGGGTGTGCTCGATGAGGCGATCGACGCGGCTGCCGCGGGGACCGCGCTTGAGGCTGGCGCGCAGCTCGGCCAGATCCTCGGGATGGCCGGCGGCGACGATCTCGACGTCGCCCTCTTCCGTATTGCGCACCCAGCCGCGCAGCTCCAGCTCGGTGGCCTCGCGCTGGACAAACCAGCGGAAGCCGACCCCCTGCACGCGTCCCATGACCAGAAAGTGAAGAACCATGAATACCGACCACCGCCAGTTTTGCAGAGTTCCATGCTGAGGCGCAACCGCAGCGGGCCCGGGGAGGCGCGGGCGCCCGCGCTACACTGAACTCAGCATGGTCTTCGTCCTCGACAACTACGACTCGTTTACGTACAACCTCGTCCAGTATCTTGGCGAGCTGGGGGCGGAGGTCGTGGTCCGCCGCAACGACGAGGTGACGCCGGAGGAGATCGAAGCCATGAAACCGGAGCGCATCCTGCTGTCGCCGGGGCCGTGCACGCCGCGGGAAGCAGGCATCCTGATACCGCTGATCCGCCACATGGCAGGCAAGGCGCCGATCTTCGGCGTATGCCTAGGGCACCAGGCCATTGGCGAGGCCTTTGGCGGCGAGGTGGTGCGCGCGCACAAGCTGATGCACGGCAAGACCAGCCCGGTGGAGCACGACGGCAAAGGGATCTTCACCGGCCTGCCCACGCCCCTCACCTGCACGCGCTATCACTCGCTGATCGTGGCCCAGGACACGCTGCCCGGCGAACTGACCGTCACCGCGCGGACACCCGACCCCGACGGGGCGGTTATCATGGGGCTTCGGCATCGCACACTGCCCATCGAGGGCGTGCAGTTTCACCCGGAGAGCGTGCTCACCGAGGGCGGCCACGAGATGATCCGCAACTTTCTGGAAATGTAAGCACAATGGGATCGAGCAAGGGGACGAGGCACTCGCAGGGAACGGTGCTGCTGGCTCCGGCCCTGCTGGTGTGCTCTGCGGCGCTGCACGCGCAGTCTGCGCCTGCCTCGCCGCCGGCAGCCACCCCCCCGACGCCCACTGTGTCCGCCGGGCCGATCGCGATTGTGCCGGTCAGCAATGGTGCTCCGGGAGAGGCCGCCGTCGTGACGGGCGCTCTGGAAGTGACCAACGGCAAGGTCCTGATCGGGACAAACGGCAGCATCACTTCAGGGTCGCGCACCACGGATGTTACGCTGCCCCGCCGCGGAACCCTGCGCGTCTGCCCGTCCACCACGGTGAAACTTGCCGCCGACAGCGGCGCGCCTGCCGGCACCACGCCGGGCCTGCTGATGGCGATGGACCGGGGCGCGGTAGAGATGAGCTTTGCCACTACCCAAGGCCCCAGCAACGCCGACATCCTGCTCACTCCGGATTTCCGCATTCTCATGAATGGGCCGGGGGCGTCGGAGGTGAAGGTGCGGCTGGGCGCGAACGGCGACACCTGCGTGGACAACTCCGGGCTGAACGCGCCCTACATCGTCGTGACCAGCCTGTTTGAGAGCGGACTGTACCGGGTGCAGCCTGGGCAGCGCGTCATGTTTCAGCATGGAAGCCTGCGCGAGGTAGTGGATTCGGAGAAGGAGCCGTGCGGCTGCCCGCCAACGCCGGCCAAGAAGGCCAGCAACGAGTTTCCGCTGGCGCAGAGCGAGGGACTGGAGCCCAGTCCGGCACCGGCTCCTGCGCCGCCCCATGCCGCGGGTTCGGTCGCCCAGGCGCCGCTGGTTTACTCGGCCCGGGACCATGCGCCCAAGGCTGTCATCCCCAAGCCCGTGCCGGTTCCGGCGGAGCCCGCTGCCGCAGCCTCTGCGCCGACCCCACCGGCGCAAAAGACTGCAAAAAAGAAGCGCGGCTTCTTCGTCCGTGTGGGCCATTTCTTCAAGCGGTTTTTCGGGGCGGACTAGCCGCGCGACTCTAATTGCTGCGCCTCTTCGCGGCGGGCCTTGGCAGCGGCTCTCTCGATCATCTTCCCGTGCATCACCTGCCCGTACTCGAGGATGGTGACCATGACCACGCCTCCGCAGATGTTGCCGCCGGTCGCAGGAAAGAACCAGCGCAGATAGTCGGGCCAGGACGCCCCGTGCCCCAGGACCGTGACCATGATCTCGCAGGAACTGGCGACACAGTGGGCATAGTTGCCCAGCCCCACCACGAAGGTCAGCATCCAGATGATGAGCACCGAGCCGGTGATGGAGTGAGAACCGGAGACGAGCCACGCGGCCAGCGCAATGATCCACCCGGCGATGACTCCCGACCAGAAGATCTGGCTGGGAGGATGATCCAGGGCTGTTGCGCCCAGGGTGGTGAGAGCCTTGAGCGTACCCGGCTGGAGGGCCGGTGTCCAGGCGGCAAGCAGCGAAAAGCCGAGGGCTCCCGCCACGTTCATGGGCAGCACCACCGCCCACAGCCGCAGTGTGTTCCAGAACTCCCGCTTTTCGGCGAGAACAAGAGCTACCGGATAGAGGGTGTTCTCTGTAAACAGTTGCGAGCGGCCGAGGATCACTACGATAAAGCCCAGCGGATAGAACATGCGGGAGACGATCAGAGCCGCGTTTCCCTGCCCGAGGATGCCGGCTGCCATCGCGGTGCCCAGAGCCGAAAGGCCCATGAACACGCCCGCGCCAAAGCCGGACAGGCCCAGAGCGATGGAGGGGCGCTGCAACTCCTGCCGGGCGTTTTTGGCGACTTGACTGAAGATCTCTTCGGCGGAGGGCCGGGCCAGGTTCTTCTGCACCGGTGGCACGGCTGCCACATTGCCCTCTTCCTTTTTCGCAGCCGACCCCTTTTGCGCCACCGTTTCGAGCCCTCATTCGGGTATCAGGAGCACCCGCTCATGCTCAGATGCAGATTTGAATACGTGGAGCGCGCCTGGACCTAATCGCCCTCTCCTCCGCGGATCTTGCTCAGCAGTTGGCGCACCGAGATGCTGGTGGCCACGGGTTTGTACGGAGCCGGCTTCTGGGTGTAGTCGAAGCAATCGGAGAAGGCATCAGCGGTGGCGTCCCGCTGGCCCAGGTTGGGCAGGCCGAAGTTCTGTTCAACGAATGCCAGCAGGCTGGCGGTTTCATGCACCTGGTGGGAGACGTAGCCGTGCTTGGCATAGGGGGAGACCACGATCAGCGGCACGCGGAAGCCCAGGCCCATGTTGTCGATCTGCTGGGGCACAACGTGGTCGTACCAACCGCCCCAGTCATCCCAGGTGATGAAGATGGCGGTGGAGTTCCAGAAGGGGCTTGCGCCGATGGCGTTCACGACCGAAGCCACCCAATCCGGTCCGGTGGAGGTGGCCGTGCCGGGATGGTCGGAGTAGGAAGACTCGGGGCAGATCCAGGTGACCTGCGCCAGTTGCCCATTGGCAACGTCGGTCAGCACCTGGGTGGGCGGAGAAATCACGTTTTTGGCCCACTCCGAGCTATTGAAGACCTGGTGGATCGCCTCGAAGGCCGAATACATAGAGCCCGTCGTAGTGTCCTGGGGCGCGTAATAGCGCCAGGAGATGTGTGCGGCATCGAGCAGAGTGGCCGCGGTCTTGTAAGAAAAGCAGGGAAACACGCCGGGGAGATCGACGCCGTTCGGACCGATCAGCGCGACGGTGGAGCCCGGGGGCGCATCGCATCCCCACTGCGGACTGTCGGGGTCCTCATCGGCGCCGCCGGACTGGCCCGCGATCATGTACTGATGCGCAGGAAAGGTGGGGCCGGTGTTGGACTGGAACATCCGGTCGCCGAGCGTGTACTCCTGCGCCAGAGTCCAGTACGGCTGCACCTGGCTGGAGGGGACATAGGAGTAGGCATAGCTCTGGTTCGCGTGCGCAAAGCCGTCCATTTTGCCGTTGTCCCAGTCCTGCCACCAGTCGGGATGGGTGTGGCCGAGGTCGCGGGGATCATTGAGATTGATGGGCGCCAGGGTGACCTGGGTACTGCCATTCATCCCGGTGCTGACCGAATCGGCGCCGGGAAAGCCATGGAACAGATTGTCGAAGGTGCGGTTCTCCTGCATGATGATGACGACATGCTGGATCGGGGTGCTGGTGGCGCTCGCTGCCTGCCCGGCTGCCTTGTTCCTGGAGGCCGCCCCGCATCCGGCGAGGAGCAACCCGGTGGCCAGCACCATCCAGAGACAACCTCGCGCCCATGCACACGAGTCCCGGCCGTGAAGGACGGTGCACCCTATGGAGATTTGCGCCGGTTTCCGCTTCCCTGCTCCGCCGCTCCCAATTGTTCTCTTTGAATGAACTCGCGCTTCCGGCGCCATAGATAGCTTAGAAGCGGACAATGGGATCGGCGTTGGCCCGACATCGTGACGTAGAGGCTTCCCCCGGATTCCGCACTGCTGTTTTCCTGACAGAACTACTGCCGCAGGAATCCGCAGCACGAAAGAGCGGATCAGGGGTGCAAAATCCAGCTACAGTTCCCGGGCCCTCTCAATAGCACGGATCATGCCCCGGGACTTGTTGATGCACTCCTGGTACTCGAGCTCCGGCACGGAATCGGCCACGATGCCCGCTCCGGACTGAATGTAGCCAATGCCGTCCCTTGCCAGCATGGAGCGGATGGCGATGCAGGAGTCGAGATTGCCGGAGAAATCCGCGTAGAGGACCGCTCCGCCATAGGTTCCGCGGCGGGCCGGCTCCATCTCCTCGATGATCTCCATGGCCCGCACCTTGGGCGCTCCGCTGAGGGTGCCAGCCGGGAAGCAGGCACGCAGGGCATCCACTGCGGTCAGCTCCGGTTTCAACTGCCCCTCAATGGAGCTGACGATGTGCATCACGTGGCTGTAGCGCTCGATGAACATGAGCTTGTCGACCTTCACGCTGCCGAACTTGCTCAC
>JAJZCY010000256.1 GCA_021828835.1 Acidobacteriota bacterium | reverse complement strand
TCACCCCTTGTAAATGGCATCGCAGGCCCCTTGTATTGGGCCCACAGTTGCGAAGCAGCCGCCGCGCGGGGAAGACAAGCTGTTAAAACCTTTTATCGAGGATAGCAGAATACGCCCAGCGGTGGCGGGCCGGCCAAATCCAGCGAGCGCGATCCTGTTCCAGGCCAAAACCGCGGCAAACATAGACAGCGGTTGAGAATTTTGCGGTCCCATTCTTTGCCTTGACAAGGCCCGCAATCCGACTCTACACTTCCTTCACGTTTGGATTTTGAAAGCTTTCACCTAAGACCTCGCGCTTGACTCCTCCGAGCCGGTCGCTGCTCGGTCTGCGCTGAGGCAAGAGTCGAAGATGGCAACCACAAAACCCGCAGTCGCAACCAAACCGATCCAGTTGGAAGCATCGATCGCCTGCGCCAACTTCGCCGCTCTCGAGGCGGACCTGCGCCAATTGACCGACGCGGGAGTGGACAGCCTTCATATCGACTTCATGGACGGCCGCTTCGTGGACAACTTCGGCCTCGATTTTTCCATGATGGAGACCATCCGGCGGGTCGTGGATCTGCCTCTGGACTGTCACCTGATGGTCGAGGAGCCGGAACGCTTCATCGACCGGACCGCGCGCGCGGGAGCCAACTGCATCACCATCCACTACGAAGCCACGTGCCACGTACAAAAGGCGCTGCAGCAGATTCGCGAGGCGGGCGCCCGGCCCGGCATCGCTCTCAATCCAGCGACGCCCGTCACCTGTCTCGATTACATCCTCGACGATGTGGACATGGTCACGGTCATGACGGTGAACCCGGGCGCCGCCGGGCAAAGGCTCATCCCGGCGATGCTGCGCAAAATTGCCGATGTCCGCCATCTGCTCGAATCCTCCGGGCACGCGAACGTCGCCATCCAGGTGGACGGCAACGTCAGCTTTGCCCATATTCCGGCCATGGTCGCGGCAGGCGCGACCATGCTGGTGGGCGGAACCTCCAGCATCTTCCATCGGGACTATTCCATTCCTGAAGCCATTCACGCGGTTCGAAAGCTTGTCGAGAATGTCGGGCGGGCTCAATGATCATTGTCCATTCCTATCCAGTCGCCGTAGCACTCTGCGTGCTCACCATGTTTTGCTGGGGTTCCTGGGCCAATACCCTCAAGATGGAACCGAAGTCTTATGCCTTCCCGCTCTTCTACTGGGACCAGGCCATTGGCTATCTGCTCACGCCATTGCTGATTGGCCTTACCTTCGGCTCTCTTGGCAGCGAAGGCAGAAATCTGTTCGCGGATCTTGCCCAGGCGAGCGCCACGAGTTACGGATGGGCACTGTTCGGCGGGGTGGTGTTCAACCTGGCCAACATGCTCTTCATGGCCGCGCTGGATCTGGCCGGCATGGCTGTCGCTTATCCCATTGCGATCGGCCTGGCGCTGGTCGAAGGCGTGCTGGTGAATTATGTCGCTCAGCCGAAGGGCGAGCCGCTGCTCATCTTCGCGGGCGTAGCCGCCATCACGCTGGCCATCGTGCTCGACGCCCTCGCCTACCGCAATGTGCTCGGCGCCTCGCCTGCCGGGCCACGGCGCCTGCGCACCGGAATTCTGCTCGCCGTGGGCGGAGGCATCCTGATGGGCCTCTTCTATTTTCTGGTGCAAAGGTCGCTCTCGCCCGACTTTTCCCATCTGGAACCGGGCAAGTTCGGGCCGTACGCCGGGGTGCTGGTGTATTGCATCGGCGCCTTCTCTTCGAACTTTGTCTTTAACACTTACCTGATGCGCCATCCAGTACAGGGCGAGCCGGTTAAGTATGCCGATTACTTCGCCAGCGGCACCTTCAAATTCCATCTCATCGGAGCCTTTGGCGGCTTGATCAATGGAGTTGGAGTCACCTCCAACTTCATTGCCTCCAAAGCGGCCAGCCCGGCCATCGCCTACGGGCTCGGGCAATGCGGCACCATGATCGCGGCCATCTGGGGCGTCTTTGTCTGGAAAGAGACGAAGGGCGCCTCCAGAGCAACAAACGCCATGGTCGCCGCCATGTTTGTCTTCTTCCTGGCCGGCCTCAGCCTGCTCGTCACCTCGATGCTGCGGTAAACCTGCCCCGGAGAATTCATGATCGCCATCGGTTCCGATCACGCCGCCTTCGAATTCAAGGAAGCCATCAAGGCCTATCTGACAGAAAAGGGCTATGCCCTCGAGGACTTCGGCACCTGCAACAACGAGCGCGTGGACTACTGCGACTTCGGCTTTCGCGTAGGCGAAGCCGTTGCCAGCGGCGTCTGCGAGAAGGGGCTGATCTTCTGCGGAACCGGCGTCGGGATCTCGATCAGCGCCAACAAGGTGAAGGGCATTCGCGCCGTGGTTTGCAGCGAGCCATACTCCGCCAAGCTTTCCCGCGAGCACAACGACACCAACATTCTCGCCCTGGGCGCACGTGTGGTGGGCATCGAATTGGCCAAGATGATTGTCGATATCTGGCTCACCACCGGCTTCGAGGGTGGAAGACACCTCGAACGAATCCAGAAGATTGCCCGCTACGAAGGCGGCGACAACTGTATCGGCACGCAGCACTAGCGCGGCCAGAAATCACATCTTCACGCTGGGAGCGGCTATGGGAGTTCGAAAATACAGCGTGGGCGTCGATATCGGCGGCACCAACATCAAGTTCGGGATCTTCGACGCCACGGGAAAGCTCCTCCTCCAAAGGAAGATCGCGACCGATCCGGAACGCGGCAGCGACGCCGTTCTCTCGGCAGTTACGCAGCAGATCCATTCCATGCTGGCGGCGCTTTCGCTTCGCGCCGACGATCTGACCGGCATCGGCCTGGGAGTGCCCGGCACAGCAGACTCCGTGACGGGAACGGTTGTCTACGCACCCAACCTGTTTTGGAAGAATGTCCCAGTTGCGACAGCCATCCAATCCTCCTTCGGCGTTCCCCTCTTCATCGCGCAGGACACCCGCGCCGCGGCTTGGGCAGAGTATCTTGTCGGCTCCGGCCAGGGCTGCCGCGGACTCGCAGCCGTCACGCTTGGAACCGGCATCGGCTGCGGCATGGTGATGGACGGAAAGATTTTTCACGGCGCGCTCAATACTGCAGGCGAGTTCGGCCATCAGATCGTTGAACTGGATGGAGAACTGTGCAACTGCGGGCGGCGCGGATGCTTGGAGGCTCATGCCGGGGGGCTGGCCATCGTGCGCCAGGCTAAGAAGCGGATTCCCCATCTCGGAACTCTGCTCGGCAAAGATTCGGCCGCCATCAGCGTCGCCGACGTATTCCAACTCGCGCAACAGGGAAATCCACCAGCCCGGCAGCTCACACAGGACGCAGTCCGCTATATCGGGATCGGCTTGGTCAATCTGATCAACCTGACCAGCGTGGAGAGGATCTGCATCAGCGGTGGGATCAGCAACGCGCCTCGAGAGTTGCTGATGGAGCCGCTGATTGCATTCGTCCGCGAGCGCGCTTACCAGGCCATCTCCGGCAGAGTGCAGATTTCCAAATCCACGCTGGGCGAGGATGCGCCGCTCATCGGCGCTGCGTTGCTCCACCGCGCCTTCGCCCATCCTGCGGCCCATCCAGCAGCGGCCCGGGCCGAATAGATTCCGTCTGAAACACAGGAGAAGCTTCCATGGATCCGAACTCTTCAGAATCCGATCTGAACCGGCGCGAGTTTCTGCGTCTCAGCCTCATGAGTTCCGCGCTGATGATGGGCGCGGCATCGCTCTCAGCCCAGACCGATGCCGGCGCGGAGCCGGTGGGCTACCACGGCGCGCTGCGCGCGCTGCCCCCGGGAGCGGTGCGCCCGGAGGGCTGGCTGCGCGGCTATCTCGAAAAGCAGGCAGCCCAACTCGGCTCGCATCTGCCGCAGGTCTCCTGGCCTTTCACGCAGGACTTCTGGGGCGAAAAACAGCAGGGCGACTACTGGCTGCCCGAGCAGCAATTTGAGGAGTGGTGGCCCTGGGAACAGCGAGCCTACTGGATCGATGGCGCCACCCGGCTGGGCATTTTGCTGGACAATCCGAAGCTGATCGAACAGGCCACGCGGCCCATCGCCTACACCTTGTCGCATCCGGACAGCGAAGGCTATCTGGGTCCGCAGTTGTTCCAGGACCCGCTTAGCGACTATCATCGCTGGCCCCACGTCGTCTTCTTCCGCAGCGTGGCCGCCGTCTCCGATTCGCACACGCCACTTCAGGGCATCACGCATCGCCAGATCGCAGCGGCAATGGAGCGGCACTACCTTTCCGATACTGCCTCCTACGGCAAGCCCAAGCGCAACATCAGCAACGTGGAAGACATCCTGTGGTGCTACGAGCAAACCGGCAATCCGCGCCTGCTGACTCTGGCGGAGAACGCCTGGCGCGAGTTTATGAAATACTCCGATGATCCGGAGAACGCGGATCTGGGCCTGCAGCGCGTGCTCACCAACTCCGTGATCAACACCCACGGCGAAACCTACGCGGAGATCTCGAAGCAGCCGGCCATCCTCTATCTCTACACCGGGAAGCAGGATTATCTGACCTTCGGCCTGGCCGCACAGCGCCGTATCTTCGACTACCACATGTTGATCGATGGCGTGCCCTCCACCTCGGAGTGGTTTGCCACTACCACATCTCTGGATTCGCATGAAACCTGCGATATTACCGATCACACCTGGTCTTGGGGTTACTACCTGATGGCCACAGGAGACGGCGGCTGGGGCGATCGCATTGAGCGCGCCTGCTTCAACGCCGCTCCCGGCGCTGTCAAGAACGATTGGAAGGCGGTGCAGTACTTCTCCTGCCCCAACCAGTTCCTTGCCACGCTCAACTCGGACCATAACTGGCCCAAGTTCAAGGAGCACGGCGGAAGCATGATGGCCTACCAGCCCAATCCCGGCCATCGCACCGCCTGCTGCGGCGGCAACGTCCACCGGGTGATGCCCAACTACGTCATCCGCATGTGGATGAAGACCGGCAACGGCGGCCTGGCCGCAGTTCTGTATGGACCCTCGACCGTGCGCACCACCGTCGGAAACAGCCATCAGCCCATCGAGATCGTGCAATCCACTCATTACCCTTTTGAGGAAGAGATCCGCTTCACGATCCAGACTTCTCAACCTGTCGAGTTTCCGCTCTCTCTGCGTATTCCGCGCTGGTGCCACGCCCCGCGCCTTACGCTCAATGGTTCCCCGCTCGACGCCAAGCCGGCTGCTAACGGCTTCGTCGTCCTCGATCGTACGTTCAAACCGGGCGATACTATCTCGCTGACGCTGCCCATGGAACTGGCCCTGTCGCACTGGCCGCAGAACGGCGTTGGCGTCGAGCGCGGTCC
>JAJZCY010000014.1:29611-31391 GCA_021828835.1 Acidobacteriota bacterium | reverse complement strand
GATCTTCACCGCGCTCGCCACGCTCGTGGTCTCGCTCATCATCTGGGTCCATCTGCCCGCCGATGGCTCCATCGGCCTGGTCGAGCGCATTCCCTGGGCGCCTTCGCTGGGCATTGAGTACCATCTCGGCGTCGACGCGCTGGGCGGCCTCATGGTCGTGCTCTCCGCCATCCTCACCCTGATGAGCGTGGATGCCGCCAATCGCGTGCACCACTCGCCGAACCTCTACTTTGGGCTCGTGCTCATGCTCGAGTCGGGGCTCTTCGGCACCTTTACCGCGCTCAATTTCTACCACTGGTTCATCTTCTGGGAGCTGAGCCTCATCCCGGCCTTCTTCCTCATCAAGCTGTGGGGCGGTCCCAACCGCGGACCAGCGGCCACGCAGTTCTTCGTCTACACCATGGCCGGCTCGGTGGCGCTGCTGATTTCGTTCCTTGCCATCTTCCTGTGCACCGGCTCCATGGACTTCATCCAGTTGGCGGCTCTTGCGCAATCGGGCACGCTGGCTCAGCAGGTGGCGGCACACCTGGGCCCGGTCATGATCTGGCTCGCCATCGGCGTACTCGCCGGCTTCGCCGTCAAGACGCCCATGATTCCCTTCCACACCTGGCTGCCCAATGCCTACGCCGAAGCGCCTTCTCCGGTTACCATGCTGCTCACCGGCGGCATGTCCAAGATGGGCGTCTACGGTCTGCTGCGCATCGCTCTGCCCATTTTCGGCGTGGAGATCTACGAGATGCGCACTCCCCTGCTGGTGCTGGCCGTCCTAACCGTCGTGCTCGGCGCCTGGGCCGCGGCCGCGCAGAAGGACCTCAAGCGCATCTTCGCCTACTCCTCGGTGAATCACCTCGGCTACTGCCTGCTGGCCATCTTCGCGCTCGCGCTTCCCGCCTACGGCGCCATGCAGAACAGCCAGGCCGCCGCGCTCAACGGCGTCATTCTGCAAATGTTCAACCACGGCATCACCGCCGCCGCGCTCTTCTGGTTTGTTTCCGTGATCCAGTTCCGCTCCGGCGGTCTCCGCGGGCTGGAAGATTTCGGCGGTCTGCGCAAGCCGGCTCCGGTCCTCGCCGGCCTGATGGGCATCACGCTCTTCAGTTCGCTCGGCCTGCCCGGCCTCAACGGCTTCGTCAGCGAGTTTCTGATCTTCCGCGGCGTCTTTCCCTTGTCCTGGGTCAGCGCCACGGTTTCCGTCCTCGGTTTGCTGATCACCGCCATTGTGCTGCTCACCGTGATTCAGAAGGTCTTTTCCGGCCCGGTGCCCGAGCGCTGGGCCCAGTTCCCGGATATGCATTCGAGCGAGCGTCTCGCCCTGGCTCCTGTCCTGGTCCTGATGCTGCTGCTCGGCCTTGTGCCCTCGCTGGTGCTGAACACCGTGAACCCCACGGTCCAGAACCTGCTCGCGCACTGGAAGTTTTAAGTTCGCAGAGAGAGAGCGGGGACTTGCCCTCGCTCGATCGGGACTACGGGCTGTCAGGCCCGCTGAGGTTTGTACCAAGGTACGGCTTGAGTCGTGCCGAACATCGATACCCGCCGCGGGGCTTTAGGCCGCGAGGTTTGAGAGCTTCAACATGAGTAGAAAGTCGGAGATTCGATAGATGCTGGCCTGGACGATCTACATTTCCTTCGCCGGCGCCCTGCTGCAGGCCCTGCTGCCGAAGGACAAGCCCGGCGTGGCTCGCGCGCTGGCGCTCCTCACCGCGCTGGCCGGCCTGATCTGCGCCACCGCCGGCTATGCCGCCGAGTTTGGCCAGGGCCGCACGGTGCTCACCGATGCTTC
>JAJZCY010000014.1:0-29601 GCA_021828835.1 Acidobacteriota bacterium | reverse complement strand
CTGCATGGATCCCCTCGATGGGCGTCCACTTCCTGCTCGCCGCAGACGGCATCAGCCGCGTGCTGGTCCTGCTCACCGGTCTCGCCGCGGTGGCCGGCGTGCTCTTCAGCTGGAACATCGAGCTGCGCACCAACCAGTTCTTCGCCTTCTTCCTCGCCCTCATCGGCGGCGTCTACGGCGTCTTCCTCAGCTTCGATTTCTTCCTGCTCTTCGTCTTCTACGAGATCGCCATCGTCCCCAAGTACTTCCTCATCGCCATCTGGGGCTCTACCCGCCGCGAGTACGGCGCCATGAAGCTCGCGCTCTACTCCTTCGTGGGCTCGGCGATGGTGCTCATCGGCCTGCTCGCCTCCTACGCCGCCACCGGATCGCACTCCACCGCCCTGATCGACCTGGCCCACGGCGGTCTCTCGCCCCACTTCCAGATGTGGTGCTTCCCGCTGGTCTTCATCGGCTTCGCGATCCTCGCCGGCATGTGGCCCTTCCACACCTGGGCGCCCACCGGCCACGTCGCCGCCCCCACGGCCGCATCCATGATCCTGGCCGGCGTCATCATGAAGCTCGGCGCTTACGGCTGCCTGCGCGTCGCCATGGGCCTCTACCCGCACGGCCTCGATCCCTGGGGATTCACCTTCCTCGGCCTCGGCTCCTGGCGTGATGTCTTCGCCGTCCTGGCCGTCATCGGCATCGTCTACGGCGCGCTCGTCGCTCTCGCCCAAACCGACTTCAAGTTCGTCATCGGCTACTCTTCGGTCAGCCACATGGGCTTCGTGCTGCTCGGCCTCATGACCCTCAACCAGATCGGCGAAACCGGCGCCGTCATGCAGATGTTCTCGCACGGCATCATCGCCGGACTGCTCTTCGCCATCGTCGGCCGCATCGTCTACGACCGTACCCATACCCGCCAGTTCGGCGATCTCGAAAAGATGCACCTGGCGCGCCGCCTGCCCTTCGCCGCCTGGGCCTTCGTCATCGCCGGCGTCGCCTCCATGGGCCTGCCCGGCTTCTCCGGCTTCGTCGCCGAACTGGAAGTCCTGGTCGGCGCCTGGAGCGCCAAGCCCTGGTGGACGGTCGTTGCCGGCGTCGGCATCGTGGTCGGCGTGGCCTACACCTGGCGCGCGTTGCAGAAGGCCTTCTTCTCCGATCGCCTGCCAACCCCCGAAGAACATTCCAAGGAGGGCTGGCATACCTTGGGCGCCATCACCTGGCCTGAAGTCGCAGGCGTCACCCTGCTGGGCGCCGCCACCCTGCTCGTCGGTATCTATCCGCACGTTCTGCTTGGACAGATCGAACCCGCGGTGAAGGCTCTGCTCGCCGGAGGAGGACTGCAATGAACTATCACGACCTCTTCCGCGCCACGCTGCCTGAAACGGTTCTGGAATGCGCCGCCCTGCTGGTGCTGGTGGCCGATCTCGCTTTCTTCCGCAACGCCGCCGCCAAATCGCGCGCAGCCATCGCCGCCTTCCTCGGCATCCTTGGCTGCGGCGTGGCCCTGTGGGCCGTGGGCACTGCCGGCTCGCTGAGCTACGGCGCCGACCTGCTGCTCTCGTCGGGCGGCACCGCCACCGTCGCCCAGTGCGCCGTGCTCGTCCTCACCGCGCTTACGCTGCTGCTGCTGGTTGACGCCGAGTTCACCCGCAATCCAGGGGAATACGTCGCCGTGGTGCTCATGTCGGCCGCCGGCGGCCTGCTGATCAGCGCCGCGCAGGACCTGCTCGTCATCTTCACCGGCCTCGAACTGCTCTCGCTCGGCCTCTACATTCTCACCGCCTTCGCCAAGAAGTCCGGTAAGAGCGCCGAATCCGCCCTCAAGTACTACCTCTTCGGCGGCATGTCGGCAGCCTTCCTGCTCTTCGGCTTCAGCTATCTCTACGGCCTCTCCGGTTCCACCAATCTCCAGGCCGTGGTTCATGGAGCCTATGCCGCCAGCGCCAACGGCGGCTCGCCGCTGCTCTACCTGGCGCTGGTCATGGTCGCAGCCGGCCTTGGCTTCAAGGTGGCGGCCGTACCCTTCCATCTGTGGGCGCCAGACACGTACGAGGGCGCACCCGCCCCGGCCGCGGCGTTCATCGCTTCGGTCTCCAAGGTCGCCAGCTTCGCCCTCATCGTCTCCATCTCGGCTGCCGCGCTCCACTTCATGGCGGCCCTACAGCCAGCAGCCCAGACCGCCCATCCGGCGCTCGGCTTCCACTTCGGCTGGGGACTCATCCTCGCCATCATGGCGGTTGCCTCCATGGTCTTTGGCAATCTGGCCGCCCTGGCGCAGAGCAGCGTTCGCCGCCTGCTGGCCTACTCCGCCGTGGCCCACGCCGGCTACATCCTGCTCGGCCTTGCCTGGTTCTCCAGCACCAGCCGGAGCGCTGAGGCGGTGATGTACTACATCCTCACCTACGGCCTCACCACCATCGCCGCCTTCGGCGTGGTCGGCGTCGTGGAGCGCGCCACCGGCAGCGACAAGATGGACGCCTTTCTCGGCTTGCAGAAGCGCAACCCGCTGCTCGCGGCCGTCATGCTCGTCCTCTTCCTCTCGCTGGCCGGCATTCCGCCGCTGGTGGGCTTCTGGGCCAAGTTCAACCTGTTCGCCGCGGTCCTTGAGGTCGGCGGCGGCGCGGCGCCCTTTGCACTGGTCGCCCTGGCCGTGGCCTTCAGCGCCGTCTCCCTCTACTACTACCTCCAGGTCCTCAAGCGCGTTTACGTGATGCCGGCAATCGACGAGACTCCCATCAAGGCCCATCCCGTCTCCATGCTGGTGCTGCTCGCCATGGGTGCGGCCGTGCTCGTCCTGGGCTGCTTCCCCGCTCTGCTCCAGAACTGGATCGCCGGCTTCTACCCCGGCATATAAGCAATACGCAAGACAAAACGGCCGTCCGGAGATCTTCTCCAGACGGCCGTTTCATTGATGGATCAAAGATTCAGGCGCTCGCCCCAATCTCCCTTTGAGACCCTGAGAGCCGCTGACCTGCTGACCCGCAGCGTTTCAATACTTCACAATCTTCTCGAACGAATCCGCCTTCAGGCTTGCCCCGCCCACCAGCGCGCCGTCGATATCTTCCTGCGCCATCAGTGCGGTCACATTGTCCGGCTTCACGCTGCCGCCGTAGAGGATCCGCATGCCCGCGGCGATCTCCGCGCCCAGCAGCTTCGCCACCTCCGCGCGAATCATCTTGTGCGCCTCCTCGGCCATCTCCGGCGTCGCCGTCTTGCCCGTGCCAATCGCCCACACCGGCTCATAGGCAATTACGATCGACGCCGCCATCTCAGCCGTGATACCGGCAAACGCGCCGGTCACCTGCGTCTTCAGCACCTGCTCGGTCTTGCCTGCCTCGCGCTCCTCCAGCACCTCGCCGATGCACACCACCGGCACCAGCCCATGCTTGAGCGCCGTGTGCAGCTTCTTGTTCACGATCTCGTCGGTCTCGGCAAAGTACTGCCGCCGCTCCGAGTGGCCGATCAGTGTATGCGTGCCGCCCACCGCCTTCAGTTGCCCCACCGAAGTCTCGCCCGTATACGCGCCCTCTTCGGCAAAGTGGATGTTCTGCGCGCCCACCGCAACCTTGCTCCCCTTGCAGGCGGGAATCACCGTCGGCAGCAGCACCGGCGACGGAAACAGCGCAATCTCATCGCGCGTGTGTGAAGCCACCAAAGGCAAAAACGCATCCACAAACGCCTGCGCCTCGGCCGGCGTCTTGTACATCTTCCAATTCGCTGCAATCAGTGCTTTCCGAGCCATTGTTCTCCTGGTTCCCCTCAATCTTGTGGGTTTTCTCTCAACTCCATTTTATGGGACCGCGGTGCCTTGCCGGGTGATCGCGGCCACACCCGCCGGTATGGTTTTACGCAAAATCTTGGAAGGTGTAACCTCTGCACCATGTCAAGCCGGAAGGAAAGTACCATCACTGCCTATGAGTTCCGATCGAAGTGCCTTGGGCTCTTCGATCGGGTTGCCACGACAGGCGAGACCATTGTGATAACCAAACGGGGCAGACCGCGAGTGCGGATCGTGCCCATAGGTCCTGAAGCTCAGATCGCTGGAGAAGCCTCAACCACCGAGATCGCCTGGGGAGAGTCCAGATCTTCGTTCAAGCCGAAACATCCCCGAATATCACAAAACCGATAACTTTTTCTACTGGATTAATCTGCGCGTCCTGTCGGATATCTGAGATTGGGATAAACATAAATGGCCTTGCGCATAAACCGCCCCCAATCAAGCAGCATTCCCGAATCAGTCTTTCATGCAATGGAGGACCTCAACGAGGCGCACTCCGAACTGTGGGTAGAAGGTTTCCGGGTAAACCTCCTCGATAGCCAAGCAAACGACAATTGGAAACTGACTCTACAAGGTCCAGATGGTCGAAAGGAGCACAGCATACTCTACGCGGACGGGCACAACGGCATGGCCGTGTGTCTTGATCTACTGAGACTCCGGGATAGATGGAAAAGCCCAAAATGAAGTATCCAAGGAAGCCACAAATACCTTTTTGCAGAATCGGGAGACATAAAAATGCCGCACCCAGCACAATGCCGGATGCGGCTTTTTACTGACCACTGATCTCTGATAACTGACTACTGTTTCTCCGTCAGCGCCTCCACCCCAGGCAGCTTCTTCCCTTCCAGGAACTCCAGCGAAGCCCCGCCGCCGGTCGAGATATGCGTAATCTGCTCGGCCACGCCGGCCTGGTTGATCGCGCTCACCGAGTCGCCGCCGCCGATGATCGACGTCGCGGTCTTGTTCGCGGCCACCGCCTTGGCAATCGCGTTGGTGCCCACCGCAAAGCGCGGAAACTCGAAGACGCCCGCCGGCCCGTTCCACACGATCGTCTTGGCCGTCGCCACCACGTCTTCGATCGCCTTCACCGTCTCCGGCCCGATGTCCAACCCCTGCCAGTCCTCGGGAAAGTCCTTCGAGGTGTCCCACGGCTGGGTATTGGCGGCAGCATCGAACTTATCGGCGAGGATGTTATCCACCGGCAGCAACAGCTTCACGCCCTTGGCCTTGGCCTTCTCCAGCGCTGCCTTGGCCATGTCGATGCGGTCTTCCTCCACCAGGCTCTTGCCGGTCTTCACGCCCAGCGCCCGCTGGAAGGTGTAGGCCATGCCGCCCACGATCACCAGCGTGTCAACTTTGTCCAGCAGGTTCTGGATCACATCGATCTTGCCCGAGATCTTCGATCCGCCGATGATGGCCACGAACGGCTTCTCCGGCGCTCCTAGAGCCTTGCCAAGATAGGTGATCTCTTTTTCCATCAGCAGGCCGGCCGCCGAGGGCTTCACGTGGTGCGTGATGCCTTCTGTGGATGCGTGCGCGCGATGCGCCGAGCCGAAGGCATCGTTCACGTAGATCTCCGCCAGCTTCGCCAGCTTCTTCGAGAACTCGGGATCGTTCGCCTCTTCCTCCGCATGGAAGCGCAAGTTTTCGAGCAGCAGCACCTGCCCGGACTCGAGCTGCCGGGCCATCTCCTCGGCGACCTCGCCCACACAGTCCGGGGCAAAGGCCACATTCACGCTCGAGCCCAGCTCCTTGTCCAGCAGTTCGCGCAGCCGGTCCACTACCGGGCGCAGCGAGTACTTCGGATTAGGCTTGCCCTTGGGCCGCCCCAGGTGCGAGGCCAGAATCACCTTGGCGCGATGACGCAGCGCGTACACGATCGTGGGCAGCGTGGCCACAATGCGCGTGTCGTCGGTGATGATCGAGCCGTCCTCGGTCAACGGCACATTGAAATCCACGCGGATAAAAACCCGCTTGTTCGCAAGTTCCAGATCGCGAATCGAAAGCTTGGGCATAGGATGCCTCCTCAGAATGTCAGGGATCAGAGAGAACGGGATGGCGCGAACAAAGGACAGGGACCGGAGACAGAATCTCCAGGTCCCCAGTCCCTTTGTCCCTGCTTTACAGGCCCTTCTTGGCCAGGAAGCCGATCAGGTCCACAACGCGGTTGGAGTAGCCCCACTCGTTGTCGTACCAGCTCAGCACCTTCACGCTGTTGCCCACCACCTTGGTCAGCTTGGAGTCGACGATGGAGCTGCGCTTGTCGCCCTTGAAGTCCGAGCTCACCAGCTCATGCTCTTCATAGCCCAGGATGCCCTTCATCGGGCCGTCCGCGGCTGCCTTCAGCGCGGCATTCACCGCCTTCGCGTCGGTGGCCTTCTCGCTGATGAAGGTCAGGTCGACGATCGACACGTTCGGGGTTGGGACGCGGATGGCGAAACCGTCCAGCTTCCCGGCAACTTCCGGAATCACCAGCTTCAGCGCCTTGGCGGCGCCGGTCGAGCTGGGAATCATGTTCAGCGCAGCAGCGCGGGCGCGGCGCAGATCCTTGTGCGGGAAGTCCAGGATCACCTGATCGTTGGTGTAGCTGTGGATGGTCGTCATGATGCCGCTGACGATGCCGAATTCCTTGATCAGAACCTTGACCACCGGCGCCAGGCAGTTGGTGGTGCAGCTGGCGTTGGAGATCACATGATGCTTGGCCGGATCGTACTTGTCGTCGTTCACCCCCAGCACGATGGTGATGTCTTCATTGCTGGCAGGAGCCGAGATGATCACCTTCTTCACCGTGGTGCCCAGGTGCGCCTTGGCCTTGGTGGCATCGGTAAAGTGCCCGGTCGATTCGACAATCGCCTCCGCGCCTACATCGGCCCAGGGCAGCTTGGCGGGATCCCGCTCCGCAAACACCTTGATCTTCTTGCCGTCGATCGAGATGTGATCGTCGCCCGCCTGGATATCGTTGGGCAGATTGCCCAGGATCGAGTCATGCTTGAGCAGGTGAGCCAGCGTCGCGGGGCTGGTCAGGTCGTTCACCGCCACGAACTCGATGTCCTTGTTGCCCAGAGCGGCGCGCAGCACATTGCGCCCGATGCGGCCGAAGCCATTGATTCCAACCTTCACTGCCATCGTGTGATTCTCCTTGATTCTTCATGAGTTGTGATTATTAAGCCGGTGCGCAACGCTCCCCACGGCGCCTCAAAAACGCAGTTTCACCAAACTCTTGATCTTATCATCCCGGGAGGTGGTCATCCCACGGAAAATGCGAGTCCCATGCTGTGGATATAGGACTCCCTACCGTAAGGATGAAGACCGCAAGCAAGCGCTGTCTGTGACGCATCGCACAGCGGAATGGAGGGCTGCATCGACGAGCCCGGAACAGAAGCAGCCTCGGCCTAATGTCAGACCAGGTAACCTCCCTCCTCTTCTGCCTCTGTTCCATTTGCTCCCGCCTTGCCCGGTGTGGTATTCGGGTAACATGCAGGCCTATTGGCCGTTGCGCGCCGGGAACCGCTCCGGCGTACCTTGTAAGCCAGGTTTGAAGACGGCATGAGAAGACGCTCCAGACGCGCCCCCAATCTTTCCGAATCCACCGGCAAAATCGGCCAGGAAATTCCGTCGAATCAGCCCGCGCCCCTCGTGCCGCACTACACCGACGATCTCGCGGCGCCGCACTCCCGCCCCGAGTCGCCCCGGCCGCCCGAGCAGCGCACCGAGCGCTCCGAATCCCGCCACCCGCGGCCGTCCCAACCCTCCAAGCCCGATTGGAACGCCCAGGCCGGCAGAGGCCGCCTGGAAGTGGAGACGCAGCCCGAGATGCCGCAGACTCCGCCCGAGGCGCAGCGCGCACCGGGCGCTCCCAAGGGTTACGTGGTGCTGGCCATCGGCCTGCCCGGCTCCGGCAAAACCACCTGGTTCGGCCGCCGCGGCATCACCCCGCTCTCCAGCGACCTGCTCCGCAACATCCTCTTCGACGATGTCGAGGAGCAGCGCTATCAGGGCCTGGTCTTCTCGACCCTTCGCTCCCTGCTCCGCGCCCGCCTCATCGCCAAAATGCCGATGAATTACGTGGACGCCACCAACCTCTCCACCCACGAACGCCGCCAGTGGATCAAGATGGCCAAAAGCTTTGGATACGAAGTCCAGGCCGTCTTTTTTGATGTACCACTTGAGGTCTGCCTCGAACGCAATCGCTCCCGCGATCGCATGGTCAGCGAGGAAGTCATGCGCAAAATGGCCGAGAAACTGAAGCCCCCCGTCTTCGAGGAGGGCTTCGAGAAGATCACCGTAGTACGCGTTAAAAGCGCAGGCTGAGAAGCGAGTTACGGAACGGAGAACCCGCCCACGTAACCGGCCCCTCCGCTGTTCGGATCCACGACGAATAGATCTCCGAAGACGCCGTCTTGCACCACCGTGAAGGTCACGTCCCCGCTGCTGTCGGTTGTGAACACGCTCTGACCGGAGCTGCTATAGAGTTCGTAGCTGCCTGAGCCCCCGATCCCGGTTCCGTTTTCAGTGGCCTGGTAGCCCATCATGGCCTCTCCGCCTGTCAGCACAAATTTCAGCGTGCCAGGCGCAGTGCCCGAGCCCGCCGCGAACGTCACTGTACCGCTCTTCAGCGGCGCTTGTGTGCCTGTCGCCAGCGTTCCCTGGTTCGCCTTGGTGATCGGCTGCATGGTCGACATGTAAGCCTGCCCGCTGGTGTTGCCCGTCACATCGGTTGCATATCCGGCGGTTCCTCCGGTGGCCGTCGGGACATTCGAAGTCAACTGGAAGTCGCCGGCCCAGCTCCCCGCCTTCGGAAACTTCGCTGTCATCGTGCCATTGCCGTTGGAGTCGCTCGTCAACGAGCCCACGTCGAAGCAGTTGGGACCATTGTTTCCTGACTGGAAGGAGGGACAGAACTGAACCGTGAAATGCACGCCCGCCAAGCCGCCCTTCAGGTCGACGTTGACATTCCCTGTCGTATCCACCGTCACTTGTCCGTAGGCGTCGCTGTTGGACCCGCCCTCGAGGGTCGCCTGGTATTGCGGGGTGCTGCTGCCGCCACTCGCGGACGATTGCGCCGCCGTAGTGAACGAGGACGTGAAGGCCGTCAGCGCGGTTCCGCTGGAGCTGGTGACGCCGCTGACCGTCACCGTATATTTCGTGCCTGCTGCCAGCGGCTGGGAGGGCGTGAAGGTTGCGGTGTCGGTACTGGAGTTATAGGCTACGGTGCCTGCCACCGCCTGCGTGCTCGCTACCTTGATGTTGGCCGCGTCCACAGAGCTGGCTGATGCGGCTCCGGAGAAGGTGATCTGGATCGTCGTGTTCGCCGCCACGTTCGTCGCGCCGTTGGCAGGAACCACCGCGGAGACGGAGAAGGAAGAACTCGAGGAGCTGCTCCCGCTCCCCGAACTGCCGGACCCACCGCCGCTTCCCGATCCGCCCCCACTACCGGTTCCGCCGCCGCTGCTTCCGCCGTTCCCGGAGCCGGGATTGTTTGTACTTCCAGGCATGCTGCTATGGCTGCTCCCGCAGCCCGCGAGCGCCAAACATACACTGAGAGACACAACTGTAAAGCTGAGATGAAATCTGCGCATAGAGAGCACCGCCAGGTGTTCGCAACCGTAGATGCCCGCCGCGCCCGGCAGAGTTGGTCTCGTACAGATTCGGCTGTACTTATGCGGTAAGAAACGACAATACCCGGCACCCTGCACGCAGGCTCAGGGATAGGGCGGAAGGAATGTTCCTCTGTCCACTCTCACCGCGGACCAGATTCACACCGCACCCATGCCCGCGCGCATGCCGTCTTCACCATCGCGACGGATCCCTTCAATGCGATTGCTGCAGCACCGTCCTCCTCAACCGGCAAACCAGAGAATCCAGCAACTGCTCATCCCTGCGCAGTCCCTGCTTGAACTCACGGCTGTCGGTGTGCGCTATCTCCTTCAGTAATTCGCGATGGTGTTGCTCCAGAATATTGCACAGGAAATCCTGCTCTTCCTCGCTCAAAATCAACTCCATAACTCCTCCTTCCCACCTCGCACTGTGCAATCGTCCTGAATGCACCGGAGGTCCTTCGCCGAGAGGCAGGAATGAGTTCCTATCCGCGCGGAGCGGTCTTTTGCGGCTTGACCTGGATGTTCTTCGTGCGGCTGACTGGATGTTCGCGCTGATGACGCGCACGCGCTTTCGCAATCTCCTCCTGCGAAAGCTTGCTGTGCCCCGTGCTGTGCAGAACATCGCCGCTGATCGGGTTGGTGGGAGTTGGGTCTGTCATGGCCATCTCCTGAGGGACGGAATCCCTTCGTCAGGGCACCCCGCGCAGGCGCTGGTCCGAACCCAATCCGGCATTGGGGGAAGACGCTTCAGGTCAACCCCAGCCGGTTTCTCACCCCTGTCAGGCCTCAGTTCGCCTGGCCGGAATGGCCGCGCGGGAACGCGCGCTGACCGCCACTAGTATAGGCACGGATTGGACTGCCCGGAGCCGGAAAATTGCCCTGCTTTGCCCGCCATCCCCACCCGAAAATCGGACGGCGGTCAGCCTGCTTTTCCTGTACGGCACCATCTTCGCTGCAAAAGATGACAAACTCTTCACCCTCCGTTCATTTCAGGCCACCCGCTTTGTTCATAAAATAGCTGTGCGAACATCCTTTCCCCGGCCCCTGCAAAAAAGGAGTACTTATGAACCAAGCTAGGCTTTTTGTCGGCGCGGCGGCTCTGGCGGTATCCGGTCTCGCTGCTCTCGTACTCACCGGATGCGGTCAAGGATCCATGAGCAGCGCTTCGGCCAATGGCGCGACCGGTCAAGCAATGGTGGTGACCGTCGGCGACGCACCGCTGAGCAATATCCTCTCCGCCAAAGTGACGGTCTCGACCCTGACCCTCACGCCCTCCGCAGGCGGCAGCAATGTGACGGTCCTTTCCAGCCCCCGCACCATCGAGCTCTCCGGCCTGGGAGCCATCCAGGAGCCCCTGGAAACCGAAAACCTCGCCGCCGGAACCTACAGCGCGGTCAATGTGACGGTCAGTTCAGCAACCGTCACCTACGTTGACTCGACGGGCGCCGTGGTGACCGGAACCGCCACCGTCAATTCTCCGAATGACACGGTCACGCTCAATCCCGCACTCACGGTCACGCAGGGACAGGATGTTCACCTGAGCCTGAACTTCAACCTCGCCCAGTCGTTTGACCTCACCGGCTCAACCCTCACCTTCACGCCGTCCATCACCACGGCCGCCGCCTCCATCGAAAAGGAAAGCGAGGCCGATCGCGAAGTGGAGGTGACCGGCTCGGTGGTCTCCATCAACTCGACTTCCATCACTGTGCAATCGGCGGTTACCGGTGTTCAGTCCACCTTCGCCATCAACTCGTCGACGCAGTTCTCGGCCAACACCTCCGCCGCCAGCATCAAGCAGGGCTCGATTGTGACGATTCATGGCGCCGTGCAGACGGACGGCTCGCTGCTCGCCTCCATGATCTCCGCTTCCATGAACGGCGATGCCATGGGAAGCTCGCAGACCGGCGGCCGCGGCATCGTCACCGCCGTCACCAAGGACGGGACCGGCAACGTGACCTCGTTCAGCTTCATGCCGCGCGAAGACTTCGGCGACATATCTTCCTCCATGCCGCTGACCGTGAACCTCTCCTCCTCGACCACCTACGGCGTCAGCGAGGATGCAACTCAGCTCGGTATTCCGGCTACCGCCTTCACCAATGCTGAGATCTTCCTCGGCCAGTCCGTGCAGGTCATTGGAACCGCGGCCAACGGCACGATCGCGGCGCAGGAGGTCGATCTCGCGCCCGAAAGCCTATCCGGCACGCTGACCGCCGCTCCGCAGGGCGCCGCTCCCACTTACACATTCACCCTGCAACTGCCCGCCCAGTCGTTCCTGACGACCTACGACGCACTCACCACTCTGGACGCCGCCACCACGGCCCAGACCGAGTACGAGGACACCCTCACCTCGAGCGGCTTTGCTTCGCTGGCCGCGGGGACCAACCTGGAGTTCCATGGCTATCTGCTGCTGGACGGCTCCAACTACACGTTGACCGTGGCCGCTGTGAACCAGGTTGAAGTCGAAGGCACCGATCACTAATCCGCAAGCGCATCAAAGAATTCCCGCCCTCTGCCTTTGCGGCCGGGACGGGATTCGAGAACACTCAGGGATGGGAGGCATCGCAGGCCGCGATGCCTCCCATCCCTGTTTTTCAATACAATTCCACCATGAGCGCTTCTCCTGCTTCGTCGCCCTATACCGAGCCTTGGCTGCGCGGCACCCACGGCGAGATCCGCGCCGCAGGCCGCGCCGTTGTCCATGCCCTCGAACTGGCGCTGGACGATTTGCGCAAGTGGACAGCCGGTCTCACCCCGGCCGAGATGCAAGCCGCCCCTTTCGGGCTGACGCCGATGAACACCCAGCTTCGCCACATCGCCGGATCCATCGATCGCATCCTCACCTATGCGGAAGGCCAGCGCCTCACCGAGGAGCAATTGCAGCGCCAGCGGAGCGAGGAGAGCGGCAGCGAGTCGCCGAGCGAACTGATAACGGCGGTCGAGGCATCCATCGTCGGAGCCTTCGTTCGCATCCGCGCGCTGGCCGCGCAGGACCTGGAACAGCCCCGCGCTGTCGGTCGCAAACAGCTCCCCACCAGCCTGGGTGGCGCGCTGGTGCATGTAGCCGATCACACCCAGCGTCATGTGGGCCAGGTAGTCGTCACCGCGAAAGTACTCAAAGCATTGCGCAGCGGCTCATAGGAATTTCAGCCGTCTACCTTGCCGCGCGGCCGGAAGAGGCAATCGAAGTCCACGGCGGACACGTTGTCGGCGCCGTGGTAGCCCACCGCCTGAATCTGCGCGGGCACAAAGCCAAGCTCGAACATGTACTCGATGGCTTGGTGCAAATGCCAATCGCCCTTGTAGGTGTGGATCACCGGCAGCTCCATCAGAATGCCGGCCGCGCGCGCAACCGTCTGCCGCCCACCCTCGAGGACCTGCCTCTCGTAGCCCTGCGTATCCACCTTCAGCAGCAGGCTGCGCGACTCCCGCAGCAACGGCTCGGCGATCTCGTCGAGCGTGTGGATCGGCACCTGTTCGGTGTGATCGATGGCCATGCGCTGGTCGTGCAGACCGGCGGTAGCGCTCAGTTCCAGAAACGAGTTGAACACGGATAGCTGCGAAGCGTGCAGGGTCGCTGTTCCGGCGGCTGCGCCGAGGCCGCAGTGATGCACCTGCCAGTTGCCATCCGCTGCTGCCTTGCGGGCCAGTTCCTGGAAGGCCGCCTGGGTGGGCTCGAAGGAGACGATTTTGCCCCGATAGCCCTGAGCACGCAGCGACTCGCCAAACTGCCCCACATTAGCGCCGACGTCGATCACCAGATCGATCTTGCGATTCTCGACGAAATCGGTCAGATCGCGGGTTCTCCGCCTGCCGACATGAAGAATCCCCAGACGCTTATAAATCTTCCGGATCAGCCGGCCCGCCATGCGTTCGATCGCCCCCGTGTCTTCATGCTAAACGCTGGGGCAGCGCCGGAAATCGGGCGCTGCAATCAAGATACAGATGATCGCCGTTCCACCTTCAACAGCGCCTTCTTGCGCTCGATCCCCCAGCGGTAGCCGGTCAGGGAGCCATCCGCGCCAATCACGCGATGACAGGGCACCAGAAGCGCAACCCGGTTCATCGCGCAGGCGCGGGCAACGGCACGCGTCGCCTTGGGCTCCCCCATCTCCTGCGCCAGTTGGCTGTAGGTGCGCGTCTCGCCCCGGGGAATCTCGCGCAGTGCCTGCCACACGCGAAGCTGAAAGATAGTCCCGCGCAGGTCCAGAGACTTCGTCCCGGACTGCTTCCGGTCGAGCGAAAAGGATGGGGCCACGCTCGCCAGTGCCGCCTCGATCCACACGGCAAGCGAGGGATCGCGCCGCAGCGTCGCCGCCGGAAACTCCCTGCGCAGATCCGCTTCGGCTTCCTGTTCGCTTCCGGCCAGCGACAGCCAGCAAAGCCCCCGCGGCGTAGCCCCCGCCATCACCCAGCCGAACTCGGTTTGCGCCGAGCACCAGCCGATATTCTCGCCCTTGCCGCCCCGCGCGAAACGTCCCGGCGTCATGCCCAGTGCCGCGCCTTCGTAGGCTCGGCTCGGCGACCCGAATCCAGCCTCGTACACCGCCTGCGTCACACTGCTTCCCTTCTTCAGCACGCCGCGCAGACGGCTTGCGCGCAGCGCCCGCTGATAGCCGAGCGGGCTCACGCCCATCTCCCGCTTGAAGTTTCTCTGAACGGTGAACGGACTCGATCCCGCAAGCCGCGCCAGCTCCTCGAGCCGGATGGGACGATCATGGTGCTTCTCAATGTAGGCACGAACCTTCTCCAATGGAGCGACCCACGCGTTGGCGCAGCGCTTGCACGGGCGGAATCCCGCGGCGCGCGCCTCCTCGGCACTCGCGAAGAACAGAACATTCTTGCGCAGCGGGAGACGGCTTGCGCATCCCGGGCGGCAGAAGACGCCGGTAGTCGTGACCCCGTAGAAGAACGCAGCCCCGCGGTCCCGCGCCACAACCTGCTTCCAGGCAGCGGCCGGATCGGGAAGGCGATGCGCGGGCTGGAGTCTTGTCCTCATGGCCTCATCATCGCCCACTCCGCCCGCGCCGCGCATCCCGAATCTTGCGCCCAATTCCGCATGCGGGCAGAACTCTGGAGACTACTTACCGGAGGCGAGTCCGCCAAGCACCGCTTCGGCGCGCTTCAAATCTTCTTCCGTGTCCACGCCGATGGTGTCCCGCGGAGCGTCGGCCACATAAATGCCGATCCCGTTCTCAAGCAGCCGCAACTGCTCCAGCTTCTCAACCATCTCCAGCGGAGAAGGCGTCAGCGCCGCGAACCGCTCCAGCGCGGCTCTCCGGTACGCGTAGATGCCCAGGTGCTTGCGGTAGCCCGCAAACCCGGCGGCATCGCGATCGAAGGGAATCGCCGCCCGGGAAAAATAGAGCGCCCGGCCATCGAGCGCCGTCACCACCTTGACGGCGTTGGGATTGGCGAACTCCTGCGGGGCGCAGGGCACCGCCAGCGTCGCCACATCCACCTCCGCGCGTTCGAAGAGATCGAGCAGCGGCGGGAAAAAATCCGCCGTCAGCGTCGGCTCGTCACCCTGGATATTCACATAAATATCCGCGTCGATCTGCCGCGCCACTTCCCTCACCCGGTCCGACCCGCTGGCGCAGGCGGCCGAGGTCATCAGGACCGGAATGCCACGCTCGCGGCAGGCCGCCGCTACCTCATCGGTGTCTGTCGCCACCACCACCGGGTCCATGCGCCCGCTGGACCGGGCCGCGCGCCACACCCACTCCACCATCGGCCGGCCTGCGATCGGTCGCAGCACCTTGCGCGGCAGGCGCGTGGAATGGAGCCGCGCCGGGATCACCCCGGCGATCCGTACTGTGCTCATGCAGCCGAGTTTACAGGAACCCCGGCACCTGCTGCCCGTCTCGAATACGCTGGCATCGAAGGGTTTGACCGCGACCTCCGCCGCCCCGTATCATCGGAGTGGAAACACCCGCGTGGATCCCGCCTGCCCCTCCGATCCGCGTGCCCTTCACTCCGGCGGAGTAGCTCAGATGGTTAGAGCGTGGGATTCATAACCCCAAGGTCGACGGTTCGATCCCGTCCTCCGCCACCAGAATCTGTTCCCCTCACGACCAGAAACCAGCCCTCCACCACCTCTTCCCGCCAGCTAGCCCAGTGACCCGTCGTGCCGTCTGCCAAGACGAACCATTGCGCGCCTCATGCATCCACCCACTACACTGAGCGGTATGGGCGCAAAGCATGAAGGCACAGCCCCGGCCACGCGGCAGGGGGCTGGCGGTGTCATCCTGTGGATGAGCGGGGCATGGATTCTGCCGCTCCTCGCCGTTGCGCTTTGGCTGCTGCACCCGTCGTCGAGCGATCGCCTCATTGCCATCGCGCTTGCCACCCTGCTTGCTCCGCTTCCCGCCCTGCTTTCTCTCCGTAGAAGGAACGCAGAACTCCGGGCCCAGGCGGCAGACGCCCGGGAACGCGCAGCGCAACTCCAGCTCGAACTGGATACGGTCCGCTTCCGAACCGCGCGGCTGCGCGAAGAATTGCAGGCCGCCGACCGCCAATCGCGGCTGAGCCATCAGCTCACCCTGCTCGGGCAGTTCACAGCCGGTTTCATGCATGAGTTCAACAACCCCCTGGCCATCGTCGAAGGCCGCCTGGAAGTGCTGCTCGAGGAGCGCAAGGGCGACACCGCCTTGTGCGCCGATCTCGAGCAGATGCTGAAAGAGGCGCGCTACATGGGCAAGATCGCCCGCACCCTGCTGCAGGCGCTGCGCCGGGAGCGGGGCCCCGAGGTGTATGAGCCCGCGCAGCCGCAGAAAGCCATTGAGGCGGCCCTGGCCACATTCCGCGATGCCGCCTGGAAGCAGGGCGTGGAACTGATCGAGGGCTTCAACGACGTCCCCCGGGTGGACGCGCCCGAGCACGTCATCGTCGAAGTGATCCGCGGCCTCATCGCCAACGCTCTGCGCGCTCTCGAAGGCCGCGAGCACGGTCATATCCGGGTCGCCGTGGAGCCCTATCAGGCGGCCGGCGCCCGCGTCACGCTGCGCGTCGAAGACAACGGCCCCGGCGTTCCCGAGCAGATCCGCGAGCACCTGTTCGAGCCGTTCGTCTCCCAGAGCAGCGGTAGAGAACGCCTCGGCCTGGGGCTGTTTCTCGCCGCCAGCCTGCTCGACATGTACGACGGCCGCATTCGCTACGAAGCGCGCGCGGACGGCGGATCGGGTTTTGTCATCGAGCTGCCCCCGGCGCGCTTCACCCGCGGCCAGCCCTATCACTGGTTTGCAGCAGGAGGACAGAGTGAGCCGTATCGCGGTGATTGACGACGAGCCCGCGCTCGGAGAGAACATTCAGCGCATGCTCCGCCAGCCCGGCCTCCTGGTCTCGGCCTTTGCCGATTCGGTGAAGGGCATGCAGGAGGTGCTGACCAACCCTCCCGATCTTCTTCTGCTCGATGTGCGCATGCCGGGCATGTCGGGAGAAGAGGTCTTCGCCCACGTGCACCAGGCCCATCCCGATCTCCCCATCGTCTTTCTCACCGCCTTCGGCTCGGTGGAGGGCGCGGTGCTGGCCATGCGCAACGGCGCCTTCGACTATCTGCAAAAACCGTTCAAGCGCGAAGAACTGCTGCTGGTGGTGCAGCGGGCGCTCTCCGTTTCCAAGCTTGAGCACCAGGTGCAGGCCCTCAAGGGCCGGCTCGAAGAGTTGGGCGAAGCCGAAGCCGCGCAGAGCCGCAGCGTCGCCATGCTCGACCAGTTGGAAAAGTGCCGCCGCGCTGCTACCACCGACGCCACCGTCATGATCCTCGGCGAGAGCGGCACCGGCAAGGAAGTGACCGCCCGCCAGATCCATCAGCTCAGCCGCCGCAAGGATGGCCCTTTCGTCCCCGTCGAGTGCAGCGCAATGCCCGGCTCGCTGATTGAGAGCGAACTGTTCGGCTATGAGCGCGGCGCCTTCACCGGCGCCGAGAAGATGAAGAAAGGCCTCATCGAATCCGCCGATGGCGGCACACTCTTTCTCGACGAGATCGGCGACCTCGGCGTCGAACTCCAGACCCGCCTCTTCCGCTTTGTCGAAGAACGCGCCTTGCGCCGCCTCGGCGGGCTCACCCAGGTGCGCGTGGACTGCCGCATCCTCTGCGCCACCAACCAGGATCTGACCGCCAAGATCAAGGCCGGCACCTTTCGCGAGGAACTCTTCTACCGGCTCAGCGTGGTCACGGTGAAGCTTCCGCCCCTGCGCGACCGCCCCGAAGACATCCAGCACCTGGCCCGCTTTTTTCTGGAGCGATTCTCCCGCCGCTACGGAAAGAGCATCGCCGGCTCACAGGAGTTTTACGAGGCCCTGCTGCGCCAGCGCTGGCCCGGCAATGTGCGCCAGCTCAAGAACGTGATGGAGCGCCTCGTGGCTCTTCATCCCGACGGTTTCCTCAAAGCCGCCGACCTGGATGAGGATGCGCCGCAGGGCGATGTGGCTGTCGCCTTCGCCCATCTGCCCTGGAAGGAAGCTCGCGACCGCTATCTCGGCAGCTTCGAGTCCGCCTATGCCCAGACCGTGCTGGCTCGCTGCGGCGGCAACATCAGCGCCGCCGCACGCGCCGCCGGCGTCGATCGCAAGACCTTCTACTCCCTGCTGAAGAGCGATCGCGAAGAGCAGACTGGGGAATCCACTCCCCAACCCACCCTCAAGCTTGGGGAATGAATTCCCCGGATCTCCCGCAGCGCCTCCCGTAAATGATTGGCAAAAAGGCTCCTGACTTTGGCGACATAAATGCTTCGCCAAGCTCAGGAGCTGCCAGTCAATGAAATATCTTGCTTCTGAACTCAAGATCCTTGCGCTGATTTTCGTCCTTTTTCTGCTGCTTCCCCAAAAGGGGAACGCGATCCCAGCGTATGCCCGCCGTTATCGACTTCGCTGTTTCGCGTGTCACGTTATTCCGCCTGTCCTCAACAAAGAAGGCTTTATGTTCAAGCGGCTCGGCTATCATCTGCCGCCCGCCCTAATGAAGCAACAGGCTGCACCGCGGCTTTCGGAACTCATCAAGCAGGAGCCCGCGTGGTCGCTGACCACGAATGCGGCCTTTGCCGTCGCCGACTTCGATTTCGCCGCTCAGCGCAATACCCAGCAAGGCGCAACGCCCTCCTCGACCTCAGCCTTCCAGGTTGCAAACTGGACCGCCTACATGAGCGGCTGGGTGCCAGACACCAATTTCTTCTACTACACCCAGATCAACCTGATTAACGGCGGCGATACCAACCCTGCCGTGAGCAACGGTTATTTCGGATATGTGGGTGGCACCGCCCAAAGCAGCTGGTTCCTCCAGGGCGGCCAAATGCGCGTGATGGGCGCCAATGGCACCATGGGCGCAAACACCGAGAGCTTCCTGCCCAACGCCCCGCTCATGTGGGAATATGCCGACCCCGACAACTTCACGCTCGATCAGCACATGGTCGGCGTCCGCGGCGGCTATACCTACGCCTTGCCGAAATACAAGCAGATTTTCGCCGCGTCGGTGAGCGTGAGCAACGGAGATCACGCCGACGGCAGCACCATCAAGGGTCCCGACGCCAAGAACGCCAAAGATGTCTATGTGGATCTTGATTGGTGGTTCGCTCAGGAAAGCGGCGTAACCTTCGTCAGTTACTACGGCAAAAAGAACCAGATCCAGAACAGCGGAGCGCCCAATCAGTTCAGCTATTATCCCGTCGTTCGCCGCAATGGCATCTTCGGTAACTACAGAACATTCCAAAACCGCCTCAATCTGATGGGCGGATTCATGGATGACCACGACGGTTACCAGATCAATCAGACCGGCCCATCGAACGACTTCATCTCCAAGGACTACTACGGCGAACTGGACTACTTCTTTGTCCGCGGGACAGCAGCGATTGTCCGCTATGACCGCCTGAACCAGCGCATCCAGGGCGGGATCGGCGGCGTCAGCCAGGAGCAGCCCACCTTCGGCCTGGAACGCACCTTGACGCCCTCCGGCGACATCATCGGGCGGCTCTCGTACAGCAACCTTCATGGCCGGGATCCAATTGCGGGTATGGGTAGTTCCAACCGCACCACCATGGCCGATATCGAGTTCTTCTTCTAAGGGGGCGCAGCGATGAGGAGAAAGCATATGCAGCCTAAAAGACTTTCGTGGACGTTTCTGGGACAAATGGCAGGACTGCTGTTCGTAGTGTCCCTGCTCAGCACGGCGCACGCCCAATACTACGGCGGCGCCTATGACGGCAATCAAAAGGACGCGCCGATCAATGTGTCTTCGTATCCAGCCGACATTCAACACGCTTACAAAACCTTCCGATACACCTGCTCGGAGTGCCACACTCTGGCTCGGGCCTTTGATGAAACAAGCACTCCCGCGACCGCCAAGCATTGGGTCGAGGTAATGCAAGCCAAACCTGCGGCAGATTTCAGCGATAAGCAGGCACAGGAAATCATCAAGTTTCTCAACTATTATCACGCCCATCCGCCCGAAGCTGCCTGGTAGTCCAGGTAACTCCGCTCGCGCGGGGCGGATGACTCAAAGACGAAGTAGGATGGCGCCGGCAGGGCGTCAAAGATTGTCAGCTTTCGTTCAACCCTCGGCTCTCGAGGTTAGGAGACATGGAGATGCATAAGTCAATTCAGTGGATAGCATTTGCCGCCGTGAGCGTACCCCTCTTCCTGGCAGCGCAGACCAGGAACGTCGTCCTTCCGCAGGATAAGGGGCCCGCTACAATCAACGTTTCCTCTTACCCCGCGGCGCAGCAGCAGGCATACAAGCTGTTTGTGAACAAGTGCTCGCAGTGCCACACCATCGCCCGTCCCATCAACACCTCGATGACCCGAACCGAGTGGATGATGTACGTCAAGCGCATGATGCACAAGCCCAACTCCGGCATCAGCAACAGCCAGGGCAAGGATATCTTCGAATTCCTCGCCTATGACCAGCAGGTGCGCAAGGACAAGAACCCGGCCAAGTTCTACAAGGCGCTCTCCGACGACCAGATCCAGAAGCTCGAGGCGCAGCAGTAAGCATCCCTTTGACGCTCGACAGCAGAGCGTCCCGGTTCCCGGCGCGGACACAGGCCCCGCGCCGGGAGATTTTCCCCGGCCGGATCAACCCTTGCGCTGACGGGCACGCGCTCCAGGACTCGCATGAGCTACAGCGTCACCATTCCGGATCCCGAGTACTTCGACAGGAATATTCCCTGCCAGAATGCCTGCCCCATTCACACTGAGTGCGGGCGCTATGTTCAGTCCATCGGCATCTCGCGCGATGAGGAGGCCTACATGGTTCTTCGCGCGCCCAATCCCTTCGCCTACGTGCTGGGACGCATCTGCGCGCATCCCTGCGAAGACAACTGCCGGCGCGGCAAGATCGACGAACCGGTATCCATCTGCGCGCTCAAGCGCTTTGCCACTGACCGCCACAATCTGGGCCTCGGGCACGATCCCGCACGCAAGGTTCAGCCTCCGCCGCATCGCCGCGACAAGCGCGTCGCCGTGATCGGCGCCGGCGTCTGCGGACTCACCTGCGCGCACGACCTGGCCCTGCTCGGCTATCACGTCGAGGTCTTCGAATCCGCGCCGGTCCCCGGCGGCATGCTCTTCCTGGGTATCCCGCACTTCCGCCTGCCGCGCGAAATCATCAAGATGGAGATCGACCACATTCTCAGCATGGGCGTCACGCTGCACACGCGCGTCACCGTGGGCCGCGACATCTCCTTTGCCGAGCTGCGCTCCAAATTCGACGCCGTGCTGGTGGCCACCGGCCTGAACAAGGGCCGCGAACTCAACATCCCCGGCTCGCACCTCGACGGCGTCTACAACGGCATCGACTTCCTCATCAACGTCAACCTGGGCATGGAGATCAAACTGGGTCGCCGCGTGGTGGTCGTGGGCGGCGGCAACGTCGCCATCGACGTCGCCCGCGCCGCCGTCCGCCTCGTGCAGGAGGCCACCGACTTCCCCGAGGGCGAAGAAGACAAGAGCCTGCAGCCCGCTTTGGATGCCGCCCGCATGGCTCTGCGCACCGGCGCCGAGCACGTCAACCTGGTCAGCCTCGAATCCCGTGCCCAGATGCCCGCGTGGAAGATCGAGGTCGAAGAAGCCGAACACGAGGGCATCACCGTCGACAATGGCTGGGGCCCCAAGGAAGTGGTGGGCGAAAACGGCGTGGTCACCGGACTCAAGGTGCGGCGCTGCCTCTCCGTCTTCGATGAAAACGGTCGCTTCAATCCCGCCTTCAGCGACGAAGAAAAGATCATCCCCTGCGACAGCATCATCCTGGCCATCGGCCAGCAGGCCGATCTGTCCTTCCTCAGCAACGAAGACGGCGTTCGCGCCACGCCGCGCGGCATCCTCCAGATCGACGAGAATCTCAGCACCACAGCCCCCGGCGTCTTCGCCGGCGGCGATGTTGCCTTCGGGCCCCGCGTACTGGTGGAGGCGGTGGCCAACGGTCATCGCTCCGCGCGCTCCATTCACCTTTACCTGAACGGCAAAACCGCCAAGAAGCAAACCCGCCGCTTCAGGATCATGCCCAACTGGACCATGCCCAAGGGCTATCTCTCCATACCCCGGCAGAAGATGCCGACCTTGCCCTCCAACCGCCGCATCGGCATCGCCGAAGTCGATCTCGGCTTCTCCGACGAGCAGGGCCGCGCCGAGGCGCGCCGCTGTCTCAACTGTCAGGTCAACACCATCTTCGACGGATCCAAGTGCATTCTCTGCGCTGGATGCGTCGATGTCTGCCCGGAAAGCTGTCTGCGCCTCGTCGATCTGGTCCAGGTCTCCGGCGATGCGCGTTACGACGCGCTCATCCAGGCCCGCTACGGCGTGCCCGCCGAACAACTCCAAGCCGGCCAGGCCGGCGCCATCATCAAGAACGAACAAAAATGCATTCGCTGCGGCCTTTGCGCGCAGCGCTGTCCGGTCGGCGCCATCACCATGGAAAGTCTCGAACGGCAGGAACAGGAAATCTTCGCGTAGGGAGGTTGAACATGAATCGACGCAGTTTTTTGGGGTGGGGAGCGGCTGGGTTCGCGGCGCTGTGTTCCAGCGTGGCCGTGAGCTTCGGCGCGGTGCTCCGCTATCTGGTTCCGGATGTCTTCTACGAACCGCCGCAGACCTTCAAGGTGGGCAAGCCTGCGGATTTCGCCTATGGTCCGCCAACCTTCCTCGCTGACGAAAAGATCTACGTCTTTCGCGATCGCGAGAAGGGCTTCTCTGTTGCCAGCGCCGTCTGCACCCACCTGGGCTGCACGGTCAACCACTTTCAGAGCGATGACCGCTTCCATTGCCCCTGCCACGGCAGCATCTTCGCCGCAAATGGAGCCGTGGTGCACGGACCGGCGCCCAAGCCCCTGCCCTGGTTTGAAGTCACTCTCGCCCGCGACGGACAGCTCAGTGTCGATAAAGACAAGGTTGTTCCTTCCACTTACCACTTGATGGTGTAGCCATGAATTTCTTCAGGGATATCTGGAACTCGATTGTCCGCCGCGATTCCTTGTCCACCGACAAGGGCAAATCCGAACTTGTCTTTCTCAACGTCTGGCTGCACATCCATCCCGCCAAGGTAAAGAAGGAGCATCTCCGCTTCCGCCATACCTTCTATCTCGGTTTCATCACCTTCTTTCTCTTCATTATCCTGGTCACCACCGGTATCGCGCTCATGTGCTACTACCGGCCCTATCCGTCCCAGGCTTACCAGGACATGAAGGACCTGCAATTCGTCGTCTTCCTCGGACCTTTCATTCGCGGCATGCACCGCTGGGCCGCGCATCTCATGGTCATCTGCGTCTTCCTGCATATGTGCCGCGTGTTCTTCACCGGCTCCTATAAGAAGCCGCGCCAGTTCAATTGGGTCATCGGCGTACTGCTTCTGCTGCTCACGCTGGGCCTGTCGTTCACTGGCTATCTGCTCCCCTGGGATCAGCTCGCTTACTGGGCCATCACCGTAGGCACCAACATCGGCAGCTACGCTCCTCTGGTGGGCGGACAACTCCGCGAACTCCTTCTGGGCGGCCACACCGTCGGCCAGGCCGCGCTGATTCGCTTCTACGTCCTGCACGTCGCGGTCCTGCCCGGACTTGTGGGGCTCCTCACCATCGTCCACTTCTGGCGTGTCCGCAAGGATGGCGGCCTGTCCCGCCCGCTGTGGAAGCTCGAGCGGAAACCCGTTGAAGAACTGGTGACCATCGGCGCGCCCGCTGAGCCGGCCGCCCTGCGCGTCTCCTCGGCTGCGCAGAGCAAGACCTATGGCCTGATGGAAGTCGTCACCGGCAAGCCCATCTTCGAAACGGTCTCGCCCGACGAGGAAGAGGACACGGTCTTCGCCTATCCCTACGCCTTCCTCCGCGAATCGATTGCGCTGATGGGCACCGTGGTTGGGCTCATGGTGATCTCCATCCTGTACCATGCTCCGCTCGAAGAGCTGGCCAATCCGGCCAAGACGCCCAACCCTGCCAAGGCACCCTGGTACTTCCTCGGCCTGCAGGAGTTAGTCAGTCACTCCGCGCTCGTCGGCGGCGTGGTCGCCCCGGCGCTCATGGTCCTTGCGCTGCTCGCCGTACCCTACATCGACCGCAATCCCAGCCGCCGCCTGCGCGAACGCAAGTGGGCACTGTGGCTGTTCTCTGCCTTTGTGGTCGCCAACCTGGTGCTCATTATCATTGGAACCTTCTTCCGCGGACCGGGCTGGGCCTTTATTCCGCCGTGGGTTCACGTAGTTGCGGGGGCTGAATAATGTCGCGTCGACTGTCTATTGCATTTTTTGCTCTAAGCGTGGCTGCGCTGGTGCTGATGATCGTAGCCATCCGCCAGGCCTCCACCCCGGGATGGAAGGACTACCAGCGCACCTTCCTGCAACTTGAAGCACAAGGCGAGCCGAACGCTGCCGCCAAAGCGGAGGTTCTGGATACCCCCCTGGCCATTCACCAGGTGATGTTGCCCGGTCTGCAACGCGTGGACCGCTGCACCACCTGTCATCTGGGCGTCGATGACCCCACCATGAAGAACGCGCCCGAGCCCTTCCGCTATCACCAGGGCCTGGGACCGCACGCCTCCACCCGCTTCGGCTGCACCATCTGCCACGGCGGCCAGGGCCTCGCCACCACGGTGAAGGACGCCCACGGCAACGTGCCCTTCTGGCCCAACCCGCTGCTGCCTGCCGATTACGTGCGCGCTTCCTGCGGCCGCTGCCACAAGGAAGGCAATATCCCCGGCGTTCCTGAGCTCACCGAGGGCCGTCATCTGTTTGAGACCGAGGGCTGCCACGGCTGCCATAAGCTCGACGGCGTGGGGGGCAGCATCGGACCCGACCTCAGCGAAGAAGGCGCCAGCGAACGTTCACCGCAATGGCTGGAGAATCATTTCCTGAATCCCGCCAAAGTCTCTCCCGGATCGGCAATGCCGAACTTCCACTTCACCCGGCAGCAGGCGCGGGATCTCACCTATTACATGCTGTCCCTCACCAACCAGCAGATGGGAACCTATTACTCCAGCTTCAACCAGATTCCCAGCGCCGGCTACGGTCGCCAGCTCTTCGTGCAGAAGGACTGCATCGTCTGCCACGCCATCGGCGGGGTAGGCGGCAAGACCGGACCCGATCTGCTCGACGTCACCAAGCGGCATTCGCTGGAATGGCTGGATGAGCAGCTCGTCAATCCGCAGAACGTCTACCCGGGAAGCTCCATGCCCGAGTTCGATCTCGACACCAACGCGCGCAAGGCCCTGGTGGCGTTCCTCAACAGTGCTACGAGCGATGACGCCAAGGCGATCCTGAGTGGAAACGGCCACGCGCTGAATCCCGAAGATGCCGCCATCGCGGCCGGCAGCCTGGACTTTGGCCGCTTCGGCTGCGCCGGCTGCCACGGCGCCAATCTGCAAGGCGGCGTGCCCAATCCCAACGCGCAAGGCGAAGAGGTTCCCTCGCTGCTGCACCTCTCCAGCGACTACACCAAGGATGACGTAGTCGAGATCATCCGCAACGGCCGTACGCCGCCGTTGGACAACGCCAAAGGGCCTACACCGCCCCTCTACATGCCTGCATGGAAGAACATGCTCAGCAACGAAGACATCCAGCAGATCGTCGCCTTCCTCTGGTCGAAGCAACAGAAGGCCAGCGACAGCTGGTAGGCTCGCGCCCTCGCTGATACATTCCGTCCGGAAGGCGCGCTCCTGGCGCCTTCCGGACATTTTTATTGGGGCATTGAAAGAAGCAACTCGGGACAGAACCGGTGAAGGCTGCGCCTGCTAGCTGCGCTCTCGCGGCATGTCCCGATGCAGCGCCTTGACCTCGTAACCAGCTTCCCGCAGCCGGCGCGCCATCTCTTCCACCATCATCACGCTGCGATGCTGGCCACCCGTGCAGCCAAAGCCCACCGTCAGATAGCTCTTGCCCTCCTCCACGTAATGCGGAAGCAGGTAGAGCATCAGTTCGGTCAGGCGGTCGAGAAACTCGCCGGTCTGCGGAAAGCCCCGCACGTAGGCAGCTACGTCCGGATCCAGCCCGGTCTTGTTCCGGAACTCCGGCACAAAATGCGGGTTCGGCAGGAACCTCACGTCGAACACCATGTCTGCATCGAGCGGCACCCCGTTCTTGAATCCGAAGCTCAGGCAGGAGACCAGGAGCCGCGTCACGTTGTCCTCGGTGCCAAACCGCGCCTGGATGTTGGCCCGCAACTGGTGGACGTTGAGGCTCGATGTGTCGATCAGGGTGTCGGCCAGATTGCGCACCGGATCGAGCAATTGCCGCTCTTCCACGATCGACCGCGATACCGTCTCGGTGCGCCCCAACGGATGCGGCCGGCGCGTCTCCGAGTAGCGCCGCAGCAGCACCGCATCCTGCGCGTCCAGATAAATGACGCGGGTATGCAGGCGCGCTTTTACTTTCTGGAGGATCTCCGGCAGGCGGTCCAGGGTCGCGCCTTCGCGCACATCCACCACAATCGCGGCGCGGTCCATGTCCGGCGACTCGCTCACCAGCCCGGCAAAATCCGACATCAGCTCTAGCGGAAGATTGTCGACGCAGTGGTAGCCAAGGTCCTCGAACGCTTTTAATGCCGACGCCTTGCCGGCTCCGGACATGCCGGTGACGATCACCAGTTCCTTGGCTTGAGTCGACAAATGAGGGGATGTGGGGCCTTGCGGCTCAACCGCGTCAGGGGCCGGGTCGAAGGACTGCATGCGGCAATCCTACACCGGAACGCCCGCTCCGCGCCGCAGCCCGTCAAAGCTGCCGCCGGACGGGTCAGCCGCGCGGCGTCAGAACTCCCATCCGCGCCTGCGCCAGCACCAGCGCATGGGCAGATTCGAGCGGCGCCGAGAGCACTTCTCCCTGCCCCAGCCCGCAACCCATCCGGTAAAGTGCTTGCGCTTGTTCAGCCGACTCAATTCCCGCCGCCACCGCCGTGACGCCCAGCGCCGGCGCCAGCCGCAGCAGCATCTCCAGAACCGCCTGCTGCCGCCCGCCGCCCAGGGCCGCAGCAGTCAGCTTGCTGTCCAGCTTCAGCATATCGATCGGCAGGCGCACCAGATGATTCAGCGGAGCCAGGCTGCCGCCAAAATCATCCATCGCCAGCCGCACCCGGCAATCCACCAGCCTCTGCAAGATGGCAACCGCCGCATCAGGATCCTGGTTGAGCGTGTTCTCCGCAATCTCCAGCACCAGCCGCGAGGGATTGGCTCCCGTCGAATGGACCGCATGGCTCACCTGGGCAACGAAGTCCGGATGGTAGAACTGCCGCGAAGTCATCTTCACCGCAAAAAATAGCTCGTTCCGCGGCAGAGCGGCACTCCAGGTTCGCTGTTGCGTGCACACCGCCTGCAAAGTCTCGCGCCCCAGGCTGATCGATAAACCCGTCTCCTCGGCGGCCGCCATCAACTCCCGGAACTCTCCCGGCGGCCCGTCCGGCTGGCGCGAGCACATCTGGACTTCAAACCCTTCCAGCGCGCCGCTCCTGAGCTGGAAGATTGGCTGAAACCGAAATTCAAAGAGCCGATTGTCGAGAATGCTGCGCAACGCGCGTTCCCGCTCCTGTTGCGCCGTCGCGCTGATCTCCAGATGCTTGTCGAAGAACTCAAACCGCAAGCCGCCCGACTGCTTGGCCCGGTACATCGCATAATCCGCATCCCGGATCAACTCTTCGGCTGAGGTGTGCTCCCCTCCCGTCATCGCCGCGCCGATGCTCGCCCCGGACTGCAGGGAATGCCCGTAGATTTCGAACGGTTGTTGCAGCACTCTCAGGATGCGCGTAGCCACAATCTCCAGATCGCTGGCAGAAAGAATGTTTTCCACCAGAACGGCGAATTCGTCTCCGCCCAGCCGCGCAGCCGTATCCTGCGGCCGCAGCACCGCGATGAGCCGTTCCGCAATGCCCCGCAGCAGCAGGTCGCCCGCCGCGTGACCCAGCGCGTCGTTGATCTCTTTGAAGCGGTCCAGGTCAAGATAGAGCACCCCGCAGGTATGGTCCGGCCGGCGCAGCCGCCGGTTAAGCGCCAGCGTCAACCGGTCCAGGAACAAGGCGCGGTTGGGCAGCCCGGTGAGCACATCGTGCATGGCATCGTGCTGCAGTTTGGCCTCGGTCTCCTTATGCTCCCCGATGTCGCGGAAGGTGTACACGTACCCTGCCGGGTTTGCCTCGATCACCAGAGGGGCAACTTGCAGACTCACGTCGATCAGTTCCCCCGACTTGGTCGAGCGCACCGTATCCACCCGCATCCGGCCCCTCTCATCCACACCTCTGAGCAGGGTCCCATGCTCGTTCAGCCGGGTCTCCGGAACAATCAGGCTGCACAAGCTGCCGCCTTCCATCTCTTCGGCGGCGTAGCCGAACATGCGCGCAAAAGCCGGGTTGGTATAGAGCAGGTGTCCGCCGTGCTCGATCGCCACCGCCTCCGGGATGCTGGCCAGCACGTCTTCCATCAGCCGCGACTTCGGGGCGCGGTCGCGCCCCGCGGAATGAGCCACAATGATGGACTCGTGAGGGGTGAAATGAACGACACTGAAGACCCCTTCAATCGGATGAAGCCGTCCATCCCTGCCAGGCAAGGTGGCATGAAAGGGTTGACCGCTCCGGGAACCGCTCAGCAGCGTCTGTGGTTCGGCCGCCCCGGGCAGCAGGCCCCACAGCACCTCCTCCAGCGGCTGCGGTGTCCACTCGCCCGCGATCCCGATAAGCTGCCGCGCCTCTGCGTTGGCAAAGACCACCGTGCCGTCCCGCTCCAGAAACACCAGCACGGGCAGCCCGTCCAATACCCGGCGCTGCTCGGACGATGCCGCATTTTCCGGAAGAGTCACAGTTGCCGCCCCCGTCTGGGGTACCTCTTTCGTAACCGTGCGCTTGAGCTCCGGGGATACGAGAGCAGGTACCGTTCGGTCCATCCTGATCATCGTATGTCGTAGATCCGGTGGCAGCTATACCCTAAAAAGGGTATCCGAAGGAAACCTCGGCCGGCTCGGCACAGGCCTCCCGAATCGGTCCAAAATCCGTTCCCAACGGCAAAGGGCGGCGCCAGCGGCGCCGCCCTGCCTTGCTCCACCTCTGCTGCTTCTTCTAAGGAATCTCTACCAGTTCCATCTGCCCGTCCCGCCGCCGGTGCAGCACATACATCTCACCCCTGGGGGTGCGGAAGATGAGCAGGTCGCGGTCCTGGAACTCGGCGTCCTTGACTGCCTGTTCGATACTCATGGGACTCAGCGCAAAGGCCTCGCCGCTGCGCACCACGTGCGGCTCCACCACGGTCGGCGCGGCAGGAAACGAATGCGCCGGAATCGATGTCCTCACGGCGGCCCGGTGGCCGTTGCCGTTTGTCTCCGGCATCTCCGGCTGCGCAGCCCGCGCCTTGGGCCGCGCCACTGGTGGCGCCGTCAGCACCTTCTCCTCCTTGGGCAACCGCTTGATCACCAGCTTGCGGTCCCGATAGCGGCGTACCTGGTGTTCGGCGTGCTCAATCGCCTGGCGTAGCGCTCCCTCCACCGACGTCGCCTTCCCGGTGGCCGCGAAGCTTTGCAGCCGCGCCTGGATGTTTAACTCCACAATCTGTAAATGACGTTGGGCGCTGAAAATGATGTTGGCATGCGCGGTCCGGCCCAATAGGCGGCCGATCCGCTCGATGCCTTCCTGCGCCATCTCTCGAAGTGCCTTGGGGATCTTCACTTGCCTTGCGGTCAATTCCACTTCCATCATCTGCCTCCGCTCTCGCCGGGTTGGATTTGGAATACCGATCTAGTGGTGCACAGTATAGTCCAAAGCCATAGACGCGCAAACGCACGCCCGCGCGTTG
>JAJZCY010000255.1 GCA_021828835.1 Acidobacteriota bacterium | reverse complement strand
GGTGGCCTCCCACTCAAAGCCAATTGAGTGCAGTGGCCTCCCGGGTCTCAAAATCGAGACCCGGGGCACCCCAAAGGTGGTGGTTGGGCTCGCATCCTCAGATCCGGGCCACCCGCCAATTTTCCCGCGCAACGCCAGCCGTTCGGGTAGTGTGAACAGGCCCTAACTTGCTGCTGCCCCTGGGGGGCGCTGCGCCGCGGCGCGGCTTGCGATGCCTCCCCGGTCCCCAAAAGCGAGGGACCGGGGGCACCGTCACTTGTAGTTTGGAAAGAGTTTGGAGATCAGGGCCATCCGCCAGCGGAAGACTCAAAGGTCAGAGATCAGGGAACGGAGCGCTGATTCTTGAAAGCCGACCGCTGTTCTGGCCCGCCCCCGGGGAGGACGGATACAATAAAGCTCTACGCGAAGACACACGGCGGGAGTGTATCGACCGCCCGAGGGGGGCCGGTTCGTGTGCCCGGTCTTTGCGGGGAGAGTTGGAGCAGGTGCACGTGAGAGGCTTGATCCGCCGCGGATTGCGGCTTCATTGGATGGCCGGGCTGGCGCTGCCGCTGGTACTGGCAGCGACGGCCAGCGCGCAGGGCGCGGCCACCTATACGGTATTGCATGTGCAGACGCCCGGTGCGGGTCCGGCTGCGGCCAGCGTCACGGTGACTGGCGCCGATGGAACCCCGGTGGCCGGCGTGGTGAATTTCATGGACGGCTTGCGGCTGGTGGCCCAGGCGATGCTCGACGCCAGCGGGCAGGCCGACGCCAAGTTCTCCTTACCCGAAGGGGATCATGCGCTGACCGCGGTTTACCTGGGCGATACAGCGCACCGCACTTCCACCTCGTCCGCGACCCAGGTGCACACCGAGACCCCGGGCACCAGCGGGACGCCTGGCTTTCAGTTGAGCCTGACGCCGGTGGCGCCCTCGGCGCTGCCGATGGTGCTGACGGCTGGCCAGTCCGGATCGGCGACGGTGACGGTGACGCCGGTGAACAATAGCGGGCTGACCGGGCCGATGTACGTGACGCTCTCCTGTTCGGGGCTGCCGAGCCTTGCCAACTGCGCATTTGCGCCCTCGACGGTGCAGATTCTGCCCACGACGCCGACGACCTGTGCGGCTGGATCCCCGGCCTCCGCCTGTCCGCCGACCAGCCTGATGTCGATCACGACGGAATCCGTGGGCACCAAGGGAACAGGCCAGACCTGGATCTACCGGCCGCCGCAGGGCGTGGCCTGGGCGATTCTGCTGCCGGGCATTCTCGGCCTGGGCGGCATCGCGTGGGGGGCGCGGCGGCGGCGCTGGCTGCAACGGCTGTCGCTGATCGCGCTGATCGGGCTGGTGACCTCGCTGGGCACGACCTCGTGCAGCTCGCTCTGGTACTACTACCAGCACGGACCGCCGACCACGCCGCCGACGCCGGCCGGCACCTACACGGTGACGGTGACGGCGCAGACGAGCAACGGGGTGACCGCCATCTCCAACTCCACGACGATGGTGCTGACGGTGAAGTAACCGCATGCCCGCCGCGCGCCAGCACAGCGTTCCCGCGGCCGTTTACAGGCTGGTGGAGCGCACGCCCGGCGCGATTCTGCTGGAGGGCAGCAGCAACAACTCAAGAAACGAGGAGCCGTGGACACAACTGTTCACGGCTCCTTTGCGTTTCTGCACTGCCTACGAGCCGGAGCAGGTGCCCGCGCTGTTCGCGGGGATTGAAGACGCTGTGGCCGAGGGGCTGACGGCGGCGGGCTTCTTTACCTATGAGTGCGGGGCGGCCTTTGAGCCGAAGGCCGGCATGCGGCCGGCGCGCCCGGGCATGCGGCTGGCGTGGTTCGGCCTCTATGAGCGCGGCTGGAGGTTCGATCACGCAACCGGAGCCTTTGCCGATGGCGGGCCGCCGGAGCTTGCCAACAGCAGCGCGACAGAGGCGGACCCAGCGCAGCAGACGACGATAGAGGCTGAGTTCGGGCTGGATGAAGCGAGCTACGCGCAGCGGATCGCCACCATCCACGAGTGGATCCGGAGAGGCGACGTCTACCAGTTGAACTTGACGGCGCCGTGGCGGGTGAAGTCTTGTGGCGATGCAGCGGCGCTGTATGCCCGGCTGCGCGGGCGTCAGCCGGCGGAGTACGGAGCCTTCCTGCACTGGCAGGCGGGCCGGCACATCCTTTCCTTCTCGCCGGAGTTGTTCTTCCGCGTGGACCGAGAGGGCGCGACACGGCGCATGGTGACGCGGCCGATGAAGGGCACGGCGCCGCGCGGACGCACCACCGCGGAGGATCGCAGCATTGCCGAATGGTTGCGCAATGACGAGAAGAACCGCAGCGAGAACCTGATGATCGTGGATCTGCTGCGCAACGATCTGGGGCGGGTGGCGCGAACGGGCAGCGTGCGTGCGGAGCGGCTGTTCGAGGTGGAGCGGCTGCCCACGCTATGGCAGATGACCTCCACGGTAGCGGCCGAATTGCGCGGGGATGTGCAGTTCCGCGATCTGTTCCGGGCGCTCTTCCCGTGCGGCTCCATCACCGGCGCGCCCAAGGTGCGGGCGATGCAGTTGATCGGCGCAGTGGAGGACGAGCCGCGCGGCGTGTACACCGGGGCCATCGGCTTCTTCTCGCCGCAGCAGACGGTGTTCAACGTGGCCATTCGCACGCTGGAACTGGAAAACGGAGGAGGCCGCATGGGGACTGGCGGCGGGATCGTCATCGATTCGCGCGCGGCGGCGGAGTACCGGGAGTGCCTGCTGAAGGCGGAGTTTCTGACGCGCTCCACCAGCCCGGAAGCGGAGGAGTTTTCGCTGATCGAAACGCTGCGCTGGGAGAACGGCTATCCGCTGCTTGCGCTGCACCTGGACCGGTTGACCGATTCGGCGGACTACTTTGATTTTGTCTGCGAGCGCGGCCAGGTGCAGGCGGCGCTGGAAGCCTATGCGGCGCGGTTTGCGCCTGGAGCAGCGCGGCGGGTGCGGCTGCTGCTGAGTCGCGAGGGCACGACGGAGATCACGGATGCGCCTCTGCCCGCCGGCCGCGCGGATGAAGCGTTGCGGGTAGCCCTCGCGCAGGAGCGCACCGATCCCGAAGACCGCATGCTGTTTCACAAGACCACGCACCGGCGGATCTACGAACGGGCGTTTGAAGCGGCGACGCGGGCAGGCTTGGCGGATGTGCTGTTTTTCAATGTGCGCGGCGAGCTGACCGAAGGCGCGATCAGCAGCGTATTCGTGGAGAAGAACGGGCGCTGGGCGACACCGCCGTTGGAATGCGGTTTGCTGCCCAGTGTGTACCGGCGGCACCTGCTGGAGACGCGCTCCGAAATCGAAGAGCGCGTGCTGCGCGAGAAGGATGTGTGCGAAGCCGACGCGGTTTACCTGGCCAATGCGGTGCGGGGATTGCGGCGGGTGGTCGTAGAGTAAGAGAGTCTTTTCCCCAGGTCTCAAAATCGAGACCTGGGGAGCCTCTTATTGGCGGTCGGCGACGATGCGCGCGGCGCGGCCGTAGGAGCCGAGATTGAACGCATTCCTGTAGCCGAGGGCCTGCAGCTTCTTCTTCGCAGCACCGCTGCGCATGCCGCTCTGGCAGTGCAGCAGCAGCACCTGGCTGCGGTCCTTCACGCGGCGAGGCACCAGCGTCTCGACCTGATCCACTGGCATGTTGAGGGCCTGGGGCAGATGTCCGCCGGCGAACTCGCCGGGGCTGCGCACATCAATGACGACCGCGCCGTTTTTGAGGTGCTCGCGAGCGGCCTTCGCAGAGATCTGCCCGATGCGGCGCAGCACAAAAAACGCCACGATAATGACGGCGGCAATAAGCCAGTTCTTCCAATCCATGTTTCTTATTCCTTCTCGACTTCGACCAGCGTGGAATAAAAGGTGGGGCCTCCGCCGAGGTCGGTGAGACGCTCGCTGGTGAGAGCGTTCACGTTGACGGCGCCGGGATGAAACTTGGCCCAGTCGAGCCGCGCGGCGACGACGCCGGCGGGCAGGCTGGGATTGAGCATCGCGGTCAGGGTGAGCGAGCCGCGGGCGTTGTAGACGCGCACGGTTTCGCCTTCGGCGATGGAGCGGGCGGCGGCGTCCTGCGGGTGCATCTCGATGCGCTGGCTGGTGCGCGCCTCCATCTTGCGATGACCGGGAAGATTGGCGAAGGTGGAGTTCACGTAGTTGTCGTTCTTGCGCGGCAGCAGCTCCAGCGGATAGCGCCTGGCGTCCTGGCTCCAGCGCGACTCCGCCGGAGGCACGAAGCCGGGCAGCGGGTCGAGGCCCGCGGCGGCGAGGGTCTCGGAGTAGAACTCGATCTTGCCGGAGGGCGTGGGCACCGGGCCGCAATCGAAGGGACGGAATTCCTCCGTCTGAAACGCGAGCGGGATATGGCCGCGGGCCTGGAGATCGTCGATGCGGATGTTCTCCATTCCCGGATTGGTAGAGTGGCCGTGATCGTCAAGCGCGAGCGCCTGGCGGACCATCTCTTCGGCGGTATCTCGGAAGCAGGGCTCCGGAAAACCGATGCGCTGGCCGAGCTGGCCGAAGAGCCAGACGTTGGTGCGCGCCTCGCCGGGCGGCTCGATGGCCTGCTGGGAGAGCTGGGCATAGTAATGCCCGTAGGCGCCTTGCAGATCAGTGTGCTCGAGGAAGGTGGTTGCGGGCAGCACGAAGTCGGCGTAGTCGGTCGTATCGGTGAAGAAGAGATCGTGCACGACGGTGAAGAGATCGGGGCGGCTCAGGCCCTGGCGCACGGCAGCCTGGTTGGGGGCGATGGCGCCGGGATTGGAGTTGTAGACGAAGAGGGCGTGAACGCGGGGGCCGTCGTGAGGATGGCAGCCGAGCTCGGTGAGAGCCTGGCCCAGCAGGGACATGTTCACGAGACGCGCCTCGCGGGCGAGGGGCGAAGACATTTGCAGGTCGGGCCGTTCCAGCGCCTGCCTGTTCCACTTGAACCCGCCTGAGGTGCTGAGCTGCGCGCCGCCACCGCGGTGTTTCCAGGCTCCGGTGAGCGCGGGCAGCATGGCGACTGCGCGCGCCGCGGCGCCGCCGTTCTCGACGCGCTGCAGGCCGTAGTTCATGCGAATGGCCGCGGGGTGCGAGGTGGCGTATTCGCGCGCGAGCTGTTCCACTTCGACGGCGGTGAGGCCGGTCCAATGAGCAACGCGCTGCGGGGTGTAGTCGCGTACGCGTTCGGCGAGCTCGTCGAAGCCGTGGGTCATGAGGGCGAGGTAGGCGCGGTCTTCAAGGCCTTCTCGCAGGATGACGTGCATGAGGCCGAGCGCGAGGGCGACGTCGGTGCCGGGACGGATGGCGATGTGCCAGTCGGCGAGGGCCGCGGTGCGGGTGCGGTAGGGATCGATGACGATGAGACGCGCGCCGTTGCGCCGCGCCTGCTCGATCATGGGCCACAGGTGGATGTTGTTGCCGTGAA
>JAJZCY010000254.1 GCA_021828835.1 Acidobacteriota bacterium | reverse complement strand
AATGCAGGCTAAAGCACCGGTTAGAACAAATTGAGATTCCAACTCCGATATCCCATTGAGCTGCAAACGGTGACAGAGGAATGAGTACGCATCCGGTAATGGTCGGGTTGGGTGAGCTTCTTTGGGACCTTCTACCTTCAGGGAAGGTTTTGGGCGGCGCTCCCGCAAATTTTGCTTACATGGCCCAGGTATTGGGAAATGAGGGCATCATCGCCAGTCGGATTGGAGACGATCAACTGGGATGGGAAGCGCGGCGGGTCATTCAGGAACGTGGAATGGACGCTAGCTTTCTACAGCAGGATGCCCTGCGCAAGACCGGCACAGCCACTGTCCGGCTCGACGCCGGAGGGCAGCCGCAATTTTCCATCGAGGATGCGGTCGCTTGGGATTACCTCGACTGGACTCCGGCCTGGCAAGAGCTCTCCGTCCGTGCCAACGCTATATGCTTTGGATCTCTTGCGCAGCGCTCACCGGCTTCCGCTACGACCATAGAACACTTTCTCATGAGCGCGCCTTCCAGCACTCTTCGTATTTGCGATGCCAACCTGCGCGAACCGTTCTACACCGCCCAGACGCTGCGCAGGTCATTCCAAATTGCTAACGTCCTCAAACTGAACGACGCCGAACTGATTCGGGTGTCGGCTCTGCTCGCCATCGAGGGTGCGAGCGAAGAAGAGCGTGCGGCCAACCTGCGCCGCAAGTTTGATCTCGAGCTGGTTTGCGTAACCAAGGGCGCGCGCGGCAGCCTTCTAGTCTCTGCAACGGAAGTCGTCCGTCATGCCGGGTTGAGCGTTCAGGTTGCGGACGCCATCGGCGCCGGAGATGCCTTTACCGCCTGTGTAGCCCATTATTGGATGCAGGGGCGGCCGCTGGAACAGATGAGCGTTGCCGCCAACAGCTTTGCCTCATGGGTGGCTACGCAGGTGGGCGCCACGCCGGTCATATCCCGGGATCGCCTGGAGGAGATTCTGAATCTTGGCAGTCCCGGCAATACCAAGGTGAGCGCATAAGAGCAAGCAGCCTGCGCTACCGCGGCAACCCAGCGCGATCGCACAGGTCGAAACCATGACGGCTGAAGTACAGCCACGCCGCTCAAGTCATTGCCCCCGCAGAGACGTGAGTTCATCCGGCGGAATGGCCTGCACCGGCTTGCACGCAGCCACGGTGGTCGTCAGGAGTCAGAAACTTGAAGGAGAACCCATGTTGAAAAAATCATTTCGCTGGACCGTTGTGAGCGCCTGCTGCGTTGCCTTTTCAGCGCCTTTCCTAACTGCGCAGAAGCCGCCGGCCCCCCAGTCCGATGAGTACCTCCTGCTGGGGAGCCCTAATCGTGGAGCAGGTGAGCCATGGGTCTTCGTCAACCCCAAGGATCCCAAGAACATTATTGTGGTCGCGATGGCGACGCTGAACCGTTTGCCCGATGGCGAAGTGCCGCTGCCGCGCACCGGACCGCCTTTCCAGGTCACGCCAGCCCGCACCGCCTTGCGCATCAAGGAACTCTCCACACCCGACGGCTCGCGCACGGATATCGCTGTCTCCCACGACGGCGGCAACACCTGGACCTTCAGCCAGGATGACTTGCGAAAGATCTATGACAAGAATCGCTGCAGCGATTCCTTCGCGGGCGCCGGCCCCGACGGAACACTGTACATGGGCTGCCTTGCCTATTTGAACCGCGGTGCTGCCGATTACGCCCAGGGCTATGCGCCCAACGGCGAGGCCCACTTTTATCACGGCGGATCGGCCATCGAGTGGTCCAAAGATCATGGCAGAACCTGGAGTCATCCGGTCTGGGTACATCCTGCCCTCTCGCCCTCGCTCTATGCGCCCACGGTGCACCCGGTCCTCGAACAGGCCTCCCCCTGGGATCGGCCCGTCTTTATTGCGGACGCCTCCACCGGCACCATCTACGTGAGCGGAAGCGGCTTGGCATGGACCGTCGATCCCAAGACGGTGAAGCGCCCACCAGAGAATCCGAACATTCCCAGCAAGGGATATGAAGGCTATCCGCCCTCCACCGAGGCGCGGAGCCGCACCTTCATCCGCGCATCTCACGACGACGGCCGCACCTGGGGCGTGATCTATCCGATGGACAACGACGAATATCCCGGCGGCGCATTCGCCGGCGTCGGCGGATTCAGCGCCGCATTTGGTCACCTGGTGGTGGCTTACAGCGCATCCAAGGTCCCTGGTCCGGATGCCGCAAAATGCCCCTGCACAGTTCTCGGGTTGAGCGAGAACGACGGAAAAACCTTCCACTACACCGTTCTTCCCCAGTTACCCAAGGACGACTCCCCCGCAGCCGCCCCCGGCATGGGATTCATGTTCCGCAGAACCAGAGTGCTGGTCTCCGCCGATCCCACCCAGGAAGGCAGATATGCGGTTGCCCAGATCAAGGGTGGACGGATCATGCTCTCCTTGACCGAAGATGGCGGCAAAAACTGGCAGCCGCCGGTCACCGTGGCTCAATTGCCTTCGGGCGACTACGTTGGTCACGTCGCCATGAAGTATTCGCCCCAGGGGAATCTCGGGTTCATCTGGAAAGCAATGTATCCAGGCGGGAGCTTCGATCTCTGGTCCGCCGTCTCACTCGATCACGCGCGTAGCTTCAAGACGGTGCGGGTGAGCCATGAGGTCTCGCCGACTTATAACCGGATCCGTGGAAACTTCATGTTCGGCGACGATCTCTCGTCGCTCGATATCGACGCCGACTATCTCTATGCGGTCTGGGGCGATAACCGCTCCGGCTTCGAAGGGACATGGTTTGGCAAAGTGCCCTTGAGCGCCTACAAGTAGTCCACACCATTCCAGGCCGGGGGAAGATCCCCCGGCCTTGGCTTTTCATCTTGGAATCACTGCCATCGAGAGGATGACGATGAAGAACGCAAACCGAACGCTCACCGCCCTGGCAGTCGCAGTGTGCGCAACTGTTTTGGGTGCGCCTCACCTGCTCAGTCAAACCACCACTCCTGCCCGGACGCCAAGCTTTGCCCGGATGACTCCCGAGCAGATGGCGCGCGCACAGCAAGCACATGAAGAACAGATGCGCACGGATTGGGCAGATCTGAAGAAGTACCAGGCCGCGGACGCAGCGTTGCCCCCTCCCGCTACCAACGAAACCAGGGTTGTATTTATGGGCGATTCCATCACCGAAATCTGGGGCAAGCGTCTGAATCCGTCCATGCCAGAGCCCGCGCCATTCTTCCCTGGCAAGCCCTACATCAATCGTGGTATCTCGGGTCAGACCTCACCCCAGATGCTGGTGCGATTCCGCCAGGACGTGATTGATCTGAAGCCTAAGGTTGTCGTCATCCTCGCCGGCACCAATGATCTTGCGGAAAATACCGGACCGATGCGTCTGCAAGATACTGAATCCAATCTCCAGTCCATGAGCGACCTTGCCACCGCAAACGGCATCCGCGTTGTTCTGTGCTCAGTGTTGCCCGCCAAGTCCTTTTGGTGGCATCCGGGAATCGATCCCTCCGCCAAAATCGTTGAACTGAACAAATGGATTCACGCCTATGCAGCGCGCCGCGGCTTCCCTTACGTGGACTATTACGACGCAATGGTCGATAAGAACGGCGGCCTGCGCTCCGACCTTAGCCCCGATGGCGTGCACCCCAATCCCAAGGGCTTCGCCATCATGGCGCCGCTTGCCGAGGCAGGTATCGCACAGGCGCTCTCAACTGAACCGGCGCCGCATTGAGACCTTCTCGGCAGTGAGTATCTTCTCCAACTGGATTCACTCTGGAATGCACCAAAAGATCCGCCCTGACGAGGTGAAGGGATGAGAGAAAATATCAGAAATCTGAAAAAGTACAGTGAAATGGCCGAGAAGGCTCCAATCAAGTTATCGAATCGAATCCGCGGAATTCTCTCCCGCCTCTGCGCTTTTGCCTTGGTCTCAGCTTTAGCTATGGGCGCGGCCCACGCCCAGATCTTCGATAGCGGCCCCATCTATCTCTCTGGACAGGAAACCAACGCGAGCGCCAAGCCGGATACCCAGATCGTGCCGGAGCAGTATCTTTTGATGGGCTCGGCCACGCGTGGGTGCGGCGAATCGCAGGTTTCCGTCAATCCGCTCAATCCCAATGAAATTGCCGTTGCCGCCATGTGTCAACAGAACCAGAACGAAGGCAAGTTTCAACAGAACGAGCGCGAATTCGAGCGAACCCCCCGGGCAACTATCACGGAATTTGCCTGGACGCGAGATCGCGGTTTGACCTGGACCGTCATGGAAGATCCGATGCGGGCGTATTTCCATCGCTATCGCTGCCTCGACCCATTCTCCGCGTTTGCCGCCGATGGCACCATGATTCTGGGCTGCGAAGCGCATTTTCCCGAAAATCCAGGAGATCAGGAAGCAATCAATCAGGTGACCGGCGGAGACACTGAAGACTACGGAGGCTCTGCAATCATCTGGTCTACGGATGGAGGGCACACCTTCAGCGATCCCGTCCAGATCATGCACTCCTACATGCCCAAGCAGATCCTCGGACCTTTCGTCTCCTACGCTGAGCAAGGATCGCAGGGCGACCGGCCGCAGATCAGAGTTGACCTTTCCACCGGCTACATCTATCTGAACGGCAACAGCATGGCCGCCGACCCGCCTCACTATCAAACCACGTTCCGTGTTTCGAAAGATCGCGGCCGCACCTGGGGTATGGTCTATGCCGTAGACTCACCGGAGTGGCCCGGATTCGGCCCTGGCTACGATGCGGCAAACGGCATCATGGGTACTGCCTACATCGCGAGCAGCGTGCCCGCCTCACTCAATGCCAAATGTCCCTGCCGTGTCTTCGGCGCCAGCACTGATCAGGGCAAGAGCTTTGACCGGCACCTGATTCCTGCTCCTGCACCGAAGCATACCGGCTTCGGACCTGGCGGCATGATCGTAGCCGCCAACCCCACCAGGAAAGGCGAATTCTCTGTCTTCTATGCAACGGGCGATTCTGTCGAAGCTTACTTGACCCAGGACGCCGGCAAGACCTGGACGCATTCGCCGAGCATCCAGGGGCCTTCGGGAACCACCGTCGCCATGCTGACTGCGAGCTATAGCCCCAAAGGAGTTCTGGCGCTTGCCTGGCGGGCGCTCTATCCGGACCCGCATCCGTATCCGCGGCAGCCTGCGGGCGACAAGGGGCCTCCTTCCCAATGGACCCAGCCGCGCGTCTTCCATGATCTGCCGCAAAAGTTCGAGATTTGTTCCGCGCTCTCGCACGACGGGGGGAGGACGTTTAGCGCAGCCTACAAAGTGAGCACGGCTATCTCCCCAGGCATCTCGCTCCGCCGCAGCCTGTCGAATCTCGGAAGCGACTTCATCAGCGTGGCCGTAGGTCCCGATTTTGTGCACATGTCCTGGTTTGACGACCGGGCCGGCTTCCGTGGCACCTGGTACGGACGTGTGCCTATCGCAGATTACAAATAGACGCGTTGGGGGCAAAGATGCCGGTTCGGCATCTTTGTAGA
>JAJZCY010000253.1 GCA_021828835.1 Acidobacteriota bacterium | reverse complement strand
GCTGCAACCGGTGCGCGAAGATCTGAAGCACACCTTTGCCCGCGATCTGCGCAAGTGGCTGATTGTGGCGCCTATCGTGGGCGTCATTACCGGCCTTCTCATCACCGGCCTCGTCATCGTGATCCTCAACGAAGTCGGCCCGGCGGTGATGGGCTTCTTCATCCGCAATCATTGGGCGATGATTCCGGGGGTGGCGCTGGGCTTTCTCATCGCCGGCCTCCTCATGCAGTACCTGACGCCGGACCCCGACGTTCACTCCACCGAAGAGGTCATCCGCTCCTATCACGAGCACGAAGGCAAGATGGAGCTGCGCAGTTTTCTGCCCAAGATCGTTGCCGCCGTCGCCACCGTGGGCTTTGGCGGCAGCGCAGCCCTCGAGGGGCCCAGCATCTACGGCGGCGGCGCCATCGGCTCCTACCTGTGGTCCAAGCTGCGGCGCCTGCGCCTCACCGCTCGCGACCGGCGCATCATGCTGATCTGCGGCGCCGCGGCCGGCATGTCGGCGGTCTTCCGCGCCCCGCTCACCGGCATCGTCTTCGCGCTGGAAATGCCCTACCGCGACGACCTGGCCCACGAGGCGCTGGTGCCCTCGCTGATCGCCTCCGTAATCTCCTACGTCACGCTCAGCGCCTTTCTCGGCGCGCAGCCGCTCTTCCAGTTTGTCGGCGCCAACATCTACACCCGCCACGATCTTTACTGGAGCGCGCTGCTGGGCCTGATCATCGGCGTCGTGGCCATGATCTTCGTCATCACCTTCCGCCGCGCGCGCAAGTTCTGCGTGCGCTGGGGCGCCCCGCACTGGTTCAAGATGACCCTGGGAGGCGCGCTCACCGGCCTCTGCGGCCTCCTCTTCGTGTCCATCTATCCCGGCGTGCTCACCCCGCTGGGCGCAGACTACGACGCGGTGCGCATGGTGCTCAACCAGCACCACAGCTCCGGCCAACTGCTGGTCTTCGGCGGACTCAAGCTGGCGGCCACGCTGTTTACCCTCGGCGTCGGCGGTGTCAGCGCCATGTTCGTGCCGCTCTTCCTCACCGGCTCCGCCATCGGCACCGCCTTCGCGCAGTCCATCGTACACAGTGCCCAGCCCGATCTATACGCCGCGGTGGGCATGGCGGCCTTTATCTCTGCCGGCTACAAGACGCCGCTGGCGGCGGTGGTCTTCATGGCCGAAGCGACCGGGGGGCACGCCTACCTGATTCCCGCATTGATTGGAGCGGCCGTGGCCTACGCGGTTTCAGGGGATGCATCGGCCTCTGCCGACCAGCGCCTGCACGAAGGCGCCCGGGAAGAAGTGGAGCCCGAAGCCTGATTAGATTGCCGGAGCCCTAGCGCACCCACAGCAGCCAGGCCCAGCCCACGGCCAGCGTGAGCAGCGTGACCGGAATGCCGACCCGCGAGTAGTCCCAGAAGCCGATGTGAACCTCATCGCGTGCCCGCTCCACCACGATCAGATTGGCGACCGAGCCGGTGATCGTCAGGTTGCCGGCCAGTGTGCTGGCCATGGCCAGCACCAGCCACCCGGTGCGCGGATGGTGAAAGGCCGGAATCAGCGACTTGAGCAGCATCACCGCGGGTACGTTGCTGACTATGTTGGAGAACAGCGCGGCGATGCCGGTCAGGATGCCGGGGTTCTGCAAGTTCAGCCGCGCGGCGATCTCCGACAGATCGTAGTTCAGCCCGGCGCGTTCGGCGCCGCCCACAATCATGAACAGCCCCACAAAGAAGACCAGCAGCCCCCAGTCCACCTCGTCGTAGACTTGCCGCGGCTCGCGGGTGCGGGTAATCAGCATCAGCGCGGCGCCAAGGGCGGCCACCATGGCCGGCGGCACGCCGCCCAGAAACCCCGCCAGCACCAGCACAATCACAATCGCCGGCTTGCGCAGCGCGCGCAGTTGAATGGTGGAGCGCCCCAGGCCTGCCTCATCCTCGCCCGGGTGCCCCAGGCCCGCCGCGTCGTTGTCTTTGCGACCAGCCTGCGCCGGACCGCACAGCCAGCGGATCACCAGCCAGTCCAACACGAGTCCGAACAATGCCACCGGCCCCAGATGGCCCAGAAAGGTGCGGTAGCTCAGGCCGGAGTACGACCCGATGAGCATGTTCTGCGGATTCCCCGTGATGGTCGCCACGCTGCCGATGTTGGAGGCGGTGGCAACCGCCAGCAGGTACGGCAGCGGCTTCAGTCCCAACCGGCGCGAGGCGGTCAGGGCAAACGGCACCATCACCAGGCAGATGATGTCGTTCACGAAAAACGCGGCCAGGACGCCTGTGATCAAGATCGTAGCCGGCAGCAGATTGCCGGGCGTCAGCCGCGCCACCAGATGATCGGTGATCCAGTCAAAGAAGCCGGCGATGCGCAGGCAGCCGACCACCAGCATCATGGAGAAGAGCAGCACCAGCGTGGCAAAGTCGATGAAGTGCAGCGCGTCCCCGGCGCTGACCACGCCAAAGGCCACCATCAGCACCGCGCCAATGATCGCCATGCCCGGCCGGTCGATCTTGAGCCCCGGAAACTTGCCAACCGCGAAGACCAGATAGCTGATGCCGAACACCAGATACCCGGCCGCGAGTTGCCAATGGGCCAGCGGATTCGAAGGTGCGGGAATGGGCGCGGCAAGCAGGGCAGCGAGCATGTGGAAACAGTGTACGTGGCGCGGCTTGGAGCAGCATTGCGCCCGGTCCAAATGCCCGAGTCATGGCGAAGAAAGGCCGCCTAGCCAGGCGACGCCCGGGACGCTGTCTGTAGCGTCCCGGGCGCTGCCTTCATTGCACACGAGGAGGTGTGCGGTCCACCTAGTGCGTTAGTTTGAAAACGACGCCACAACCCGGCCCGTCGCCGTATTGCGTCTGGCATTTGGGATCGCCGCCGGCTGCGGTAGTGCCATAGTAGACCGACGGGTTGTTTTTGTCCTGGAGCAGCGCGCCTCGTGGCACCCCGCCATCGGATCCGCCGGCGAAGGTGTGCAGTGTGGAGAACTGGCCGTTCGGGGTGATTTCAAAGATCGTGCCGCAGCCATTGGCGTGCGGACAGCTCAAATCTCCGCCGATCGTCGTGGTGCCCAGGAGATTGCCGGAGGAGTCGAGCAGCAGGTTGGCGCGCGGCCAGCCTCCGTCGGCCTGTCCGCTGAAATCGTGCAGGACGGTTTCCTTGGTGCCGGTAGCGTCGAGTTTGAACACCACGCCGCACCCGAGCGTCTGGTTGTCATAGGTGCAGTCGCTGGCGGTTCCGGTGCCTCCGAGACGCGTGGTTCCGTAGAACACCTGGTGGACAGGATCGTAGGTGAGGCCGGCGTACGGTACCCCACCATCTTTTCCCCCTGTGAACTGGTAGGTCACGGTCTCCGTCCAGCCAGAACTGGTGTGCTGCAGCTTGAACACCGTACCGCAGCCTCTGACGCAGGCGGAAGTCCCTCCGCCGGCGGATGTCGTGCCCCACAGCGTGCCGGAAGCGTCCATCACCAGCGAGCCATACGGGAGGATGCCGTCGCTTCCGCCAGGGAAGGAGTGCAGAATCGTCTCGGCGCCCGAAGGTGAAATCTCATAAGCGGTCGAGTGCAGATTCCAGGACAAGGTGGTTCCGTAGAGATTGCCTGCCGAGTCCAGGATGAGCCCCGAGGGAGGATTGGCGCCGTCCTGCGGATTGGTGCCAAAGCTGTAGAGGATGCTCTCATTGCCCGCTGGATCGATCTTGAACACCACGCCGCACCCAGCCGAGCCACTGTTACTGCCTTCACAGAGCTTGCCGCCGACATAGGTGGTGCCGTACAGATTTCCGTTTGCATCGGCAACCAGTGGCGCCATCGGCTGCGCGCCGTCGGTGGAGGGATAGCCGAACTGGTGCAGCGTCGTCAGGGTTCCGGAGGGCGTCAGCTTGAAGGCCGTCCCGTTTTGATATTTGCCGCCGTATTGCGTCGTGGAGTACAGGTTTCCCGAAGCATCCTCGATCAACGCCGCGTTGGGATTGGCCCCATCGGTATTTTCGAAGGTATGCAGAACCGTGAATTGCGCGCTGCCGCCTGTCGAACCACCGGAGGAAGAAGCAGCCGAGGTCGAGAAATTCGAGGTGAACGGACTCGCCAGGCCGGTTCCCGTGGAACTGGTCACCCCGCTCACGCGCACCGTGTAGGTGGAGTTGGCCACCAACGCGGAGGAGGGCGTAAACGTTGCGGTGCTCGTGCTTGCATCGTACGCAACCGCGCCGGAGACCGCCTTCGGGTCCATCACCTGGATGTTTGTGGTGTTCACGGTCGAGGCATCGGCCGCCGACGAGAACACGATCTTGATGGGAGTGTTCAGCGCGACCCCGGTGGTGCCGGGCGCAGGCGTGATGCTGCTGACAGAAAATGCAGTCGAGGCCGAACCGCTCGAACCGGTCGGCGGATTCGATGGACCGCTCGGATTTCCGGGCAACGGCTGATGGCTGCCGCTGCCGCAACCGGATAACAGAAGAGGAAGGAAGGTCAGCACGCACAGAGACCGTCGTGCTCCGTACAAACTTGAGACCATGGATAGCCCCCAGAAGGTAATTACCTCAGCGGGCTAGGATGCTCCGGTAGCCTCACGCAGGTTGTCTCATGGGGCGCCAAGTGGGGCAACGACTCGACTTAGATTGCGGAGAATCATGGTGCCTCAAGCGGGGATTGCCCGACTTGTTTTTCGCCAGCAGATAAGGAATCGGACAAACCTTCCCTCGTGCGAAACGATGCACGCAAAGAATGTGCCAGGCCAGGCAACCCGGCTGCGGGAATTCCTCCGCACTTCCCGCGCATGTTTGAGGTAAAAACAGGGTTTTGGCGCATCTAATCCTGATGAAAGGAAAATGATGCCAACACCCGTAAAGCCGTGCGATGGACAGCTCAGCGATGACTTGCAGGAAGTCCTTACCCGAAACCGAAACCGAGAGCAATGGGCGGTCCACACCTGCCAGGTCTGCGGCGCGTCTGTCGAGGCTGTACAAGTCCATGGGAAATGGGTTCCGGAACAGCATTGGCCCTCGGTGACCTACCCGCCGCGCACGCCGCCCGTAAAAGGCTACGATCGCTCCGCCCCGCCGCGTGAGCATGCAGTTCCCGACCGGTTGCCCTCCCGCTAGATCCGCACGCTCCACGCGGCCGCGGAAGCAGAGCGCACGTGCGAACGCCCGTACGGGGAGAAAAATTCCTCCATCCTTTGCGAGGAATTCTCCCCAAAAGGCGCACCATGGTCGCAGAGGAGAGCGGGGCTCGACGCAGAGAACCTCCGCGCCGCCCAAGCCGGAAAAAAATACCCCTACCCACCCCCTCCGCACCGAATTGTGGTAAACGGAAAAGAGAGGTGCTGCCCAGAATCCACATAAGTTATTTATTTTCAATCATATTCACTCGCGGCAGATCCCTGGCGCCTCAGTGGACGTTCTTATCGAGCCACTGCATGAAGTACCTGGCGATCCCCGCGCTGTTCTTCTCCGACATCATCTGGTGGCCATCGCCGGGCAGGC
>JAJZCY010000252.1 GCA_021828835.1 Acidobacteriota bacterium | reverse complement strand
GAAGCCGGTTACCGAGATCCAGTTCTTCGACTACATCTGGCCGGCGATGCACCAGCTTCGCAACGAGCTGCCGCTCATGCGCTGGCGCTCGAACGGCGCCTGGGCCTCGCCCGCGGTGGTCCGCGTCGCCATCGGCGGTTATCTGACCGGCGGCTCCATCTATCACTCCCAGTGCGGCGAGAGCATCTTTACCCACATTCCGGGGCTGCGTGTCGTGTTTCCGTCGAATGCGCTCGATGCCAACGGACTGCTGCGCACCGCCATCCGCTGCGATGACCCGGTGATGTTTCTGGAGCACAAGCGCCTCTATCGCGAGGCTTACGGCCGCGCCGAGTACCCCGGCCCCGACTTTGCCATTCCCTTCGGCAAGGCCAAGATCGTTCGTCCTGGCACGGACATGACGATCGTGACCTACGGCGCGGTGGTGCCGCGTGCCTTGCAGGCCGCCGAGCAGGCGAAACGCAAGCAGGGTATCGAGGTCGAGGTTCTCGACCTGCGCACCCTCAGCCCCTATGACTGGGAGGCCATCGCCACCTCGGTGCGCAAGACCAGCCGCGCGCTCGTGGCCTACGAGGACATGCTGAGTTGGGGCTATGGCGCGGAGATCGCCGCCCGCATCGCCGATGAGCTCTTCGAAGATCTGGACGCCCCGGTGCGCCGCGTCGCCGCCATGGATACCTTCGTGGCCTACCAGCCCATCCTCGAAGACGTGATTCTGCCCCAGCCCGAGCGGATTCTCCAGGCCATCGAAAGCCTAAAGAACTTTTAGGGCGAGGCGCCTCAGGCGAAAAGTTCAAGCGCTGTATGAAGGAACGATCTCGTCTGCCGTCTCAGGGAACGGCTTATTGGCCGCTCTGTGCATCGATTCCGAGATCTCGGAGACTCGCAGGCTAGCGCATCCGCTCCGGCAGCCCCGAGGCGATGACGGCGCGCACGGCCTCCATCAGCTCCTCGCGCGTGGCAAAGCATGCCGGATCGAGCGGCGCATGAAAGACGATGTGCGCGGTTCCCGGCCGGATGGCCATGCTGCCTTTGGGCATGAGCTTCTCTGTTCCGTAGATCGACACCGGCACGCAGGGCGCGCCCGTCTCCATGGCCAGGTAGAACGGTCCCTTCTTGAAGGGCAGCATGCGTCCGTCGGGGGAGCGCGTGCCCTCGACGAAGGTGGTGATGTGCAGTCCCTTGGCCAGAACCTGCCCTGCTGCGGCCACGCTCTGCTGCGCGCTCTCCACGCGCCCGGCGCGGTCCACGGGAATGAACTCGCCCAGCCGGAAGCCATAGCCCAGCACCGGGATGTACATCAGCGAGCGCTTCAGAAAGGCCGAGGTTCGCCCCGGCAGCACCGGAAAGAGCGCGGGCGGATCCAGGTTCGACACATGGTTGGCCATGAAGATGCAGGCGGTGTTGGCGGGAATCCGCTCGCGGCCCTCGACTTTGATCCGCACCCGCGCCATGCGCAGGCCGGCGCGCGCGATGCGCATCGAGACCCGATAGAGGGGCGTGGCGTTGCCGGTGATCAGAGCCCAGGGAAAGAAGATGATCGCCGCCGGAATGCCCAGCACGATAAACGTGGCGATCATCAGCAGGGCCCAGAGCATAGCGGCGTCCTAGCGTTCCTCTGGAAAGCGTTCGCGCAGCCGCGCGGGCAGCTTGTCGTAGATGCCGTCGAAGCCGCCGTTGGAGAGGATGGCGACCACGTCGCCGGATGCGAGCTGCGGCGCGATTCCGGCCACGATGGCATCGGCGCCGTCGAGCAGTTCGGCAGGCGTGCCCTGGCGGTTGAGCGCGGTCACTACATCCTCGGGGTGCAGACGTTCGGCGTCGGGAATGCGCTGCTGCTGGTAGACCCCGGCCAGAACCACTCGGTCGGCCGTGGCCAGGCTCGCCGTCAGGTCGGCCTCGAGTACCTTGCGCCGCAGCGTGTTCGAGCGCGGTTCCAGAACCGCCCAGAGGCGCGCGCCGGGATAGACCGAGCGCAGCGCGCGCAGCGTCTCGCGGATGGCCGTGGGATGGTGCGCGAAGTCTTCGATGATCGTAATGCCGGCGACCTCGGCGCGCAGTTCCAGGCGGCGCTTCACGCTCTTGAAACTGGCCAGGGCGGCGACGATTGCTTCTTTGCTGACGCCCTGTCCGAAGCTGAGCGCGGCCGCCGCGGTGGCATTGAGGGCATTGTGCTCGCCGGCCATGCGCATGGCGAGCTCGGCCCACAGCGCGCCCGCGTGCCAAACTTCCCAGCGCATCGTGCCGGAGTCGTAGCGCAGATTGCGGATGCGCCAGTCGGCGGAATCGCTGAACCCGTAGCGTTGCACGCGGCAGAGCGCCTTCTCCACGCATTCGCTCACATTCTCGCTGGCGTCGTAGGCGACGATGAGTCCGCGTCGCGGCACCAGGTTGACCAGCCGCTTGAAGGCGGTCTTGACGGCATCGAGATCCGCGTAGATGTCGGCGTGGTCGAACTCGACATGGGTGAGGATGAGCCCGTCGGGAAAGTAGTGCAGAAACTTGGGGCCCTTGTCGAAGAAGGCGGTGTCGTACTCGTCGCCCTCCACGATGAAAGTCTTGGTGGGCCGAAGCTGAAAGCTGCTGCCGAAGTTTTCGGCCACGCCGCCGATGAGGAAGGACGGCTCCAGTTCCGGCTTGTGCTGCGCCGCGGTCTGGTAGATCCAGGCCAGCATGCTGGTGGTGGTGGTCTTGCCGTGCGTACCAGCGACAACCAGCGACTCGCGGCCTTTCAGGAACTCGTCGTGCAGCAGCGCCGCCATCGAGGTAAAGGGAATGCGCTCGTCGAGGACCCGCTCCACCTCGGGATTGCCGCGCGAAAGGGCGTTGCCGATGACTACGAGGTCGGGCCGCGGGGTGAGGTTCGCCTCCGCGTACGGCTCGGCCACGGGAATTCCCAGCCCGCGCAGCAGGTCGCTCATGGGCGGATAGGCCGCCTTGTCGGACCCGGTGATGCGATGCCCCTGCAACTGCAACAGGCCCGCCAGCGAGGCCATGGCCGTGCCGCAGATGCCGCTCAGATGAATATGCCTGGAAACCGGAGTCAAGATGGTAGAAGCCCTTTCAGGATCGCTCGCGCGGAATGCTTGTCTCTAGTTTATTGGTCCAGGGGGGAAACTGCGGGTTCAAGGATCTCGAGCCACGCCTGCTTCCGCGCTTCCAGCTTTGCCTCGACGCCGAAGGTCAGCGTTACGTTCTGCCGCGAGACATGGCCGCTGCGCAGTCCGATGGCGATCGGTCCCTTGAACCCGTCGAGCGCGCTGAGGATGGCGTCTTCGACCAGACTGGGCGAAGCGCCGTTGGACGTGCAGTTGAGCATCTCGCCGAAGACGATGCCGCGCAGCCCCTTCAGCTTGCCGGCTTTGCGCAGTTGCCACAGCATTCGGTCCACCTGGTACGGCTTGGCGCCCACGTCTTCGAGGAAGAGCAGCTTGCCCTCGGTGCGCGGCTCCCAGGGGGTGCCCAGCAGCGAGACCAGAATGCTGAGGCAGCCGCCGTAGAGGGTGCCGCTGGCCGTGCCCGGCTGGAGTGTGCGCAGACCTTCGGCCGCGCCCACACAGTAGGGGCGGCCTTCGATCGCCGCGCGAAAGCTTTCCAGGTGCACGCCGTCTTCCAGAAAGAAATCGGCGGCGGCCATGGGGCCGTGAAAGGCGGGCAATCCGATGCGGTCGAGGAGGTAGAGCTGCACGCCGGTCAGGTCGCTGTAGGCAAAGAATGGCTTGGGATGCGCGGCGATGCGCGCGAGGTTGAGCCGGTCCAGCAGGTAGTTTGAGCCGTAGCCGCCGCGCAGGCACATCACCGCGCCGGTGGTTTCATCCGCGAAGGACGCGTGCAGATCGTGAATGCGTTTTTGCGGCGATCCGGCAAAATAGAGCGGTCCCCGCTCCAGCGCGTTGCTGCAAAGAGATGGAGTAAAGCCGTGCGCGCGCAGCGCCTCCAGGCCGTTTTTCACGCGTTCGTCCAGGGCAAACGATGCGGGCGCAACGATGCTGATCGCGGCATCGGCGGCGAGCGCCGGGGGCTTATGGAGCTTGAGCGTACGCACAGCCACTGCTACCAGGCCTCTCCGCGGGCGATGAGGGTTGCCGGTCCGGTGAGCAGCAGTTCTGTGCCGGGCCCTTGCCATTGCACGGTCTGCGGGCCGCCGGGCGAGACCACGGTCAGCGGCGAGAGGCAGCCTTTGAGTGAGAGCGCAGCCGTGGCCGCCGCCGAGGTGCCGGTGCCTGAGGAGGTGGTCGGTCCAACGCCGCGCTCGAAGATGCGAATCTCCACCGCCCGCTCATCCACGACGCGCACGAACTCGACATTCGTCTGGTGGGGAAAATCCTGATGGAAGCAGATCTCGGCGCCGATGGTCTGCCAAGGCTTACCGGCCACTGTGAACTCTGGATGATCCACCACGATGACGAAGTGCGGATTGCCCATGGAGACTTCGATGCCGGTGACATCTTCGCCGCTGGCCAGGCGCACGGTGTGCGGAGCAACGCTGGGCACGCCCATGTCCGTCGAGACATCCACGGAGAACTCGCCTTCGGTGCGCACCGCGTCGATGCGGCAGATGCGCAGTCCAGCGTCGGTGGTGATCTCGAGGGTATCGCCCGGCCTGGAACCCAGCGTCTCCGCCATCCAGGCGGCAACGCAGCGGGTGCCGTTGCCGCTGATCTCGGCCACGGAGCCATCGGCGTTATGCAGGCGGATGCGGCCGGCGCGCGGTCCGGTCCAGGCAAAGAACTCCACGCCGTCGGCGCCGATGCCGGTGTTGCGCGCGCACAGACGCCGCGCCAGTTCGGCCTTGGAATCGATCTCAGTCAGCTTTGTCTTTTCCTGCGCCACAATCAGAAAATCGTTGCCGCAGGCATGCGCCTTGGTGAACGGGATCAAGCTTCCTCCAGGTATGGGAAGGGAACCGCCGGCGAGAGCGTGCATCGATCCTTCCTTGCCCGATGCTACCACCGCTGATTCACTGTCCGCCGCCATTGCAGAGGGGCGTGAGGTAGAGGGTTCCGGACGGCTGCTTCTGCGCCGTGAAATGCCTCACCGCGCGCAGGCCGGCAGGGTGGGCCTTGACTGCGGCATCGACCTCATCGCCATCGAAGGCCAGCACGATAGCCGCATGACCGGCCGGCGCGGCGAGCGCCTGGCGGTAGATCCAGCGATCGCTTTCGTTGATGGTCTGCCGGAGCGGGATGCCGGTGAGCGCCACCAGTTCGGGATTTGCCGAGGTGTTCATCAGCACCGCGCCGCTGGGGCAAGCGGCCAGCAGCGCGCGCAATGCCGGGGGAATCTCACGGTCGAAGCTGGCGCGCGCATGCTTGTTGAGCGTGCCTTCCACATAGACCAGCGGCCGCTGCCGCACCATAGCCCACGCATTCAGCGTTACCAGTACGAAGAGGGCCGCGGCCGCATACCGGCGCAGTTGCGGCTTGAACTCGCGCGCGGCGCTCAGAAGGAATTGTGCCACGAAGCCGAGCCCCAGCGCGAAGGCGGGCAGAATCT
>JAJZCY010000251.1 GCA_021828835.1 Acidobacteriota bacterium | reverse complement strand
AGCACCTGGGAACTGCGCCACCAGATGACCCACATACTGCTGCTGCTGCGCCTGCCCTTCCTGCTGGGGGGCTGCATCCTGGGGGGCGCAGTATGGTGGGTGACGCGCCGGCTCTATGGAAACCTCGGCGGCTATGTCGCGCTCGCGCTCTATTGCTTCTGTCCCGCCATTCTCCATGCCTGTCTGGAGCCTTCGCCGGAGGTCTTCGCCGCGATCGGGGTATATGGCGGCGTATACACCTGCATCGGGGTGGCTCACGCCATGCAGGGACCACAGCACAGATGGCGTCCCCGCATTCTGCTCCTCACCCTGGTCTTCGGACTGGCCGCCGCTGCCCATATCGCAGCGCTGCCGGTGGCGGCGCTGCTGGGGCTTGTCCTCATGGTCTACATCGCCGAGGGCCATCGCAGCCAATCGCTGCCCATCGTGCTCCTGGCTTGTCTGGGAGCACTGCTGTTGGTCTTCGCCTGCTACGGCTTCTCGCCCGATGCCTACAGCTACGTCTTCCGCTCCTCGGCGGGATTCCTGTGGTTCTCCCTCCAGCCCGCCCAGCACTTCTTTGCCTCTCTCCCCGAGGCCGGCATCACCGTAGCGGCGGCCGCGGCCTTCTTCTTGTATCTGGGCCTGCCGAAAGCGCGCTTCTTCGGCAACACCGCGCCGCTGCTGTGCGCCGCGGTGCTCATGTGGCTGGTGATGACGGGTGCGCCGGGCAGCCCCTGGCTGTGGTCGATTCCCTTCTGGCTCACCTTCATCGGCGGCGTCTTCGCGGATGCGTTCGAGTCTCCGCGCGCGCGCATGGCGCTTTACGCTGCCGCCGCCGTGGTCCTGCTACAGGTTGTGCTCAACGTGATCAACCTGCCCAACTTGATCTAGCCGGGCCAGAGCTTCGCAGCCACAAAGCATCGCGGAACACGCTCCTTGGCTGCACTTCGATGTGTTCTCCCGCCGCCCCTTCAGCCCCTGCCCGCGCGCAACGCAGGTTCCAGTTCCCCCCACCACGCCTCGAAGGCCGCCAGCGCCCGCTCGCACTGCAACCGGTGCCGTTCTTTTTTATCGCGTATTCTGCGCCGGGTCTCTTCCTCCAGAGGCTCCAACAGATCGAAGGTGATATTGGCCGGCTGAAAGCTCTTCGTCTCCGCGTGGGTGATGTAGTGCATCAGCGAGCCCAGCGCCGTGCCGCGCGGAACCGGCTTCGGCTCTACGCCCCGCGCCAGCGCCGCCGCATAGATCCCGGCCAGCATGCCGGCTGCTATGGACTCGGTGTAGCCCTCCACACCGCAGATCTGCCCGGCAAACGCGATGTGCGGGTGGGCCTTCAGACGCAGATATTCATCGATCAGCGCCGGCGCGCAGATGTAGGTATTGCGATGGATCTGGCCGTAGCGCAGAAACCGCGCGCTCTCCAGCCCTGGAATCAGGCGCAGCACCCGCGCCTGCTCGCCCCACTTCAGGTGGTTCTGAAATCCGACCAGGTTGTAGCTGTCGGCGCGCAGATTCTCCTTGCGCAGCTGCACCACCGCCCAGGGCGTCTTGCCGGTGCGCGGATCGCGCAGGCCCACCGGCTTCATCGGCCCGAAGCGCAGCGTGTCACGCCCGCGCCGCGCCAGCACCTCAATGGGCAAGCATCCCTCGAAGTACTCCAGCTTCTCCCACTCTTTTTCTTCCGCGGCCTCCGCTGTCACCAGCGCGTCATAAAACCGGTCGTACTCCTCGCGCGTCATGGGGCAGTTGATATAGTCGGCAGTGCCTTTGTCCCAGCGCGCGGCAAAGTAGACACGCTCCATGTCGATAGTCTCCGCATCGACAATCGGGGAGATCGAATCGTAAAACGCCAGGTGCCCCGAGCCGGTGAGGCGGTCGATCTCCCGACTGAGCGCGCCGGAGGTCAAGGGTCCAGTCGCAACAATGGTGTACTTGGTGTGGTCCTCTTCCTGGGCCAGGCTTGTGACTTCCTCGCGGATGACCCGAATCCGCGGGTCGGCCGCGATGGCCTCGGAGATGCGCCGCGAAAACTCAACGCGGTCCACTGCCAGCGCGTGGCCTGCCGGTACCGCGGTTGCGTCCGCCATCCGCAGCAGGGCCGACCCCGCGCGCCGCATCTCCTGCTTCAGCAGCCAGGGCGCCGTGTTCGGCGATTCGCTCTTAAGCGAGTTCGAGCAGACCAACTCGCCGAAGTCGGTGGTCTGGTGCGCCGGCGTGAGCAGCGGCTTTCCCTCCACCACGCGCCGCATCTCATAGAGCTCCACCTCGCACCCGAAGCGTGCTGCCGTCAGTGCCGCCTCCGGGCCGGCCAAGCCTCCGCCAATCACCCGAACCTTCAATGAGCTCTCTCCGTCGGCAGCGTCTGAGCAGCTTCGGCTCCGGCCAGCCGGGCTAACGCCTCGCCGCCAATGCGCACGTTCCGCCATTCATCCAGGAACTCGGCTCCCATGGCGCGATAAAAGTCGATCGCGGGGGTATTCCAGTCCAGCACCTCCCACTGGAGCCGCTGGCAGCCATTCTCCAGGGCAAATGCCGCCACCCGCTGGAGCAGCGCCTTGCCGATTCCCTTCCCGCGCAGATGCGGGTCCACGTACAGATCCTCGAGGTAGACGCCCGGCCTTCCTTTCCAGGTGGAGTAGTTGAAGAAGAACAGGGCAAACCCGGCCGGCTGGCCATCCAGCTCGGCGATCAGGCAGTCGTAGAAGGGGCGCGGACCGAAGCCGTCGCGCAAAAGGCCCGCCTCGGTGGCGGAGACTTCGTGGGGCGCCCGCTCATACTCGGCCAGGGCGCGAATGAAGGCAAGGATCTGCGGGACGTCAGCCGCGACCGCCTTGCGAATGTTCAAGGTCATACTCCGATTTTAGAGTGTGATACGCGCCACAGGAGGTCTTCGCAGCATCCGAATACCATGGCGAAGACGGAGAGTTGCGCGGCACGGTTGCAGCAACAGAGCAACTTTCCCGGAGTCCTCGTTTCTATCCATGCAAAGGGGGCGCAGCCGCAGGTTAGCGACAGGGGCCGGCCCTTGCCGGGCGGCATGGCGAGGATTTAACTTGGTGGGGCTACGCTTCTGTCAAGCTGCGGGCCGGAGTCTGCTCAGATGGGCTCGGCCGCCGCTCCGGAAACTCCAACGGAAGGGACGCGACGCAGGGAATTGCCGTCAACCGCAGATCCGGAGCAGCGCAGCAGGCGAAAAGCGCCAGCGCTTTCGCAGAAGAAAAAGAACTTATGAGCGGGCCTGATTTTTCGCGCCGCTCCAAGGAGAACACGATGAAACATAGACTTTCCCTTCGGCTGACCGTGCCCGCGCTCTTGGGCCTGCTGATGTTCGCGCTTTCGCCCGCGTTTGCACAGCAGGCTGCGCAACCTGCGCAGCAGATGGGCAAAATTCACGGCCAGGTAATCAATCCGACCGGCCAGGTTCAGACCAATGGCACCGTGAGCCTGGCCAGTCCCGGATCCCCTAAGCCCAAGTACGAGTTTCCGGTCGATTCCGACGGCAACTTCAGCGGCGAAGCGGCTCCTGGGACCTATAGCCTTATTTATCGCGAGCCCAATACACCTCCGGGGCAGATGGTCGACGAGATCATGAACGTGAAGGTCATCGCCGGGCAGGACATCCAGCAGAACATCGATATGACCCGCCCCGAGTACTTGGCCAAGATGACACCGGAGCAGCGCAAGCAGTTGGAGGAGATCAAGAAGGAAAATGCCTCCGCTCTGAAGGCCAATCAGATCATCAAGCAGTTGAATGGCGACCTGAAGGCCGTCACCGCCGATAAGCACGATATCGATCTGGCTACCCAGACGGCGGCGCAGCAGCTTGGCGCCTCGGCCACCAAGGCGCAGGTGCAGGCCAAGGTTGCGGAGATCAAGGCCGGCAAGTACACCGATATCGAAACGATGATGACGAAAGACACCCAGCTCAAGCCGGATGAGCCGATCCTCTGGACCAACCTGGGCTATGCGGAGGCTGGCCTGCAGAAGTACGATCAGGCGATCACCTCCTACCAGAAGGCGCTCGATCTCGAGAAGGCGTCCAAGAAGCCGCGTGCTGAGATCCTGGGCGTGGCGCAGGCAGGTTTGGGCGAAGTTTACGCCCGGACAGGCAAGGTGCCGCAGGCCAATGCGGCCTATGATGCCGCTGCCCAGGCCGATCCGGCCCAGGCAGGTCTCTTCCTGAAGAACGAGGCGATCATCTTCTTCCAGCAGGGCAACGCCAAGGCGCAGGCAGCGGCCGCGGATGAGGCCATCAAGGCCAACCCCAACGACCCGATCCTCTACTACCTGAAGGGTCAGGCGCTGGTGCAGAATGCAACCATCGACCCCAAGACGCAGCGGATTGTTCTGCCGCCGGATTGCCTGGACGCCTACAAGAAGTACATGGAACTGGCTCCGAACGGTCCCTTCGCCCCGGAGGTCGCCGGCATTTTGCAGCAGGCTGGCGAGAAGGTCAGCTCCTCCTACAGCGCGCACGGCAAGAAACGGTAATCCACCCCAACCGCTCCAGGGCGCCGGCCATGGCCGGCGCCCATTGCTTTTGCGCGAGACCGCCCCGGTCGCTCAACGTGCAGGCCTCCGGCGACGAGAAAGTTGCACGGCAGCCGGTCGATTGTGCCGCAGGAGCCGCGCTCTCCACGCTGCTTTGGCCCCCAGAGAGTTCGCGCGCAGCCTTCCGGCCTCAAACCCGGAGAGAGCCAAAAGGCGCGAAGGACAGCCAGGAGCAGGCAAAAGCCAGCGGCCCCGCGGAAATCCGCGGGGCCGCTGGCATGGGGCGTGACGCCAGACTACATCTTGGCGAACACGATCACCAGGGTAAACAGGGTGAGCGACTCGATGAAGGCCAGGCCGAGCACCAGGAACAGCATGATGCCGGCGCGGGTTCCGGGGTTGCGGGCCAGCGATTCGCAGGCCGAGCCCACAGCGCGTCCCTGGCCCATGCCGCACAGGCCGGCAGCCAGGCCCATGCCCAGGCCGGCGCCGATGGGGATGAGGTTAAGAGGCGCAGTGGCGCCGCCGCTCTGCGCAAAGGCCGGTACGGCGAAGCAAAGCGCCGCCAGGGCCATGAACAGATACTGAAGTTTCCGCATAGTTCTCCTGCTTCCTGCAAAATTGGCAGCCAGTGGGTGGTTGAGGCTCACCGTGCCGGAGAAAAGTCAGCTAACGTCTCTCAGCTATCTACTTTCAGTTCCTCTCCGGTGCGTTGAGCATTTCGATTCACCGGTGCAGAGGCTGAAAACCAATCGCTGAGATGGAGAGCTGCTTTGCTCCTTTGGCCCCCTCACGCTTACTGCCCTACCGTAGTTCCGGAGCGGAAGCCCCTCCGGCGGAATCTCTTCAGAGATCAGTCAGGGATCAGAGATCAGAAAGCAATTGAGATATTACGACAAGAGAAACTGTTCTCTGTTCTCTGTTCTCTGTTCTCTGTTCTCTGTTCTCTGTTCTCTGTTCACTGTTCACTGTTCTCTAGTGCTCGTGCGCCACCGCCATGGACAGATAGATCTGGGCCAGCAGCATGAAGACGAAGGC
>JAJZCY010000250.1 GCA_021828835.1 Acidobacteriota bacterium | reverse complement strand
CCGCGCCGGCCGGCTCACCGCGATCATCGGACTTTCCTGCAAGAAGGCATCGATACGCATCTGCCGCCGCCTCGATAGTTGATGCATTCAATTATCTCTTATTGCATCGAACCATCGTTGAAGCGAACCCTGCGCCCCGGCAAGATGGAAGGGATGAGCAAGCATTTTTCAGGTTTCCGGAACTTCGTCTCTGCCGCGCTGTTCGCGGCCGCGGTGCAGATGGCGCCCGCGCAGACCAAGCCAGCGCAGAAGCCGCCCGCGCACCCACCCGCCGTGCAGCCGCGCACCGACACCCTGGTGGTGCTGGGCAGCGCCACGCCGGTGCCGCTGGCCGAGTCGCCGCGGCCCGTAACGGTGCTTCCCGTCAAGCCGCTGCGGCTGGTGGAGCAGACGGCGCTCGACATTCTGCGCCAGGACTCCGGCGTCTTCCTCGAGCAGCGCGGCGCCGGCGGCGCGCAATCCGATATTGTGCTTCAGGGCGGCAGCTTCGAGCAGACCCTGGTGCTGCTCGACGGCTTCCGCATCAACGACGCGCAGACCGCGCACCACAACCTGGACCTGCCCGTGCCCATGGAGGCGATGAGTTCCATCCAGGTGCTGGAGGGCGCAGGCTCGACGCTGCACGGCGTGGACGCGCTCAGCGGCGTAGTGGATTTCCTGACGGCCGCACCCCAGGCCAACTCGCTGCGCGTGCGGCTGGGCGAGGGCAGCTTCCAGGGCAACGAAGAGTCGCTGATGGCCGGCGGCGTGCACGGCAAATTCAGCGGCCGCGTCACCGCCGACCGCAACTTCTCCACCGGCTTCATGACCGATCGCGACTACCGCAACCAGGACGCTTCCGCGGAGGGCTGGGCGGCCTCACCGCTCGGCCTCACCGACGTCCTGCTCGCCGGCAGCGACCGCAAGTTCGGCGCCAACCAGTTCTACGGCAACTTCCCCTCCTGGGAGCACACCAAGGAGCTGTTCGGCGGCATCCGCCAGGAGCTTGGCTCGCACACCAACGCGGCCTTTGCCTTCCGCCGTCATACCGACGAGTTCGTGCTCTTCCGTAACGATCCCGCGATTTACGAGAACAACCACATCGACGGCTCCTGGCAGGCCCTGCTGCGCAACACCGTGACGGTGGCGAAGACGTCGGTGCTGCTGATGGGCCTGGAGGCGGACGGCGACAGCATTCGCAGCAATAACCTGGGCATTCACGCGCGCAACCGCGGCGCGGGCTATCTCGACCTGGATCTGCGCCCCGCGGCGCATCGCTGGAACCTCTCGGCAGGCGCACGCGAGGAGATCTTCTCCGGCGGCGCGATGGCGGTCTTCTCGCCGGAGCTGGCCGGCAGCCTGCGCCTCAACCACGGGATCAAGCTGCGCGCCAGCGGCGGCTACGGCTTCCGCATACCCACCTACACCGACCTCTATTACTCGGACCCGACCACTAGCGGCAACCCCAACCTGCTGCCCGAATCGGCGTGGAGCGGCAATGCGGGCATGGACTGGAACGCCAGCCGCAAGCTCATGCTCAGCGTGGGCGCCTTCTATTCGCAGCAGCACGACACCATCGACTACGTGCGGGCGAACCCAACCGACAAATGGCACGCCACCAACCTCAAAGGGCTGCGCTTCACCGGACCGGAAGCCACGCTGACCTGGCTGCCAACCAGCACGCAGTCGGTGCGCGTCTCCTACACCGGATTGCAAGGCGCGCAGAGCGCGTTGAACGGCCAGCAATCTGAATACGTCTTCAACTACCCGGTGATCAACATCCAGGCGGAGTGGTCGGCGGTGGTGGGTCGCTGGATGACGATGACCAACACCGTGCAGATCGCCCAGCGTTACCAGCAGACGCCGTATCCGGTATGGAACGCCATGTTCGGCCACGATCGTGGCCGCCTGCGGCCCTATCTGCGCCTCACCAACCTGAGCAACACCGGCTATCAGGAGATTACCGGCGTCAACATGCCCCCGCGCGAGATCATGGGCGGCTTTGCCATCCAGCTCGGGGACTAGAGGCGTCCGCGGGCGCCGCCGGCTGGTCTGGATTGTGGGACTTGGGCAATCGCCGAGTGACCTAAGTCATAGGCCGGCGGGGATGGAGTCCCTATCGTTCCAGGTAGAAGGAACGAACATGAGCGCCGAACCTGCTGTGCTTGCCGCTCCGCCCAGGCAAAAGAAAACCTTCATCCGCCGCATTGCCGCAGACCGCTCGCAGCGCACCCGCCACATTGTGCAGGGGTTGTTCGCCGCGCTGAACCTGGGTCTCGGCATCCAGTTTTATCTCTGGGTACGTTTTTACGAGCGCGGCGGGGTCGGCCTGCATGTCGCCCGTCCCGCCGGCGTGGAGGGCTGGCTGCCCATCGCCGGACTCATGAACTCCCGGCTGCTGGTCGAGACCGGGCACGTGCCGGCCATTCATCCGGCTGCGATGTTTCTCTTCCTCGCCTTTCTGGCCATGAGCGCTATCGCCAAAAAGTCCTTCTGCTCATGGCTGTGCCCGGTGGGCACCTTCTCCGAAACCCTGGGCAAGATCGGCCAGAAGATCTTCGGGCGGCGCTTCTTTCTGCCGCGCTGGCTCGACTTCCCGCTGCGCGGCCTGAAGTACCTGCTGCTGGGCTTCTTCGTCTTCTTCATCAGCACCATGTCGGTGGACATGCTGGCGCAGTTCATGCAGACACCCTACGGTCTGCTCGCCGACGTGAAGATGCTGAACTTCTTCCGCCACATGAGCGAGACGGCGGCCATCATCGTGGGCGCGCTGATCGTTCTTTCGGTGCTCGTCGAAAACGTGTGGTGCCGCTATCTGTGCCCCTACGGCGCGCTGATGGGACTGGCCTCGCTGCTGAGCCCGCTCAAAATTCGCCGCACCCCGTCGGCCTGCATCGACTGCGGCAAGTGCGCGCACGCCTGCCCGGCCGGGCTGGCGGTGGACAAGCTGGTGCAGATCCGCTCGGTGGAATGCACCGCCTGCATGGCCTGCGTAGCCTCCTGCCCGGCGGAGGGCGCACTCCAGTTCTCGCTGCCAGTTGCCAGGCAGGCGCAGCAGCCGCTGCCCCGTTACCGCCGCGCGGTGACGCCGCTGGGCATGGTGGCGCTGCTGGCCGCGATCTTCTTCGGAACCATCCTGTTTGCGCGGGCCACCAACCACTGGCAGACGCACGTGCCCGACGTGATCTACCAGGAGCTGGTGCCGAGCGCTACCCAGGCAGCACACCCGGACTTCTGAAGAGTTGTTGAGGGCCCTATTGGCTGACTGGAACTGCGGGGACGGAGGTATCGATGGTGTGCGGCGCCACGGTTTCGGGCTGCGCACAGTTGCTGGTTGCGGAAGGGGTGCAGGGCGAGGCCAGGCTGGGATCGGCGGCGTTCTCCTGCATCTCGATGCGCCGCAGCTCCTGGTACTGACGCTGCCGCTCGGCCCGCATGTAGGCTTCGGAGTGCTCGTGCCACACCCGAAGCGCAAACCATGCCGCCCAGGCGATGGTGAAGACAAGGAGCAGGACGAGGAAAGCCCGTACGCCGCGCCAGCGCTGGTGGCGCTCGTACCAGGCGTCCAGCTCTTCGCGGGTCATCTCGTCATAGCGTTTGCCGGCCATGGGCGAATCTCCTGTCTGCCGTTTGATTGGCTGGTCGTGCGCTGGCAAGGCTGATCCCCAGCGCATTGTGACGGTCATTCTTATCCCGCGGGCCTGTGATTGTCCAGTGGAGAATTAAAAAAAACTGGCCGCAGGAACAGGCTGGGCATCGAGCGCTCGTGGGTTCAAAATGGACCAGGTTGGACTTTTTTGCCGGCCAGGAAATCTCTTCCGACCTGTGACCGCTGTCGCATCCCGCCCGCCGGCTCTTCGCTAACCTAGTCTGCGCGTTTGGGAATCCAAACTGGCGAGGATCCTATGACTACCGATTCCGCTCTTCTCACGCACAAGCCGACTGTTGTCCGCACCCACCTGTGCGGCCAGGACCTGCTGCTGCACCCGCGGCTCAACAAGGGCACCGCGTTCACCTTTGAAGAACGCACCGCCTTTCGGCTGCACGGGCTGCTGCCGCCCCACGTCGGCACCCTGGAGGAGCAGCGCGACCGGCGCATGAAGGCTCTGGCGCAACAGCCCACCGCCTTCGCCAAATACACCTTCATGCGCGACCTGGAAGACAGCAACGAGGTTCTCTTTTACTCGCTCATCACCCACAACGTGGAGGAGCTGCTGCCCATCGTCTACACCCCGGCGGTGGGCGAGGGCTGCCAGCGCTTCAGCGAGATCTGGCGCAAGCCACGCGGGCTGTTCATCAGCTATCCGAACCGCGCCATGATCGAGCGCATGCTCTCCAAACCGCAGTTCGACCACGTGCGCTGCATCGTGGTCTCGGACGGGGAGCGCATCCTGGGGCTGGGCGACCAGGGAGCAGGCGGCATGGGCATTCCCATCGGCAAGATGGCCCTCTACACCGCCCTGGGCGGCATCCCTCCCGATCATTGCCTGCCCATTCTGCTGGATGTGGGCACCGACAACCAGGAGCTGCTGCACAACCCCATCTACATCGGCTGGCAGCACCCCCGCATCCGCGGCCAGGAGTACGACGACTTTATTGAAGCCTTCGTGACCGCCGTCCAGAACCGCTGGCCGCACATCCTGCTGCAATGGGAGGACTTTGCCGGGGAGAACGCCCTGCGCCTGCTCGACAAATACCGCGACCGGCTGTGCACCTTCAACGACGATATCCAGGGCACCGCGGCCGTGACCACCGGCACCCTGCTGGCGGCGGTGCGCGCCACCTGCATGCCGCTCCAGGACCACCGCTTTGCCATGTACGGATCGGGCTCGGCGGGGGTGGGCATCTCCAACATGCTGCTGACCGCGCTGCGCCAGGAGGGCCTGAGCGAAGCCGAGGCGCGGAGCCGCATCTACGCCTTCAACCGCCACGGCCTGATCGTGGAAGGCGATCCCACCCTGCGCTCCAGCCAGGCGCCATGGGCGCGCAGCCGCGATGAAATCGGCCTGTGGAAGCGCAGCGGCGACGGCCAGCCCTCGCTGCTGGAAACCGTGCAGAACGCCAAGATCACCGTCCTGGTCGGCACCTCGACGCAGACCGGCGCGTTTACCGAGGACGTGGTGCGGGCGATGGCACAGACCATCGAGCGGCCGGTCATCTTCCCGCTCTCGAATCCCACCTCCAAGGCCGAGGCCGCGCCCGCCGACCTGCTGCGCTGGACCGACGGCCGCGCGCTGGTGGGCACCGGCAGCCCCTTCCCGCCGGTGGAGATGGGCTGGCGCACGGTGCGCACCGCCCAGGTCAACAACTCGTACATCTTCCCGGGCCTGGCCCTGGGCATTCTGGTGTCGCAGGCGCGGCGGGTGAGCGATGGGATGATGATGGCGGCGGCCCGGCAACTGGCGGCGCTCTCGCCGGCAGAGTGCGGCAGCGATTCGCCGCTGCTGCCGCCGATCAGCGAGTCGCGCCGCATCAGCGCCGCCATCGCCCACGCCGTGGCCGAAACCGCTCAGGCCGAAGGGCTGGCCGAGATCCCCCCTGGAGCCAACCTCGAAGAGCTGATCCACGACTACAGA
>JAJZCY010000249.1 GCA_021828835.1 Acidobacteriota bacterium | reverse complement strand
GATCTCATCTGCTCGGAGCGCGGAGTCACCATCCTCATGGCCACCCACAGCGCCGAAGCCGCCGCCATCGCCGATGCCATCGTGCGCATGCGCGACGGCCGCATCCTCCAAGGCACGCAATGAGCGGCCTCGTCCTCTTCTACCGGCTGATTCTGCGGCCTCTCTTCCGCCAGCCCGGCCGCGCCCTGCTCATCCTCTTTGCCATTGCCCTCGGCGACGCTGCCGTGGTCGCCATCGACCTCGCAGGCAACGCCGCGGCCGGCTCCTTTCACTCTTCCATCGAGACCCTGGCCGGCAAGAACGACTTCGAAGTCACTGCTGCCGGCGGCGTGCCGCAGGACCTGGTGGCGCGCTTGGACAGACTGCCCTATCCCTTGCAGGTCAGCCCGCGCATCGAAGATCGCGCCATGGTCGCCGATACCCGGCAATCGGTCCCGCTCATCGGCATCGACATGGTCGCCGCCGCCAACAGTGCCAATCTCCCCGTGCTCGGCTCCGCCGAGGTAAGCGATGCCCTTCGCCACATCAACGATCCCGACGCCATCTGGGTGACGCGCGGCCTCGCCAAAGCCGTCGGCGATCGTCTCCCGCTGTTGATCGAGGATCACACCAAAACCTATACCGTTCGCGGCATCCTGCCCGACTCCACCCAGGTGAGCGGCGACGCCGTCGTGATGGACATCGGCGCAGCGCAGATCGCCACCGGCAAGCCGGGGCGCGTGGATCGCATCCTGATCCGTACCCCCGCCGAGGGCGGCTTCGCCGCCTGGGAGAGCCGCTTGCGAGAGGTGCTGCCCGCAGGCGTCATGCTCAACGCGCAGGGCGCGGAGACCGCCGCCAACCGCCGCATGCTCGCCGCCTTCCGTTGGAATCTGCGCATCCTCAGCTACATCGCCCTCATCGTCGGCGCATTTCTGATCTACAGCGCCCTCTCGGTCTCCGTAGTGCGCCGGCGTCCGGAGATCGGCACCATGCGCGCGCTGGGCACAAGCCGCAACGCCGTGCTGCTCGCATTCCTCGCGGAGGCGGCTGCCTTCGGCATGCTCGGCTCGCTGCTGGCGTTGCCGCTGGGCAGAGTCCTGGCCACAGGCGCGGTGCGCATGCTCTCCACCACCGTCAATGCCCTTTACGTATCGAGCCGCCCCGGCCCCTTGAGCCTCACGGCCGGCTCGGTGGCGCTGGCGCTGGTAGTGGGCATTGCGGTTTCGTGCCTCTCTGCACTGGCCCCGGCGCGCGAGGCCAGCCTGGTGCCGCCCACAGAAGCCATGGCCCGCGGCCGCCGCGACTACGAGGTCCGCGTCGAGCGCAAGCGCGACGCCCTGGCCGCCCTGGGCCTCGCCGTCTGTGGCGCAGTGGCGGCGCAAGCGCCCGAGATCGGCGGCAAACCAATCCTTGGCTATCTCTCAGCGCTGCTGTTTGTCGCCGCGGCGGCACTGCTCACCCCGCTGGTTGTGTACATCGCCATGCAAGCCGGATCGAATTCGCTGCGCCGGCTCGCCGGCATGGAAGGCCTGCTAGCCTCGCGCAGCCTGGGCGGCTCACTGCGCCGCACCTCGGTGCTGGTGGCGGCCCTGGCCACCGCCGTCGCCATGATGACCTCGGTGGGCATCATGGTGGGCAGCTTCCGCGAAACCGTGCTCACCTGGATGCAGACCGAGCTGCCCGCCGATCTCTATCTGCGCCCGGCAAGCTGGGCCGGCGGCGACCAGCACCCCACCATGTCCCCGCAGATTGCAGACCGCATCGCCCGCGTCCCTGGCGTTGCCGCAGTGCGCCGGATGCGCGCCTACGACATCCAGTACCAGGGCCTGCCCGCAACCCTCGCCGCTGTACAGGCAAATCCACCTGCCGTGCCGGAGAACCTGCGCTTCCTCTCCACCTCCCAGGACGCGGACCCCATGCGCGAGCTTCCCTCCGGCAACTTCGCCGTCGTCAGCGAGCCCTTCGCCAACAAGCATCACGTCAAAACCGGCATGAGCCTCGCCCTGCCCCTCGGCGGGCAAAAAATCACCTTCCGCGTGCTCGGCGTCTTCTATGACTACGGAGACGAGGCCGGCCTGATCCTGGTCGACTGGAACATCCTCCAGCGCTATCTGCCCAATCCGGCGCCCAGCAACCTCGCCGTCTACCTCGCGCCGGGAGCGAACCTCGCCGAAACCCGCGTCGCCATTCAGAAGGCCATCGGCAACAACAATGTGCTGGCCTTCTCCAATCGCGAGATTCGCCGCCAGGGCATGCGCGTCTTCGACCAGACCTTCGCCATCACCTGGGCGCTCGAAGCAATCTCCATCCTCGTCGCTGTGGGCGGCATTGCCGGCTCGCTGGTTTCCATCATCATCGACCGCCGCCGCGAGTTTGGGGTGCTGCGCTTCCTCGGCGCAACCGGCGCGCAGATTCGCCGCCTGATCCTCTTCGAAGCTGGCCTCATCGGCCTCCTCGCCAGCGCCGTCGGGCTGGGGCTCGGCATCGTGCTCTCGCTCGTGCTTGTCTTCGTCATCACCAAACAGTCCTTCGGCTGGACCATCCAGTTCCACTGGCCGGTCGCGGTGCTGGCATGGTCGATGGGCATTGTGTATGTAGCGACAATTCTGGCCGGGCTCTATCCCGCGCGCCTGGCCGTGCGCATGAATCCCATCGAGGTAATCCATGAGGAATAGGCCGCCTGGAACCCGTCGATCGCTCTCCGCATGCGTCTTTGCCTGCCTGCTCCTGGCGGCCGCGGTCGCCTCGGCGCAGGAGTACCAGCAGGCGCTGCCCGGCTACAAGTTCCAGTTCCCGCGCGACGACTTCAACCATGAGAACTACCAGACGGAGTGGTGGTACTACACCGGCAACCTGCGCGCGCCCAACGGCCACCGCTTCGGATTCGAGCTGACCTTCTTCCGCCAGGGCGTTTCACGCGCGCCCGGCAGCGATCCCTGGTACGTGCACGATGTATGGATGGCGCACCTGGCATTGAGCGACATCGGCGCCGGCCGCTTTCATCATGAGGAGCGGCTGAACCGCGCCGGTCCCGGCCTCGCTGGCGTAGACGCGGCCACCGGAACCATCTGGAACGGCAACTGGCAGGCAACAATCACCCCGCAGCAAGAGGACCTGCGCGGAATCGGCCGCAACTTCGCCTTCAGCCTGAAGCTGCTCCCTGCCAAGCCGCCGGTGATCCAAGGGCAGAATGGCGTCAGCCAGAAAGCTGCCGGCCTTGGCCATGCCTCGCACTACTACTCGCGCACGCGGCTGCTCACCAGCGGCTCCATCCAGGTCGCCGGCAAGAGCTATCAGGTGGAAGGAACCTCGTGGATGGATCACGAGTTCTTCACCGGCTCCATGGCCTCGAACGAGTCCGGCTGGGACTGGCTCAGCGTGCAGTTCGACGACGGCGCCGAACTGATGCTTTACCGCATGCGCCGCAAGGACGGCAGCATCGATCCCTTCTCCTCGGGCAGCTACGTGGACGCACAGGCCCAGACCCGCTTCCTGTCCGCCAGCGATTTCGTCATGACGCCTGCGGGAGACACCTGGACCAGCCCCGCTACCAAAGCAGCCTACCCGCTGCGCTGGCACGTCTCGGTTCCGCTGCTTCACCTGGCCTTCGAGGTCACGACGCCGCTGCGCGCGCAGGAGATGACCGCCCGCTTCGGCCCCAGCTACTGGGAAGGCGCCATCGATATCGCCGGCACCCGCGAGGCATCCCCAACACACGGTGTGGGTTACCTGGAGATGACTGGCTACGCGGAACCGGGACGAGCCGTGGTCCCGCAATGAGCCGGCCCAGCGCCGATTTGGAGAGAGTTCGTTGCACCTCTTATCCTGAAAGGGCGCGTCGAACAACCCAGGCCGCCTCCGCGGTCGGCATGTTTCCGGTCCCGGGCGAAGGAGACCGCTTCTGACTTCATGACCCAATCGTTGTCGTTCCTAGGATTCGTCTTCAAAAACCTCCAGTGCCGGCGGCTCAGAACTCTGCTGACGCTGTGCGGCATCGGCGTGGCGGTAGGTGCTTTCGTCGGCCTGGTAGGTTTTTCCAGCGCGTTTAAACAACAATGGATGCGCATCTATTCCAGCTCTGGGACCAACATCTCGGTCATTCAGGGAACGTTTCTGAACACCACATTGGATGAATCGGCAGTGAACAAGATCGCGAGCCTGCCGGTGGTCGAGCAGGCCTCCCCCACCATCTTTAACCTGATGGACGTGACCCCCACCGTCAATGCTCTGGTCTATGGCTGGAAGGCCGATGCCTTTGAATTCAACTCCCTCCATCTCCTGGCCGGGCGGCGCTTCAAGAATGGCCAGCCAGAAGTGATGTTGGGCGATCTGCTCGCGGAAGATCTGAAGAAAAGTCCAGGCGATACCCTCGACCTGCAAGGCACGCGCTTCACTATCACCGGCGTCTATCATCCCGCGTCCAGCCTCGAGGCAGACGCGGTGGTCATGCCGCTCGACCAGTTGCAGCAGCTCAGCGGCATGGAGGGCAAGGTCTCCACCATCGACGTGCGCCTGCGCCCGGTGCCGCACGGCGAAGATCCCGAAGAATACACCCGCCGCGCGCAGGCTGAGATCGAAGCCGCCCTGCCCGGCGTGCGCGCCGTTCCCGCCGCCATGCGCGCCAGCAACAATCAGTTCGTGAAGCTGGCCCAGGCCTCCGCCTGGGGCACCTCCGTCCTCGCCCTCCTCATCGGCATCCTGGGCATCGCCAACACCATGGCCATGTCGGTCTTCGAGCGCACCCGTGAGATCGGCATTCTCCGCGCGCTGGGCTGGAAGCGCTGGCAGATCCTCATCCACATCGAGTTGGAGGCGGTGTTGCTGGGGCTGTGCGGAGGCTTGCTCGGCACCGTTTTAGGATGGGTGGCCCTGCGCGCCCTCGCGGCGTTGCCGCAGACCGCCAGCCTGGTTGCCGCCTCGCTGAACTGGTCGCTCGTCGCCGAAGGCGTAGGCATCGCCATGCTCGCCGGTCTCATCGCCGGCGCCCTGCCCGCCTGGCGCGCCGGAAAGCTCTCGCCGGTGGACGCGCTCCGGCACGATTGACGTGAGCCATGGCTAGACTAGGCGCCTTCTGCTTCCCGGCCACCGGCCATCTCAACCCGATGCTGGCGCTGGCCCGCGCTCTGCAAAAGCGCGGCCATCAGGTCGTCCTCTTCGGCATCCCGGACACCGAAGCGCAGGTGCGAGCCGCGGGCATCGAGTTCCATTCCGTCGGCGTCGGCGAGTACCCGCTCGGAACCCTCAGGAAACTCGACGATCAGATCTCCCGGCTGACCGGCCTGGCGGCGCTGCGCTTCACCCTCGAACGCATCAGAAACCTGGCCCGCATGGAAATACGCGACGGACCGCGCGCAGTCCGCGAGGCCGGCGTGGAGGCGCTGCTGATCGACGAGGCGGACTTCTCCGGCAATGTTGCCGATTTCCTGGGCCTGCCCTGGATCTCCATTGCCCTGCTGCCGCCGCTGGTGTACGACGATCGCTTTCCGCCCTTCTGGTTCGGATGGGCCGCGCGCGAAGACACGCTGGGCCGCTGGCGCAACCGTCTCGCCATGCGCCTCCTGCTGCGCATAGGCTC
>JAJZCY010000248.1 GCA_021828835.1 Acidobacteriota bacterium | reverse complement strand
CACTTCTACCAGGAGTTCACGCTGCGCTCCCACGGCGTCCGCCGAGCCGGCTCTGCCGCGCTCGACCTGGCCTACGTGGCCTGTGGCCGGCTGGAGGGTTTCTGGGAGTTCAACCTGAACCCCTGGGACACGGCCGCCGGATTGCTGCTGATCGACGAGGCCGGTGGCCGCAGCACGGACTTTTCCGGCAATCCCTACCGCCTGGACAGCCGCGAGGTGCTGGCCTCGAACGGCCTCATCCACGACGAGTTGCTTCGGCTCTTCGAGGACATGTTCGCCGGCCGTGACCTGGAGCCGATTCCCACGCCGCAGGAGTACGCCCGCCAGCGCGCCGAACGCCTGCGCAGCGGCAAGTAGCCCGATCCCTCTGCCACCGCGCCTGAAGGGGCGGCGCACGCGGCTCCTCAAGAGAGTCCTGTGCCCGTCCTTCCAGGCGTCGGTCGCGTGGTCTGCGAGGCCGGCGCTCCCGCCTGGCGATACATCTCTCCCCGCAATTTCGGCGAGCAGCCGCTTTTCCCGCATCCCAAAACGCACCCACATACGCCGCAGACTTACCCCCCGGCTCGTGTGCTACCATCGGCATCGAGAGATCACCCTGGAGAAAATTCCAAGATGGCGTATGTAATTGCAGAACCCTGTATCGGCACCAAGGACACCGCCTGCGTAGACGCGTGCCCCGTCGATTGCATTCACCCCAAGAAGGACGAAGACGGCTTCGGCGAGACGGATCAGCTCTTCATCGATCCGGTCGAGTGCATTGACTGCGGCGCCTGCGTCCCTGCCTGCCCGGTTTCGGCCATCTTTGCGATGGACGATCTGCCGGAGAAGTGGGCGCACTTCGCCCAGAAGAATGCCGACCACTACGGCCGTTAAAGCGTAGCTCGCAGCCAGACACACGAACGCGCCCGCACAGCACCGACTGTGTGGGCGCGTTCGTGTGTCTGCGGCTGGCTGCCGGCTCCGGCGGCGGATGCCTTCGTCTGCGCGCCCGGGAGCTGCGTCCGGGCGTTTTGCTTTTAGCTGGCGGCCCTGGCCAGGGATTTCGGTACAATTCAGCACGAGTTTCCGCGCGCCCCAAAGCGCGGCAGAAGGAGAACGATGGATTCCGAAAACCGGCAGGCCGATGAAGCGATGGTGCAGGCGGGCGGCGAGGAGAAGCCTCTCGGGACCGGGCTAGCGGCCGAGTTCGACCCGAGTGCGATGCCGCCGCCGGGCGGTCGTGGTCCAAGCTGGATCTTCCTGGGCCCAGAGGGGCTGCGCGCCGGCTGGTCTGTGCTGCTCTTCGTCGTCCTCATGGGGCTGTTCGCCTTCCTGATCGGCAGCGTTCTCGCGGCCGCTCACCTGATCGGCCATAAGCCAGCGTTTACGCCGCGGTTCATGTTCTTCAACGAACTGGACCAGCTTGTGGCGCTGGTGGCCGCTGCCTCCATCATGGCCTTCATCGAGCGGCGGCGGCTCTGGGACTACAACCTGGCCGGCGCGCGCAGGACGCGGCATTTCTTCTCCGGGCTGGTCGTGGGCTTCGCCGCCCTATCACTCCTGGTGGGCGAGATGGCGGCGGGACATTGGCTGCACTTCAACGGAGTGGCGCTCAGCGGAATCGAGGTTCTGCGCTGGGGAGCCTTCTGGGGATTGCTGTTCCTCATGGTGGGCTGCGTTGAGGAAGGCACCTTCCGCTGCTACCTGCAATCGACCCTCACCCGAGGACTGAACTTCTGGTGGGCGCTGGGAATTTTGACGGTGGCCTGCGGATTGACGGCGATGCGCGTGAAGGGCGAGGGCGTGTGGGGCGCTTACGCTATTGTGCTGATCGGGCTTCTTCCCTGCTTCCTCCTCCACCAGAAAGCTGCCCGGCACAGCGGCTTCTGGCAGGCCGCCTGGGTGACCTCGGCGCTCTTCGGCCTGGCGCACACTGGCAATGGCGGAGAGAACTGGATCGGCATCTTCGCCGCGGGTGCGATCGGATTCGTGTTCTGCGTCAGCATCCGCGTAACCGGCTCGGCGTGGTGGGCCATTGGCACGCACGCCGGCTGGGATTGGGCGGAGACCTACTTCTACGGCACGCCCGACAGCGGCCTGGTAGCCAAGGGACATCTGCTGAACACCGCTCCGGTAGGCAATGCCCTGTGGAGCGGCGGCAGCGATGGCCCGGAGGGAAGTCTGCTGATCCTGGGCATCCTGGTGCTGCTGCTGGTGTGGCTGCTGGCGGTGTACGGCAGAAGCCGCGATGCCGCAGCCTAGTGGGCGATCTGCGGATCGGCGGTATTCTGAAGCTGATCCATGGCCCAAGACGATTCCACTCGAACAACCGGAAAGAGCAGTGCAGCTATGAAACGCTCCAGCGGCCGCACTGCGCGCGCGCGAACCATCGTGCGCATCGCTACGGCAGTAGGCGGCATCTTCGCGATTCTGATCGCCGCGTTTGTGCTGTGGCTGTGCGAGGCCGAGCGCGAGGCGCTGCCCCGCATGGATGGAACGTTGCGCGCCAGCGGGCTTTCCGCGCCGGTGACGGTGGAGCGCGACGCCCACGGCACGCCGCACATCACCGCCGCTACGCAGGATGATCTCTTCTTCGCCCAGGGCTTCGTGACCGCGCAGGACCGGCTCTGGCAGATGGATATGTTCCGGCGCAACTCCAATGGAACCCTGGCCGAGGTGCTGGGGCGGTCGATGCTACAGCACGACCGCATGCAGCGCATCCTGGGAATCCGCAAAACCGCGCAGCGCATCTACGCCAGCCTTTCCACGGATGACCGCAGGCGCATGGATGACTACGCGCGCGGGGTGAACGCGTTCATCGCCCAGGCCGAGGCCGCGGGGCGCTTGCCCGCGGAGTTCAAGCTGCTGCTGTACAAACCGCGGCCGTGGACCGGCGCGGATTGCGTGAGCGTGGGGCTGATGGAGGTGCAGCAACTCGACATGCACGCGGCCACCAAGCTCGACCGCTGGTACGTGCGTGCCAAGCTGAACGATCCCAGGCTGGAGGGAGATCTGTATCCGGTGGGCTCGTGGCGCGATCATCCGCCCACCGGCGTGGATCTGGATTTGAGCGTGCCCCATCCGGAGCCTTCGATTCAGGATCAGCAGGATGAGGACAGCGACACCGCGGAGGGACTGCATGCGCCCGCGCCGGGGGGCGTCTCCCAAGTCGCGGACTCGAGACCGGGAGCCGCCGGCGTTCATCTCGATCCGGCCGGGATGCTGGAGCTGGGCCGAGCGCTGTGCGAAGGCTGCACCGAGGGTTCCAACGAGTGGGTGGTGGCGGGCAGCCGCACGGCCAGCGGCAAGCCGCTGCTCTCCAACGACATGCACATCCGCCTGACGGAGCCGAACATCTGGTACATGGCGGCGCTGCGCGCCCCGGGCTTCGACGCGGCGGGCGTGACGCTGCCGGGTGTGCCCTACATCATCGCCGGACACAACGAACACGTGGCTTGGGGCTTCACCGATCTGATGGCCGACGTGCAGGACCTTTACTGGGAGAAGCTGGACGGCAAGGGCAACTACCAGGGCGCGGATGGGCAATGGCATCCGCTGCGCATCGATCGCGAGACCATCCACGTGCGCTTTGGCAACGACGTGACGGTGAATGTGGCGACGACCGATCACGGCCCGCTGGTGAATTCCATCGTCGGCGAGCCGCGGCCGCTGGCCCTCAAATGGAACCTCTACGATCCAGCGCTGCACACTATTCCGCTCTACGCCATGAACACCGCCGCCAACTGGACGCAGTTTACGACCGCGCTCCAGGACTGGTGCTGGCCCGCGCAGAATCTCGTCTACAGCGACGACCAGGGCCACATCGCCTATCACGCTATTGGCAAGCTGCCGCTGCGGCCTGCGGGCCTGATGGGCGTGCCCATCGCCGACAACGCGCATGAGTGGCAGGGATTCATGCCCTTCGACGCCATGCCGAATGCCTTCGATCCGCCTTCTGGTTTTCTGGCTACGGCGAACTCCCGCGTCACCACCGACAAGTCGCCTTATCCGCTGACGCTGGAGTGGATCGACCCTTACCGCATCGAGCGCATCTACAAGCTGCTCGACGGCCGCAGCGGGCTCACGCCGCGCGACATGCTGGCGACACAGACCGATATCTACAGCGAGCTGGATCAGGAGATGGGGCACCGGTTCGCCTACGCGATCGACAACACCCCGGGCGCGGATGCGCGGTTACGCGCAGCCGCCGATCTGCTGCGGAGCTGGGACGGCCGGCTGACGGTGAACTCGGCGGCCGCCTCGGTGGTGGACCAGGCACGCGCGGCGCTGTGGCCGCTGATCCTGAAGCCGAAGCTCGGCCCGCTGTGGAGGGAGTACCACTGGGGCGAAAAGCAGTTTGCCGAAGAAGAGATTGTGATGGACCAGAAGACGGCGTGGCTGCCGCCGGGTTACAAGGACTGGAACGCATTGCTGACGGAAGCGGTGCGCCAGGGCATGAAGAACGGCCACGCTCCCACCGACGTGCCTAACTGGCGCTACGGCGACTGGCACGTGATCGACATCGAGCACCCGCTGGCGGCGTTTCTGCCCCTCATTGGCCGCTTTGCCGGAACCGGGCCGCAGCCGGCCAGCGGCGACACCACCACGGTGAAGCAGATCAGCCCGTTCGTCGGCCCCTCGCAGCGCTTCACCATGGACTGGAGCAATGTGGACGCCTCGACAGAAAACATCGTGCTCGGCGAGAGCAGCGATCCGCTCAGCCCCTACTATCGCGACCAGTGGAAGGCGTGGTACGGGGGGACCACTTTTGCCCTGCCCTTCTCGCCAGCGGCCATAGCGCGGCAAACCGCGCACACACTGCGCCTGGAACCTTGAGAGCAGGGAGAAAGGCAACGAGGGAACAAAGGGGCGGTCGAAGTGGGAAACAGGTGTGCGCCTGGGCAGCGGAAAAGCTTCGCTGCTCAAGTATGATGAACACGATGGCCGTTAATGTGAAGTCCCTGATTCATGAGGGCGCGGAGCTTACCGACCGCGCGCTCGAAGCGCTGATTCCAACGGCGGAGACCGTTCCTGCTTCGATTCACGGCGCCATGCGCCACTCGGTGTTTGCCGGGGGCAAGCGGCTGCGGCCGGTGCTGGCCATGCAGGCCGGCGTCACTATTGCCGGTTCGGTGCCGCGCGGCATCGAGCGGCTGGGCGCCGCGATCGAGATGCTGCACACCTACTCCCTCATCCATGACGACCTGCCCGCGCTCGACAACGACGACCTGCGCCGCGGCAAGCCCACCTGCCACGTGGCCTTTGGCGAGGCGATTGCGATTCTGGCCGGCGACGCCTTGCAGACGCGCGCCTTCGAGGTGCTGGCCGGCCTGGAGTGCCCGCCGGCGGCAACCGTGCAGATCATCGGGCTGATCGCGAACGCGGTGGGCACCGTCGAGGGCATGATCGGCGGCCAGGTGCTAGATATCGAGAGCGAGCATCTGAAGCCGACGCCTGAGCTGGTCGAGGCGATCCATCGCGCCAAAACCGGTGCGCTGATCCGCGTGAGCGTAGTGGCGGGTGGCGTGTACGCTGGGGCAACCGCGGAAGATGTGGCCCGCCTGGACCTCTTCGGACGCAAAGCGGGACTGGCCTTCCAGATCGTCGACGACGTGCTCGACATGACCGCCGACTCCGCGCAGCTCGGCAAAACGGCCGGCAAGGACCTTGCC
>JAJZCY010000247.1 GCA_021828835.1 Acidobacteriota bacterium | reverse complement strand
CGATCTGCTTCCCTATCTCCCTCCTGGAAGCAGAAGAACCGTTCGCCTGCGCTAAAATGAGTATCTAACAGGATGCCGTATCAAAGCGGCTACCCCTCGTTCATCCGATCGCCCTGGGCACTCCAGGCGGGTGGAAATCCAGCCGCCTCAGGCGGCAAAGACCGGCTCCTGCGCGTCCTCGTGCAGGGGCGTGCGGCGCAGCAGCTTTCCGCGCCCCTGTTCGCCCACGAACCGGCCTTCGCGCGCCTGCACTTTGCCACGCACCAGGACAACCGCCGGCCGGCCCTCGATCGCGAATCCCTCAAAGCAGTTGTAGTCGCTGTTGCTGTACTGGCGCGCGGCGGCAATTGCGCCGCGATAGGTGGGATCGTAGACCACGATGTCGGCGTCCGAACCCACCGCGAGGACACCCTTGCGGGGATACAGCCCGAAGATCTTCGCCGGAGTCGTGCTGAGTGCGTCCACAAAGCGGCGCAGATCGAGGCGGCCGCGGTTCACGCCATAGGTGTACATCAAGTTGACGCGATCTTCGATGCCGCCCAGGCCACAGGGGATCTGCGTGAATCCTTGCATACCCAGGGCCTTCTGCCGGGTGTCGAATGGAGCATGGCCGGTGGCCACCGTATCGATGATGCCAGCCTGCAGCGCCGCCCACGTGGCCGGCTGATTGCGTTCGTGGCGCAGTGGCGGCGATGTGACGTATTTCATTCCCTCCAACCCGGCGCGTTCGGCATAGGACTTGTTGAGCAGCAGATGCGGCACTATCGCTTCGGCGTAGATTTTCGCTCCTCGCCGCTTCGCCTCCGCCACGGCATGAAGCGCAGGCGCGCAGGAGACGTGAACCACGTATCCGGTTGCGCCCGTGACCTCGAGGAAGGCGGCGAATCGCCCCGTCCCTTCGGCCTCCGCAATCTCCGGGCGGCTGCACTCGTGCCATTCCGGATCGGTCCGTCCTGCCGCGGTCAGCGACTCTTGCAGCCGCGCCACCAGTTCGGCATTCTCGCAATGAGCGGCCGTCACCACACCCAGATCGGCTGCCAAACGGAGCACCTCATAGAGATCGCCCTCCGTAATGCCGGGACAGTCCTCCCCGGCGAGAAAGACCTTGAAGGAGGTGGCGCCGTCGGCGACAATCGCGCGCAGTTGCTCTTCGGTTTTGGCGTCGTATTGCGTTACGGCCATGTGGAACGCGTAGTCGCAGGCGCTGTTTCCATCGGCCTTCTCCTTCCAGGTGTTGTAGCCGGTCAGCACGCTCTGATTGCGGCTCGGGCAGATCATCTCCAGAAAGGTGGTGGTGCCGCCCACCAGCGCGGCCTTGCTCGCCGTCACGTGCGTGTCCTTCGTGAAGGTCGACATGAAAGGCCGGTAGATATGCACGTGGGGATCGATGAACCCCGGAAAGATCAGCTTGCCGGTTGCGTCGATAATCTCCGTTCCAGGAGGGGCCGCGAGGTCAGGCCCGATCTGGCGAATCGTATCGCCCTCCACCAGCACATCCGCAAAGGTCTGGGAATCCGCGGTGACGAGTTCACCGCCTTTGATCAGCAGTCCCATGACACATCTCCTCGGCACCCGATGGTGCGGCGGCGCCGGGCCGCATCCGTGAATCCTGCCAGCCGCCCGTGCGGCGGCACTTCCCCGGTTGATCAGCGTGTTTGCGGTCCATAGAATAGCGCAAACCCGGGTCACAGAAACCGCGCAACCGGGGAAAAGCTGAGAGCGGCGGAAGGCCTTCGGTTGCCCAAACGGAACTGCTCAAGCAAGGCTGGAGTCCACGAAGCCCGGGCCCCGGGCAAGCATCGATACACTAGAAAGAGCACTGGTGGCCTTAACATCCGAATGAACGACGCCCGGCATTCCCGCAGTCATGACAAATGGCTGGTTCTGATTGCGGTTTACAAGCTGTTTCAAGCACTGCTTTTTGTAGCGATTGGAGTGGGGGCGCTTCGTCTGCTCCACAAGGACATCGGCGATCTCTTTGCCGACCTGGCGGACTGGCTGCGGTTTAACCCGGAAGCGCGGGTGGTCCACTATCTCCTGGTCAAGGCCTCGCTCATCAACGACCCCATCCTCCGGCGCATCGGCATGGCGGCGCTCTGCTATGCCGGAGTCAGCCTGGTGGAGGGCATCGGCCTTTACCTTGAAAAGACCTGGGGCGAGGTTCTGACGCTTGCCCTCACCGCCTCCTTCCTGCCCTGGGAGCTCTTCGAGGTCTTCCGGCTGCACACGCCCTTCCGGGCCGCGCTGCTCGCCATCAATATATTGGTCTTCCTGTACCTGTTGAAGCTGGTGAACGAGCGGCGCAGGCAGCGGCATCACCGGCGCCACGCGGCCTGAGCTCTTTTCGGCAGAAAAAGCCCTTTTCCTGTCCAGTCCGGGGAACCCAGATGATCAACACAAGATATTGGGCCACTCCAACCACTCACCACAAGAGGGCATTTTTTCCACAGGAGCTCGCCCAGACAGGCATTTAGGGCCTTTTTTCTCCTTGGTGGGCAATACGGAATAGGTTACTATCGAGCGGTGGAGTAATTTGGAGTCTGGTGGAGCAATCGGGAGCTGTTCAGCTCAATCCACTGCCAGTTTACCTTCCACAGCGCAGTTTCAGGGGCAATTCCGGCCGGGGAACCTCACAGGCCAACCGCCGGCAGCGCACCAAGAGGCTTTGAGATGTTCAGGGGTAACCATCCGGCGAAGGTCGATGAAAAGGGACGGCTGAAGGTCCCGTCTGCCTTCAAGCAGTTGCTGGATGCGCAGCACGTGACGCAGTTTTACGTCACCAGCACGGACGGCAAAAGCGCCGAGATCTGGCCCCTGCCCGAGTGGGAAAAGCGCGAAGCGCAGCTGGCCGAGTCCAGCAATATGGATGACTCGGTGCAGAAGTATCTGAACCTGACCAGCTATTACGGTCAGCAGGTGGAGATGGACAACCAGGCCCGGGTGGTGCTGCCGCAGATTCTGCGCAGCTCGGCCAAGCTCGACGCCGAAGTTGCCGTGATGGGCAAGATCACCTATCTGGAAGTCCACAACCTGGCGCAGTTTGAGGACGCCTTGCCGGCCAACGCGATGACGGCCGACGACCGCAAGGCAGTGGCGGCGATTCTGAGCCGCAGAGTTTGATGTCCCCCCAGGGGGAGCACATGCCGAACGTACGCCATGTGCCGGTTCTTTTAGACGAAGCGATTGAGTATCTCCGCGTGCGCCCCGACGGGACGTATGTGGACTGCACGCTGGGCCTGGGGGGTCACTCCGAGGCGATTCTGCGGCGGCTCGGCCCCGCGGGAAAGCTGATCGGATTCGACCGGGATGCGGAGGCCATGGAGCTGGCCAAGGCGCGGCTGGAGAGAGTCCGCGAGGAGCTGGGCAGCGAGGCGCCGCAACTGGAGCTGATCGGCGAGGCCTTCAGTTCCCTTCCCCGGCACCTCGAGCCGGGATCGGTGGATGGCATTCTGGCCGACTTTGGGGTCAGCAGCCTGCAGTTCGACGAAGCACGCAGGGGATTCAGTTTTCAGGCGGATGGGCCGCTGGATATGCGTATGGACACGCGCTCCGGGCCGACCGCCGAACAGGTGGTGAATGAGGCGAGCGAGCGCGAGCTGGCGGACCTTATTTACGAATACGGTGAGGAAAGGAGGTCGCGGACAGTCGCCAGAGCCATTGTGCGCGGGCGGCCGATCGCCACAACCCGGCAACTAGCCAGGATCGTAGCATCGGCCGTCCCGCCAATGAAAAACGCGCCCATTCATCCGGCCACCCGCACCTTTCAGGCTCTCCGGATCTACGTCAATCGCGAGCTGGACGAAATCAAGGCTTTGCTGGAGGCCGCGCCAATGCTGCTTAAGCCCTCCGGAAGGCTCGTAGTCATCAGTTTTCATTCTCTCGAAGATCGCATCGCGAAAGACAGTTTGCGGGACGGCGCAAGACAAGACATCTGGACGATTTTGACCAAGAAGCCGGTCACGGCCGGCGAAGCAGAAACAGACCGCAACCCCCGGTCGCGCAGCGCAAAGTTGAGAGCGGCAGAGAGACAGCAAATCGTGAATCGCGGTCGGTGATTCACGAGCCACGAAGGAGAACCCCATGGCGGCGTGCACAACAACTTATTTCGAGTCGGGGCGGAGCCTGGTGTCCCGGGCGGCCGACCGCAATGCCGAGCTGATGGCCGAGCAGCCGCTGCGTCGCCGTCGGGTGCGCACGCCGGAGTTCTACTTTGCCAAGCGCTTCGATAATACCCGCCTGGTGAAGGCGCCCGATCCGGTGCGCGCCCAGCAGATGCGGGTCTTCGGAGCGGCAGTCACGGTTCTCTTCTCGCTGATCATGGTCTACGGTCTACAGCACTTTTACGCGATTGAAAGCAGCTATCGCGTGGAGAGCGAGAAGGTGGTGCTGGAGCAGCTCCAGGAGCAGAACCGCCAGTTGCGCCTCAAGGAAGCGGAGCTGGACCAGCCGGAGCGCATCGACCGCATGGCCCGCCAGCTCGGCCTGGCCGCGCCGCAGCCCGGCCAGGTGGTTCACCCCGCAGCGCAGCCCGACGCCAATGGACCGGTGCTGGCGCAGGTGACGCCGCCGGCGAAGAGCAGTTTTTAGCTTCTGGCTACCAGCTCGAAGAGGCAGAATCCATCGCAGCAGATGCTAGACACTAGAAGCTAGCAGCTACAGGCCAGGAGCTGGCAGGTTTTCATGCAGTCCCCCGTTCGAGCCGTTCGCAGCCGCGCCCAAACTCCGCGCGCCGTGCCCCTGCGGCGGCCGCGCTTCTGGCTCATCTGCCTCTTCTTTCTCTTCTGGGCCTGCGCCATTGCCACCCGCCTCTTCTGGCTGCAAGTCGTGCAACATAAGGAATACGTGGAGAAGGCGCAGCGGCAGCAGATGCGCACCTTTGAGGTGGCGCCGCGGCGCGGCATTCTCTACGACCGCAACCTGCACGAGCTGGCCATGACGGTGCTGGTGGATTCGATCTACGCCGATCCCGCCGCGATCGAGGACAAGAAGGCCGCCGCCGAGACCCTGGCCGACATCGTCCACACCGAGCCTGACGATAACCGCACCACCGCGGCGGCCATTGAAGACCGGCTCGAGCACGGCCGCAACTTCGCCTGGATTGCGCGCCGCGTCAGCAGCGATGTCTCCCAGCGCGTGCGCGCCCTGCACATGAAGGGCATTTACTTCCAGAAGGAGTTCAAGCGCTTCTATCCCGACAACCAACTGGCCGCGCAGATGCTGGGCTATGTGGGCCTGGACGACAACGGCCTGGGCGGTCTGGAAGAGAAATTCAACGCGCAACTGCACGGAGTGGCGGGGCGCATGTACACGGCCATGGATGCGCGGCGGCGGGTGCTGGGCTCCACGGAGCGCGATCCGCAGCCGGGGCGCAACCTGGTTCTGACCATCGACGAAAACATCCAGTTCATGGCCGAGCAGGCGCTCGACCGCGAGATGGAGAAGTCCCACGCCGCGCACGGCACGGTGGTGGTGCAGGACGTGCACACCGGCCAGATTCTGGCGCTGGCGGTTCGGCCGACTTTCAATCCCAATGACTTTCGCCACACCCAGCCCGATCTGCTGATCGACCGCGCGGTGAGCGATGTCTACGAGCCGGGCTCGACTTTCAAGCTGGTCACCTACGCGGCCGCGCTCCAGGAGCACGCAATTACGCC
>JAJZCY010000246.1 GCA_021828835.1 Acidobacteriota bacterium | reverse complement strand
CACGTCGGTGCCGCAGATGCCGGTGGCCTGCACGCGCACAAGGACATCGTTGATGCCGTACGAGGGTTCGGGAATGTCTTCGAGCCAGAGTCCCCGCTCCGCTTTGCTCTTCACCAAAGCCTTCATCGCCTGTCCTCCGGTTACTGCCAATCTACTGCGTGTCGGTTCGCACGAAGGTCGCCCGCGCGCGATCTTTGCGCACTGTCTCCGCGGGGAAAAGCTGGCCGTGCATGACCACATAGACGCCCGGGGGCGCGAGCCGCGCCGCAAACAGGCTCTCGGTCAGGTTCTGCAAGCCGTCGCTGCGCTCGAAGCCCAGCGGCGCCATGGCGCCGGTCAGGATAATGGGCACGGCGGGCGCGGGAATGGCCTTCTGAATGGCCAGCCCGCTCTGGACCATGGTATCGGTGCCGTGCGTAATCACAATCGGGTTGCCTTCCGGCAGCAGGCTCTCCACCTGGCGTACCAGCCGGGCGCGGTCTTCGGAGCTCATCTCCAGGCTGTCCTTGTTCATCAGCGGCATCACCCGGACGTCGGCGTCGGGCAGGCGCAGGAGGCTGAGATACTGGGCGATCTTGCTGGAGATATTTTCGACGGCCCCGGCCTGCTCGTTGTAGGCCTTCTCGATGGTCCCGCCGGTGGTAATCACGTAGATGGTCTGCATGGGTCTTTCGCGCCGTGCGCCGCCAGCCTTCCGGCGCCCTCGAATCAGCGGATGGCCCACGGCGCCCAACCAAGCAGTCTAGACGCTTTGGGCGGCTTTGCGGGCGCATATCGACAGGAAAGATTGCAGCCCGAAGCACGCCAGTAACTGCTGGACCTCATGATCCTGCCGCAGGCGCGGTGAGTTGCTGGGAGTCCTGTTTCAACTGCGCAAAGACGTAAGGGCCTTCCGGAATGACGGCCACGGTGCAATGCGGGGGCAGGCCGCACAGCAGTGCTTCGATGGCCGCCTGGGGCGTAGGGAAGAAGCGGTCCGCGAGTCCGCCCGCCGCCTCCGGCGAAACACCGGGGACATAGAAGAGCGTTTCGAATTTTGAGCCGGTCATGGCCAGCTTTTCAATCTGCCATTGATCGACGACCACCGGGCCACTCTCGATTTCTTTCAGATAGCCGGCATAGCTAGAAAGAGCGGCGAGGCGGGCTGTGAACTCCGGTGCGCCCACGCCTTCGGCACATTCGCCCAAGACCAGGATCTTGCCGCCGGGCTTGACGATGTGCTGGGCGGCGGTGACTCCCTTGATGGTCTGGTAGAAGGTGAGATCGAGGGGATAGCCCGCCCCGGTGGTGATGACCGCGTCCACCGGCTCGGTGAGGAGTTCCAGTTGCGCACTGCGCAGGAAGCGGACGCCGGCAGCATGCGCCTGCACGCCGCTGCCGGCAAAGATGCCGGTGATTTGGCGGCGCCGGGTGAGGGCCACATCGAGCATGAAGTCGTGGCGGGCGAGGGCGGCGATCTCCAGAAGCTCGGCGTGCAGCGGGTTGTCTTCGATGGAACCCTCGGTGGCGGCAGCCTGGCGCATGAACCGAGGCGAGTGCAGCACCTTGATGGTTTCCTGCGCGGCCAGGCCGGGTGCGATGAGCTTTCTGCCGCCGGAGAAGCCAGCCATCAGGTGCTGCTCAATGAAGCCAAGGGTAATGTGCAGGTCCGCATCCACGAACCTTCGATCGATATAGACGGGCGTGCCGCGGCGGGTTGTGCCGAGCGCGGCATGCGAGGCGAAGTCGCGGGCGTCGTGGTTCACCACGCGATACTCGGCGGCAATCGAAGGGCCGAGGATGGCCTGAATCTCAGCGGCGGTGGCGGGGCGGTGGAGGCCGGTGGCGATCAGAATGGTGATGCCGTCTTTGGGGATGCCTGCCTGTTGCAGGCGCTCGAGCAAGGGCGGCAGCGTGATGGCGTTGGGAACAGGCCGGGTGATGTCGCAGACGGAGATGGCGGCAGTGGTTTTGCCTCTGGCGATCTCGCCGAGCGCGGGAGTTCCGATGGGATGATCCAGGGCGGCGGCAAGCGCGGCTGGAAGATCGGCGATAGGGGACTCCTCGCGGGGCCGCAACACCTGCCAGGTGGGGCCTTGCGGCAGATCGATCTCGAGTCCGGTTTTTCCGAAGGCCAGGCTGACGCGCAAAGGACACCTACACTGTGCTTTTGCAAGTATTTTCGAGGGTCAGGTCCGGAATATGCAAATCAAGGCTTGGGCAGTCGGAAACAGAGCAGAACCGGGCAGCACGGGAGCCACAACACCCAATCACCTGCCGGCGAATGGCGGAGAGAGTGGGATTCGAACCCACGTTAGAGTTTCCCCTAAACACGCTTTCCAAGCGTGCGCCTTCAACCACTCGGCCATCTCTCCAGCTAGGGTGGTCTGCCTGTTTGACTGTAGCACATCGGGCAGACGGATTCGAAGCCGGCGGAGGAGCACAAGGCGGCCGAGGGCGAATGGTGAAAGCGTTTACTTTGGGGCCCCGTTTTTGATATATCTTCTTCGACTCACGCACCGCTCAGCCAAGGCCTTGAGCCCGCGTGAACTTCTGTGGGCACGAGGTTCCCTTTGCCTAGCTTCTCCCGCCGCGATCTGCTCTGTTCCGGACTTGCCCTCTCTGCCTCTTCCCTGCTCAGCCGCTCGGCCTGGGCGCGCACGGCCGCGCTGCTGGCGGCGCGCCAGGAGGCCTCCGCCACGGCCCTGCCAGCACTCGCGCCGCGCGAACGGCTGCTCTTCGATTTCGGCTGGCGATTCCAATTCGGCAACAGCAACGATCCGGCCAAGGATCTCGGCTTCGGATCGGGGCAGGAGGACTTCGCCAAGACCGGCACCTTCAAGTTCGCCAAGCCGGGCTATGACGATTCCAAGTGGCGGGCCCTGAACCTGCCGCATGACTGGGCGGTGGAGCTGCCCTTCGTGTGGGATGAAAAGCTAAAGTCGCACGGCTACAAGCCGCTCGGGCGCCGTTATCCCGACACCAGCGTGGGCTGGTACCGGCGCGAGTTCGACATTCCGGCAAGCGATACGGACCGGCGCATCTCGGTGGAGTTCGACGGTGCCTTTCGCGATGTGCTGCTCTTCGTGAACGGGTGCTTCATCGGGCGCAGCAACAACGGATACGTGCCGTTTCACTTCGACATCAGCGACTTTCTGCATTACGGCGGACGCAACTGCATCGTGGCCCGCGTGGATACAACCTTCGGCGACGGCTGGTTTTATGAGGGTGCGGGGATCTATCGCCACGTGTGGCTGCGCAAGACCGACCCGCTGCACCTGCTGGACGGGGAAAGCTACGTCCGCTCCACGATGAACGGCGAGACCGCGACGCTCTCCCTCGCCACCGTGGCGCGGAATGAGGGCACAGCTCCCACTTCCGCGTTGGTGCGCTGGAAGATTCTCGATGCGGCCGGCAACACGGTTGCGAGCGTGGAGACGCCCGCGCAACAGATCGATCGCGACGGCACCGCCACGTTCAAAGCCGAGGCCCAGCTTCCGCATCCCGCCTTGTGGTCTCCTGAGCAGCCGCACCTCTACACAGCGGTGGTCGCGGTGGCTACGGAGGGGACGACGCGGGATGCCGAACAGGTCTCCTTTGGCGTGCGCACCGCGCGGTTTGACGCCGAGAAGGGGTTCTTCCTCAATGGCAAGCCGATGAAGATTCAGGGGACCTGTAACCACCAGGACCACGCAGGCGTGGGTGCGGCGGTTCCCGATGCGCTGCAGGTGTACCGGCTGGCGGTGCTGAAGGAGATGGGCAGCAACGCGGTGCGCACCTCGCACAACATGCCCACGCCGGAGTGGGTGGACGCCTGCGACCGCATGGGCATGATGATGATGTGCGAAACCCGGCAGATGAGTTCCAGCCCCGAGGGCCTGGCCCAACTCGAGGCCATGATCAAGCGCTACCGCAACTCGCCGTCGATCATTCTCTGGTCCATTGGCAATGAGGAACGGCTGTTGCAGGATAAGATGGCCGAGGAAGGCGCGCGGATCGCAGCCACCATGGTGGAACGCTGCCACGAACTCGATCCCACGCGGCCGGTTTCGGCGGCGGTGAATGGAGACAACAGGAAAGGCGTCTCCGATGCCCTGGACGTGATCGGCTTCAACTATAACCTGAAGTTTCCTGATGCCTTCCACCAGGAGTATCCCAGCCGGCCTATCTTTGGCTCGGAGACGGCCAGCGCGCTCTCGACGCGCGGCGAGTACACCACCGATCCCCTGCGCAATATAGTCAGCGCCTATGATGTGAATCTGCCTTACTGGGGCGAAACCGCCGAGGCCTGGTGGAGCTTCTACGCCACCCGCGCGTGGGCGGCCGGCGGATTTGCATGGACCGGGTTCGATTACCGGGGCGAGCCGACGCCTTATGGATGGCCTTCGATCAGCTCGCAGTACGGCATTGTGGACACCTGCGGCTTTCCCAAGGACAGCTTCTTTTACTACAAGGCATGGTGGGGACAGGAACCGGTGCTGCACGTGTTCCCGCACTGGAACTTCGCAGGCCGGGAGGGCGAGGAGATTCCGGTATGGGTGTACTCGAATCTGGACGAAGCGGAGTTGCTGCTGAACGGCAAGAGCCTGGGACGCCAGAAGGTTCCGCATCTCGGGCACGCACAGTGGAAGGTCCGCTATGAGGCGGGCGTTCTTGAAGCGCACGGGTATCGCGACGGCAAGATGGTTCTGACCGACCGACGCGAGACCACCGGTGCGGCCGCTGCATTGCGACTCAGCGCCGATCGCGCCGAGATCAACGCCGATGGGGAAGATGTGGCGGTAATCCGGGTGGAGGCGCTCGACAGGCAAGGCCGGCCGGTGCCGACGGCGAATGAACTGGTGAGTTTCAAAGTGACCGGGCCGGGAGAGTTGATTGGCGTAGGCAACGGCGATCCCAACTGCCATGAAAGCGACAAAGGAGCGAAACGCTCGCTTTTCAATGGATTGGCTCAGGCCATCGTGCAGGCCGGCAGGCAGCCTGGTCAGATTGTCGTAGAAGCCGCGGTGCCCGGCCCCGGGGCTCAGCTGGCTCCCGCGCGGCTGGTGATTCCGGCCCGGCCCACCCGGCCCCGGCCCCGGGTAGCCGGCACAGAACAGGCAAGTTAGTGGCTTTTCTAGCATCCTTGTCCCGCGGAGGCTCAAAAAGGTAACATCCCGGGTCGCGCTATGGGACGGCGCATCTCGTAAGTGACTATAATTTAGCGAGAGAGCGCAGAAAACCACGCTCCTTTCGAAATTTTTTGAAGGGAACTCCGCCACAATGGCGACTGGAAATTTAGCCCTGGGTGAAGAACAGGGTCTCTCAAACGCGCGCCCGCGCGTGGTCAATGACTTCAGCATCAATGTAGCCACTGTCAACGGTTCCGGCTCACAATCCGCAAACAGCGTGTTGCTGAAGAGCATCTTCGGGATGGGTGTTCCCGTCAGCGGGAAAAACCTGTTCCCCTCTAACATTGCCGGACTTCCCACCTGGTACACGATCCGCGCCAGCAAGGATGGATACGTCGCCCGCAAGCGCGACTCCGAGGTTCTGGTTGCCCTGAATCCGGAGACGGCCAAGGAAGACATCCTGGCCCTGCCGCCCGGGGGCGTAGCCATCTACGAGGAAAACCTTAACCTGAAGCAGTACCGCGACGACGTGGTCTGCTATCCGGTTCCCTTCGACAAAATCACCGCT
>JAJZCY010000245.1 GCA_021828835.1 Acidobacteriota bacterium | reverse complement strand
CTCCAACCCCTACGGAACCTCCCAGCCCCGCATCATGCAGTTCGCGGCCAAGCTGTCGTTCTAAACCAACTTCCCGCCGGACCGAGATGCCCCTGGCTTCCCGGTCCGGCGTTGCTTTTTGGGGTGGCTTTGTCCTGCGCCCGCACTGCCGGCGACAATCACCTTCACACCGGCTTCCCCGATTTCCTTGAGGAGATCCTTTGGAGTTCGATCGTCGGTGACGACGACCTGAAGGTCGGTAAGCGGGCCGACGAACGCAAAGCCTTGCTTCCCAAACTTGCTGTGATCCGCAAGGCCGACGCGCACTTTCGCTGAGCGCGTAATTGCCTGCTTGATGGTGGCCTCCGCCTGGCTGGCCGTCGAAATGCCATAGGCGGGATCCACCGCGCTGATCCCCATAAAAGCTTTGTCCACCCGGATTTCTTCGAGCGCTCTCTGTGTCCACACACCCGAGAGATAGAAGATGTCGTGGCGCAACTCGCCGCCGGTGGCGATTACGCTGATCCCCGGGAATTGATAAAGCTGGAAGAGGATCAGAGGCGAATTGGTGACCACGGTGAGACGCTTGTAAGCCTGCAGATGCGGCACGATCTCGGCGACGGTGGTGCTGCCTTCGAGGAAGATGGTCTCGCCGTCGAGTACAAGGCGCGCAGCCTCGGCTGCGATCCGCTTCTTCTCCTCGGGATTCAGCGTGCCCTGCACCTCGTAGGAGGGCTGGAAGCTGGTGGTGCTTGACTTGGAGACAGCGCCGCCGTGCGAGCGCACCAGAAGACCCTTTTGCTCCAGTTCCGCGAGGTCACGCCGGATGGTAGCGGCGGTCACGCCGAGCATGGCCGTCAGGTCGGCCGCGCTCACGGAGCGTTGTCGCGACAAAATCTCGGTAATCCGAAATCTTCTCTCTTCTGCCAGCAATCGGTGTGTCCTCCCGGCCGCCGCCACTTATCTGATCATTGGAAAGCTTGGATCAACATGAGTGTACTGTTTCCCATGTCCTCTGGAAAATGCTTTCCGCCGATCGACACGCCGCTGGGCAGCTCGTGAGGGGAAGATGCAGCCATCTCTGCTCTGCGCGGATCGGATCTCTCCGACCCGCCGAAGGCTTGCATGCAGGGTTCGGGCAAGCACCGTTGACCGACTCGTTGCCCTTCGAAGAGATTTCAGACCGAGGCGCCGGGTGGCGATTACGCTCCGGCCTGTTCAGCGGCCTGGGGCTTCTTCGCCTTTCTCATCAGCAGATACACCAGCAGGCCGATGGCGACCCAGCTTGCGCCGAGAATCTTGGCATCGATATCGAGATTGAGCCAGATGAACGCGCAGATGGCCATGCCGAGCAGCGGCAGCAGGGCGGGGAGAAAGACCTTTTCCTTGGAGCGGAAGCGATAGTGCACCAACGCCGCGGCGTTGACCCCGATAAACGCGATGAATGCTCCAAAATTCAGCATCTCCGCGCCCTTGGCGAAGGTCAACGTGAAGGCGCCGGCCAGAGTAATGACGCCGAGCACCAGGACGTTATTGCGTGGGATGCCCGTGCGTGGACTGACGACCCCGAAGAAGCGCCGGGGTAGGGCATTCTCGCGCCCCATGCCGTAAAGCAGGCGTGCCGCGCCGAACTGCGCTGCGATGCCCGATCCCATATTGGCGACCAGCAGGGTCGCATTGAGCAACTGGAACAGGAATTTGCCGCCCACCCGCAGCGCGACATGGACATAGGCAGTATCCACGATCGCCGGTGCAAAGGGCACTGTAGCGGGCCAGACAAGTTGCGCGACATAGACCTCGATGGCAGAGAGAATGCCGATCACAAGGCATGTCAGCACGGTTGCGAACATGATGTTGCGGCGTGGATTCTCCACCTCTTCGGACATGGTAGAGATGCCGTCGAAGCCGATGTAGGTGAGGACGGCAATGGAGGCGCCGTTGAAGAGACGTCCTGGGGCGAAGGTCGCGGGATCGTAAAAGGGACGGAGCCAGGCATATCCGGTAGGCTCGGCCACCAATGCGATGTAGTGAATGCCGAATGCCAGAAAAATCACCACTACGATGCCCATCCCCAGAGCCAAGCCTGCATTGACGCGGCTGGAGGCTTGCACGCCCATCAGATTGAGTCCGGTAAAGAGGGCCACGAAAGCAACGGCCCAGGCGGCATAGGGGATTTGCGGAATGATGTTCTGCGCGGCCGCACTGCACCAGATCGAGCAGATGATGGGATTCAGCATGTAGTCCATGAGCATGGACCAGCCAACCACGTAGCCGGCGAGCGGATGAAGTTCGCTGCCGACATAGGTGTATGCGGAGCCGGCACTGGGATAGACGCGCGCCATGCGTCCATAGCTGACGGCGGTGAAGAGCATGGCCACCATGGCAATCAGGATCGTGGTGACGACGTGTCCGCGTGCGGCATTGCTGACCACCCCGTAAATGCTCATGGGAGCGGTGGGTTGAATGATGATGATGCCGTAAAGAATCAGGTGGCGGAGCTTGAGAGTCCTCCGCAGTCCCGGAGTGGAACCGATTTCGGTGGTCGGGGTGCTCACGCAGCCTCCAGGGTGGCGCAGAGGGTGGGTTCAGCGTAGCTCATGTTCTTCATCCAGCGACTGTCTCGTTTCTTACGGCAGGCGGTGTTCGCGCAGGATCGGGGCCGGTGTGGCGGGGTGAGCGTGGATTCAATTCCGCCGGCACCGCTGGGCGCGCGGAAAGAGGGGTGGCAGCGTGCTTGGCCTGGAGCGCCAGCCTTGAGCTTCATCGTGGCGTGGCCTTTGTGCGCAGATGGCTGCACCTCCGAACTGGCCCAGGATATTCCGTATTATTACCATTGTTTTCCTGAAGAGTGCAATCGAAATTCGCGCGGCTGGCGGCCGTGGACTGTGGCGGATCTGGCGATTGGATCCCGTCTTTCGCGGCATCTCGCGAGGACGGGCTGATCAACAGCGTTTTGTGTCGCCCGATGGAATGCTTGACAGTGGCATCTACGCAAGCTAATCTTGGTTGCTTAGTGGAAACAAGTCGTAACTAAACGAAATTCGACGACAGGAGCGCGCCTTGATGAAGAACGGGGGACAAATGATCGCGGGAATGGGGAATCCGCGCACGGCCAATACGGCGGCGAGCCGTGTGGCCCGGGGCCTTGGCCTGGCTGCTTGCCTTCTGGCGGGAGGCTTCGCGGTGGCGCAGCAGCCCTCACTCGGCGTGGCCGTCAAAGCCAACGGGCAATATCAAATTGGCGAGCCGGGCGCTGCCCAGCCCGTTCTGGTTGCGGGGATCGCGGCGGAGATCGACGGCCACTGGCTGCGGTCGGCGCAGTATCCCAAGCACGCCGTACAGCAGTCGCAGGTGCAAGGCGACTTCGGCGCTGCCAGGCAATGGCAGGTGACGTGGTCCGGACTCGAAGGCCAGCCGCAGCTTACTTACCGGCTGCGAGCCTTTGAAGGTGCGCCCTTCGCAGAAGTCCAGGCGGCAGTGGTGAACTCCACGGGCAAGATCATTCATGTGGAGGCGATCCGGGTCGTCGACGCAAGCGGCAATGGGGTCATCCATCTGCAAGGTCCGGCGGCCGAGGAGCGGGTGCTCTCGGACAGCTTCAGCGAAGACCGGCCCTTCATGCAGATCCACGATCTGGCGGATGCCCAGAACGGGATGCATCGGGCTGTAGGCAGTCAGTTGATTTATAACCGCGCCAGTCACGAAAGCCTTTTTGTAGGCGTGTTGACGTCGGATCGTTTCTTGACGATTCTGCGGTTGCACATGGGGACTGCGTCGGGGAGCAATCCGACCATCGCCTCGTATGAGGTGGACTCTACCGGCACGACCGAGATGGAGAAGGAGAATTCGCTGCAGGAGTCTCCCGCGCAGGATCAGATTGCGTTGAGCCTGCCGGTTGCTCCGGACGCGCAGATCTCTTCGGAGCGCATGCTGCTGAGCGTGAGCCGGGACTACCACCACCAGTTGGAGACGTATGGCAGCCTGATCGGCAAGATCCACCATGCGCGAACCTCTGCTCCGCCGCTGATGGGCTGGTGGAGCTGGACAGCCTACTACTTCGGGCTGAACGACGGCGCCGCCATGACCAACGCCCGCTGGGAAGCGGAACACCTGAAGTCGTATGGCTACGACGTATTTCATATTGACGAGGGCTACCAGTACGCGCGCGGCGAATACACCACGCCGAATGCGACCCTGTTCCCCAACGGCCTCGGGCAGTTGGGATACAGAGTCCGCGGACTGGGGCTGACCCCGGGAGTCTGGACGGCGCCGTTCGAGGTGTCGCAGCGGTCGTGGGTCTACGAGCATCATCCCGACTGGCTGGTGAAGAATGCGCAGGGGCAGCCGATTCCCGCGGGATTTGTGGTGGGCCACAAGGATCAGCTCTACATGCTGGACACGACGAATCCTGGCGCGCAGGCTTACCTGCACAATACCTACTCGACCATGGTGCAGAAGTGGGGTATCCACTACATCAAGCTGGATTTCATGGATGACAGCGCGATCGAGGGCTACCGCTACAAGGCCAACACCACGGCGATGGAGGCGCAACGGATCGGTCTCCAGGTGATCCGCGATGCCGTAGGAAACAACGTGTGGATCGACAAGGATGGAAGCGTGATGCTCAACCCGGTGGGGTACGTGGACTACGGGCGCATCTCGCAGGATACGGGCCACACCTTTGACGCGACCAAGGAAGCGGGCACCGGGATCGCCGCCCGCTACTACATGAACCGGAACTTCTTTGTCGCCGATCCTGACGCCTTTACAGTCTCAGCGCAGACCATCTCGGATCAGAGGTGGCATGAAAGCCGGACGCCCGCTACCTTGGACAATGCGCGCGCGTCGATTGCGCTGGCGGCGGTTTCGGGGGGCATGTATGAGATCGGCGATAACCTGCCCTCGCTCGAGCATTCGCCGGATCGCATGGCACTGCTGGAAAACAAAGACCTGCTCGATATGGTGCACCTGAGCCGCTCATCGACCCCTGTCGATCTGATGGACTACGCTGCGGCCGACGAGCAGCCCAGTATCTTCCTGCTGAAGGAGTCGCCGCGGCAGAGCATCCTGACGGTGTTTAACTGGACCAAGCAGCAGCGCCAACATACCATCTCTCTTGCGCGGCTGGGGCTTCCGGCAGGAGCGCATTACCAGGTTAGGGACATTCTCGACAACAAGGCAGTAGCCTCTCCGTCGTCCGGAAATATCGAACTGGCCGTGCCCGTCGAGGGGGTGCGCATGCTGAAGCTGGTAAATGAGGATGTTCCCGCAGCGGCGCCTGTCCTCAAGGTGCAGCATCCGGAGGCCGGGTCGTCGGGACAGTCGCTCGACTTCTCCGCGGAAACAACCGGCGACGAGCCGGGAATCTCCTGGCAATGGACCTTCGGCGATGGTGTCAGCGTGAATGGAACCAAGGTGAGCCACACGTGGACCGAGCCCGGCGATTATCCGGTGCAGTTGACGGTGAACGGAGTGGATGGCACTCACGCCACCACTGCTTTCAAGGTTCACATCACCGGCTACATGTCGACCACCTTCAACCCAGCCGATATTCGCAGGCCGTAAAGCAGGAACTGGGAGCCATCGAAGGATGGCTCTCAAACTGGTAAAGAAACTAGATTAAAAGCAATTCCTAATCCCGGGGATGCGGTGTTCTCAGCCTTGCTGAAGTAAGACCATATACGAGGCATCGCATCCCTCGAATTACATCC
>JAJZCY010000244.1 GCA_021828835.1 Acidobacteriota bacterium | reverse complement strand
CCCATGGAAACAGCAAACCGGACTTCCGACGCCTGCGCGAGTATCAACTCCGATTACCGTACCTGCTCAGATACCTCAGGTTCATGCGATTGCCCTGGGTTGTTCTCTGCCCCGCGCGCTGGAATCTTTCCGCCGATGCGGCGCGCTTGTTGAACCGGATCGCCGCCAGGTGTTCCCACTCGAACCAGGCATCTTTTTTTCTTGCGCGTCTCTGCTAGCATAAAGATGATTGCAGCTCCAGCGGCCACCCTTCCCGGGTTGAGCGCAAAGCCGGCGGAGCCAAGTTCAAAGGAGATTCACTATGCCTCTCGTTTCCATGCGGCAGCTCCTCGATGAGGCTGCCAAAGGTGGTTATGGCGTCGGCGCGTTCAATGTCAATGACATGGAGCAGATCCAGGCCATCATGATGGCCGCCAAGCAGACCAAGTCGCCGGTGATTGTGCAAGCCAGTCGCGGTGCCCGCTCTTTCGCCGAAGACCTCTATCTCTTCCGCCTGATTGAAGCCGCCGCCGAGCTCAATCCCGAGATTCCCATCGCCATGCACCAGGATCACGGCAACAGCTTCGAGACCTGCAAAAGCGCCATCGAGCTGGGCTTCACCTCGGTGATGATGGACGGCTCCCTGAAGGAAGACGGCAAGACTCCGAGCACCTTCGAGGAGAACGTCGAAGTCACCCGCCGCGTGGTTGAATACGCGCATGAGCGCGGCGTCACCGTCGAGGGCGAAATCGGCGTGCTAGGCGGCGTGGAAGACGGCCACGGCGCCGGCGGCAGCGGCCTCGAGCACATCACCGACCCCGACCAGGCAGTCGAGTTTGCCGAGCGCACCGGCGTCGACGCGCTGGCCATCGCCATCGGCACGAGCCACGGCGCTTACAAGTTCAACAAGAAGCCCGATGGCTCCGTCCTCAAGATGGACGTGCTCATCGCCATCCACAAGCGCCTGCCCCACACCCACCTGGTCATGCACGGCAGTTCCTCGGTGCCCAAGGATCTTCAGGACATCATCAACCAGTACGGCGGCAAGCTCAAGGAGACCTGGGGCGTGCCCGTCGAAGAGATCCAGCTCGGCATCCGCAACGGCGTGCGCAAGATCAATGTGGATACCGATAACCGCCTGGCTATCACTGGCGCCATCCGCAAGGTGTTCGCGGAGACTCCGGAGAAGTTCGATCCCCGCGATTATCTGAAGCCGGCCCGCGAAGCCATGGCCAAGCTCGTCGCCCAGCGCATGACCGAGTTCGGTCAGGCCGGACACTCCGGCGACTACAAGCCGCTGCCCATGAGCGCCATGATCGAAGGCTACAAGAGCGGCAAGCTCGATACGCGCCCCTCGCTTACCGGCGCGCGTTAAACCGTTCGCCTCATCCCAAAGGCCCGCCGGGAACCTCCCGGCGGGCCTTCCAATTTTGGTGGACGCGGCATCTCCGATAGTGGGAAACACCGCGACGACACAGCACCAGATTGTGACGCCGGGCATGTTCTGTTTTTTTGAATTGCTGCACAATCTCTCCACAGTTGCCTTGCATCCCTCTTTCCGTGGAGACAGGATGACTTTTTCTCTCCCCTGGCGCAGGAAATTGCCCTCGGCGCTTCTGCTTCTGTTCATCGCCTCGCTCTCAACTGCGACCATCGCTCCCGCTTTCCCGCTGCTGCACCGGCATCGCCCGCTCTTGGTCGGCTACTTCACCAATGAGGGCCTGCAAAAACGCGTTCCCTTCTACCTGAAAGACCTGGTAGACAACGGCAGCGCAGCCCGCCTGGACCAGATCAACTACGCTGCCGCTTCCGTGCGCGGCGGCCGTTGTTCGCTCTCTGATCCGGAGGCAGATCTCCACTACGCCTACAGCGCCGAAGACAGCGTGAACGGAACCGCCGACGATCCGAACTCAGCCTTTCGCGGCTACCTGCACCAGTTGCAGGAACTCAAGCAGCGTTATCCGCACCTGAAGGTCTTCATCTCCCTCGAAGGCCGCGCCTCCGACTTTGCCTTCGACGCGCAACCGGAGAACCGCGCCGCCTTCGTGCGCTCCTGCGTCGATCTCTATCTGCGCGGTCGGTTCGCTCCCGGCCTCACTGTGTCGGGCCTGTTCGACGGCATCGATATCGACTGGGAATCGCCGCATCACGCTGATGCAGCCAACTTCCAGGCCCTCGTAGAAGAGTTTCACATCCAGATGCGCAAGGTGCGCCGCGGCCTGCAACTGGCAGTGGCCGTAGGACAGTCGCCGCACATGCTGCCCGGAACCAACTTCGCCGCCCTTAACCGCTTCGTCGACCAGTTCGGCGTGATGAACTACGACTACAACGGTCCCTGGGAAGATCGCACAGGATTTGTGGCGCCGCTCTTCGCCGGCTCTCCGGACGAGCGCCACCCCCCGAGCATCCGCAAAACCATCGACGAGTTCCACGCCGCCGGCGTGCCGGTTGCCAAGATGCTGATGGGAATGCCGTTCTATGGCTATGGATGGACAGATGTGGTCGACGCCAACGATGGCCTGCACCAGCCCGGACGCGCCGTACATGAAGAGCAGCCGTACAAGGTCATCCGTACCCTGGGCGAACCGGACGAAATCTTCCGCGATCCGCGCTCCAAGGCGCCCTGGATCTATGACGGGGAGCAGTTCTGGACCTATGAGGATCCCGTCTCGCTGCGCTACAAGACCAGCTACGCTGTGGGCCGGGGCATGGCCGGCGTCATGATCTGGGAGTTGAGCGGAGACACACCGGAGGCCGAACTCCTCAAGAGCGTGTCGCGCTCGCTTCGGCACCCTCTACCGAAACAGGTATTCGCGCGGGCGCTGGCCACACCACCTCCGGCTCCTCCTGCCGTAGCGGAGCGGTAGCTCATTGGGAGCGGCTTCAGATCTCCGGATCGCAGTCGTCTTCCAACGGCTCGCGAACTCGAGAGCGCGGCGCAATGTGCGCAGGAACCACCACGCGTTGCTCCACATCCTGCTGCGCCTCCATGGCGTGCTGCACGCTGAAGCCCATGGCGATCTCGTCGATCTTGTCGGAATACTGCTTGCGCATCCGCTTCAGATCGCTGCGCATGATCTGGCGTTCGTCGCGGCCGAGATGGCTGGAGCTCTCCCAGCGCGTGGTGAGCAGGATCTGAAAACGGAGTTCGGCCATCTTCTCCGTCAGCACGGCAAGATTTGGCCGTACAGGTATGAGGGCAGAGGCTTCGCGCACGGGCGCGTCAAGAAGGGCTTGGGACACAGCAGTCCTCCTTCCGGTACAGCATCGCAAAGCGAAAGCTGCCCGAAAGCTGAAACCCGGCAGTGCGGGTGAACCCCGTTCTTCCCCTGGATTCTGACATCAGTTTGCGGCTGAACACAAATCTATGCAGTGAGATAAATCACTCCTCCGCATCCGCCGCCGCCGGAGGCAATCCCTTGTGTTTGCCCGTCCCAGTAGTCCGCGCGCGGCTCGAATTTAAACTATTGTCCAAAATGATAGCGCATAGCGCAGGAGCCTGCATCGCCCTCCTCTGGCAGCGATTGCGCTAGACCAATTCAGCATTTGAAATCAGTAAAATAGATCTATCGGGAAGACGCCGCTAAGACGCCAGCAGAAGTATTGCGGGATGGGACGGGAATCGCTGAATCGCCCCCTCATCTGCAACTAAATGCGTCTGTCGGACGTCAACCAGAACAAAAGCGTCGCAAGGCCTCCAGCAGTGCAACAGACGTCTGAGCAATGACTTCCGGGCCGCAACGCGCCAGAGCAATGCAGTCAGTTGGACCGTCTCGCGGAACCGGCAGTGAAGCCGCAGTTCCCACCTGAACTTGAGTTGGCCTAAACAATCTAAAAACGGTTCCGCCGCCCGAGCGCCGGTCGCGCGGAACTCCGATCAGCAGGCGCCGCGCCCGCGGCGGTATCGGGCGGGTTCAGCGCCGGCACAGTAACTGGAGGCGCTCATACGTTCGCACGGGTACGAAGAGAGGAACATGGATCAGGCTCCGTCGATTTCGCATGCTGGCTCAAGGCACGTTCCGTCCGAGCCGGAAAAGAAGCGCCGTCACCTCTGGGTGTGGGTTGTTGTCCTGGCAGCGTTCGGACTGTTGTTCTACTGGGTGCTTCACCAGCATTCGCAGGGGCAGAAGCAGGCCGGCGCAGCAGCGGCCGGCGGCCGGCGCGGCCCTGCGGGCATGATGGGCGGCCCCGTCCCGGTGACCACCGCTACAGCCACCCTCGGCAACCTTCCCGTGTATGTGGATTCCATCGGCACCGTGACCCCGGTCTATACCGACACCATCACGCCTGAAGTGAATGGCATCATTACCGGCGTTTATTACCATGAGGGCCAGTACGTAAAGAAGGGCGATCCGCTGGTCGACATCGATCCCCGTCCCTACGCCGCGCAACTCGCCCAGGCGCAGGGTGCCCTGGAGCGCGATCAGAGCATGCTGGCCGAGGCCAAGATGGACCTGGCCCGCTACCAGAAAGCCTGGAGCAAGAACGCCATCCCCCGCCAGACCCTCGAGGACCAGGAAAAGCTGGTCATGGTGGACGAGGGCACGGTGAAGAACGATCAGGGCACCGTGCAGTACGACCAGGTGCAGGTCAGCTTCTGTCACATCACCTCGCCCATCACCGGGCGTGTCGGCCTGCGCCTCATCGATCCCGGCAACGTCGTCACCGCCAACTCCGCGACGCCGCTGGTCGTCGTGACCCAGATGCAGCCCATCACGGTGATCTTCACGCTGCCTGAAGACAGCCTGCCTGAAGTCCTGGAACAGATGCACCGCGGCCGCACACTGGAAGTCGATGCCTACGACCGCACCCAGCAGCACCTGCTCGCCAAGGGACGGCTGATCACCGTCGACAACCAGATCGACACCACCACCGGCACCGTCAAGCTGCGCGCCGAATTCCCCAACGCGGAGGGCATGCTCTTCCCCAACCAGTTCGTCAACACCGAGCTCCTGGTCAAGACGCTCAAGAACCAGTTGCTGCTTCCCTCCTCTGCCGTGCAGCACAATGGCGCCGTCTCCTTCGTTTATCTGCTCGACGGCAACAAAGCGCACATGCGTACCGTGCGGGCAGGCGCTGCCGAAGGCGGCAATACCGTCGTCGCTGGCTTGAATCCCGGCGATGTGGTTGCCGACAGCAGCTTTGAAAAACTCCAGGACGGTTCGACCATTTTCCGCTCCAAGCTCGCGCTGCCCTCCAGTTCAGGCGGCGCGATCGGAAGTGTCGCCCCATGAGCCCTTCACGGCCATTTATTCTGCGGCCGGTCGCAACCTCGCTGTTGATGGCCGCGATCCTGCTGGCGGGTATCGTCGCCTTCACGCAGTTGCCGGTCTCGGCCCTGCCCCAGGTGGATTACCCCACCATCCAGGTGCTGACCTTCTATCCAGGGGCCAGCCCCAACGTGATGGCCACCACCGTCACCGCTCCGCTCGAGCGTCAGTTCGGCGAGATGCAGGGCCTCAAGCAGATGACCTCCACCAGCGCCGGCGGCGTCTCGGTGGTGGTGTTGCAGTTCAGCCTTACCCTGGGTCTCGATGTGGCCGAGGAAGAGGTGCAAGAGGCCATCAACGCCGGCCAGTCCTTCCTGCCTTCCGATCTCCCCGTGCCCCCGGTCTATAACAAGGTCAATCCGGCCGATGCGCCGATCATGACCCTGGCCATCACCTCCGACACCATGCCGCTGCCCAAGGTGGAGGACCTGATCGACACCCGCGTCGCGCCGCGTCTCTCGCAGCTCAGCGGCGTAGGCCTAGTCAGCATCAGCGGCGGGCAGAAGCCCGCGGTCCGTATCGAAGTCAACCCCGTTCAGCTCGCATCCTACGGCCTGAACAT
>JAJZCY010000243.1 GCA_021828835.1 Acidobacteriota bacterium | reverse complement strand
TGAAAAACGGGCTTCGCTGCACCTCGATCCCGAGTCGCTGCGCCTGGTCGAGTACGACTACAAGGAGTTCGTGAAGGCCGGCGCCAATCTCTCTGACGCCGACAAGGCGAAGCTGAAGAAGCTGAACGAAGAGGACTCGACGCTTTCCAATGAATTCATGACGAGGCTGCTGGCGGGCACCAAGGCCGGCGCCTACTCCACCAGCGATGAGGCGAAGCTGGCCGGGTTGTCGCCGGCGCAACTCGCCTCTGCGGCGCAGGCCGCCAAGGGACGCAAGCAGTCCGGCTGGCTCATTCCGCTGCAAAACACCACCCAGCAGCCCGATCTGGCTGTGCTGAGCGATCGCGCCACGCGGCAGGCCATCTTTGAAAACTCCTGGAACCGCACCGAGCGCGGCGACGCCAACGATACCCGCAAGATCATCTCCCGGCTGGCCAAGGAGCGCGCCGAAAAGGCCGCCCTGTTGGGCTTTCCGGATTACGCAGCCTGGGAGCTGACCGACCAGATGGCCAAGACGCCCAAGGCGGCACTGGACTTCGTGAATGCGCTGGTGCCGGCCGCCACCGCCAAGGGCGCGGCAGAGGAGAAGGAGATCCAGGACGTCATCAACCAGCAGCATGGCGGGTTTAACGTTGAGCCCTGGGACTGGGATTTCTACTCGGAGCAGGTGCGCAAGGCCAAGTACGACTTGAACGAGGATGAGATCAAGCCCTACTTCGAGCTGAATGACGTGCTGCAAAACGGCGTCTTCTACGCCGCAAACAAGCTCTACGGCCTCACGTTCAAGGAGCGCCACGACATCCCGGTTTACCAGCCGGATGTGCGCGTCTTTGAGGTCTACGATGCCGACGGCAAGCCGTTGGCGCTCTTCTACTGCGACTACTTCAAGCGCGACAACAAAAGCGGCGGCGCGTGGATGGATAGCCTGGTCACGCAGTCGAAGCTGCTGCATCAGGTCCCGGTGGTGTTCAACGTGGCCAATTTCACCAAGCCGGCGCCGGGACAGCCGGCGCTGTTGAGCTGGGACGACGTGACCACGATGTTTCACGAGTTTGGCCACGCGCTCAACGGCATGTTTGCCGATACGGAATACCCCAGCCTGTCGGGTACGCAGACGCCGCGGGATTTTGTCGAGTTCCCGTCGCAGTTCAACGAGCACTGGGCCAGCAATCCCGAGGTCTTTGCGCATTACGCTAAGAACTACAAGACCGGGGCGCCCATGCCTGCGGAACTGGCAGCCAAGCTGAAGAAGTCGCTCACCTTCAACCAGGGTTACGCGCTTACCGAGTTGCTGGCCGCGGCGATGCTCGACCTGCAATGGCACACGCTGCCGGCCAGCGCACCGCTGGAGAATCCCGATGTGTTCGAGAAGCAGGCACTCGAGAAGACGCACCTGTGGATCAGCTATATTCCGCCGCGGTATCGTTCAACGTACTTCCTGCATATCTGGGCCAACGGCTACGCGGCCGGATACTACGCCTACCTGTGGACGGAGATGCTGGACGACAACGCCTACCAGTGGTTCGAAGATCACGGCGGCCTGACGCGGGCCAACGGCGACCGCTTCCGCAAGATGGTGCTCTCCCGTGGCAACACCGAGAACCTGGAGCAGATGTACGAAAACTGGCTGGGCGGCAAACCGACTATCGCGCCGATGGTCAAGTTCCGCGGCCTGGAAGGGTTCACTGGCAGCAAGTAAAGAGCGAATTGGCGGGGACGGGTTGCCGTCCCCGCCACCCCTCTAACCTGCCGCCTGTTTGCCGCTGAGCGCGGCCAATAGCTGCCTGGACAGACTCTCCTGCGCCTGGGCGGTTAGTTTCTCACCGTGGCTGGTCAGGTAAAAGACGTCGATGGCGGTCTCGCCTTCGGTGTCTACCAGCGCCACCTTGATGTCGCATTCGTGGGAACTGAGCGTGAGCGCAATCTGCCGCAGAAGACCGGGCAGATCCTGCGCGACCACTTGCAAGAGGGTGGCGTGCGAGGAGGATTCGGAGTCGAACTCCAACCGGGTAGCAACTTCCACCTTGATGTTGCTGGGATGATTCAGATGCTTGCGTGACTGCAGCAACTGCTCAATCGAAACCTTCTGCGCTACGACGTCGTGCATATTTTCAAGAAAGCGGTGGCGTTCGCTGGGGTTCAGCTCGATGGTGCGGAAGACGTCGGAAAAGTGAAAGCTGTCCACGATGATGCCGGCGTCGTTGGAATAGGCGCCGGCGCGGACGATGTTCATGCCCCAGGCGGCCAGCGCTCCGGCCACATCCGCAAACAAGCGGGAGCGATCGCGGGTGATGACCGTGAGGTCGTAGAGCTGACGGTTTGGCCGCAGATCCAGTTGCACGGGATCGGCTTCGAGGTTGCGAGCCATTTCGAAATGGCTGCGGATCTGCTCCGGCAGGCGGGTCTGGAGATAGCGCTGCGGCAGACCCTCCAGGAATCGTCCCAACTGCTCGTACTGGGCGGGCGGCACCATGGAGCGGATGCGATTCAGCAGAGTCGGGTCGATCGCCGCGTGGTAGCGGCTTTCATCTACCGAGCGATCCATGAAGTTCGCGGTCGCCATGTAGAACTGCCACAGGGTCTCGGCTTTCCACGGGGTGAGCGCCTCAGGGTTGACCGCCTTGATGTCGGCGAAGGTCATCACCGTCAGCATCTTCAGCATCTGCGGGCTACCCAGCTTTTCGGCAAAGCCACGCACGTTCTCCATGTCGAAGATGTCGCGGCGCATGGCCAGGGACATTTCCAGGTGCAGCCGGATGAGGCTCAGCACCGTTTCGCGCTCCTCGAAGCCGAAGTCCAGCCGAGCCAGAAAGCTGTCGGCCAACTCCACGCTGCGCTGCGCGTGCGCGCCGGTACGCCGCGCCTTGCCGGTGTCATGCAACAGCAGGGCTAGCAAAAAGAGATCGAGCCGGTCGATCTCCGGCAGCAGATTCGCCAGGCGCTGCTCGTATTCGTGTGCCGGCTGGCGCAGGCCGTGCACGTTATCGATGACCAGGAAGGTGTGCTCATCCACGGTGTAGCGGTGGTAACTGTCGCGGATGACGAGCGCATCGATGCCGTGAAATTCGGGAATCAGCATCTCCAGCACGCCCAGGGCGTGCATGGTGCGCAGGGCGTGAGCCGCGTGCGGCCCCAGCAGCACCTCGCGCAGCGCGTTCCACAGGTATGGGCCCTCGGGGATGTGGATGGCCAACACCGGCAATGCGTCGGTGATGCGGTCTTCGGCACCCTGCGAGAGCGTATAGCCGTGGGTGGCCATCAAGGTGAAGACGCGCAGGATCGCGGCGGTATCGGAGAACTGCACGCCGGGCTGGACGTCGATGCGTCCCTGGTCGAGCAGGAAATCGGTGCCGGCAATGGGCGTGCGCCGCCGCCGGAATTGCCGGTAGAAGCTCACCGGCGCGGGCAGGTGCTCCATGAGCAGCACCGCACGGCGATAGATCACGCGCGCATGGCGGTAGTAGGTCCGCATCCAGTAGGAGGGATCGGCTGTGCCGCGGGTTTCCAAGCCGATGGAGAGGCCGGCCGCTTCGTCCTGGGATTGCCAGTCGAGGATATTGTCGTCGCGCCCGTGGCGGAAGTGCAGAAAGCAGCGCGCCGCGGCCAGGAAGTCGAAGGCGGCCTCGGCGTCGCCGCGGGCGCTCTGGAAAACGCCGCCGCGCTGCCGCGGCCACTCCTTGGTCTCCTTGAGGTGAAACAGAAGCGCAAACCACACGGCCAGGTGGTAGTCGCGCAGGCCGCCGGGGCCGTCCTTCAGATTCGGCTCCAGGTGGAAGATGGTGTTGCCGAACTTGGCATGCCGGCTGCGCGCAATCTCGCTCAATTTCTGGGTAATTGTGTTCCACTCGCTCAGCACCAGCCCCGGAAACACGGATTGGTGCAGTTGCTGGTAGAGGGGAAACTGGCCGGCCAGAAAGCGGCGGTCCAGGGTAGCCAGGGTGAACTCGAGGTTGTCGGGGTCGAAACGGCCGGCTTCTTTGAGGGTGCGGGAGTTGGGGCTGGCGCGCAGGCCGACATCCCACATGGCCTGGACAATGGCCCGGACCGGCTCGCGCGAAAGTTCCTCGGCCTTGATATCAGCGTAGACGAAGAGGACGTCGATGTCGGAGTAGGGAAAAAGATCCTTGCGCCCATATCCGCCCAGGGCCAGCAGGGCAGCATTGGGAGCGGGCAGGCCGGTGAAGGCCCGGCGCCACATCTCGATCAGGATCCGGTCCACAATTGCCGAGCGGCGGCGGATCGCCGCGGTGCCATCGCGGGTCCGTTCGCAGGTCGGGCGCACCAGCGCAATCTCTTGTGTATAGTGCTCCCGAAGGTCATCGACCGTCAAAGACACTGGATTCATGTGGATTGCCCGGCGCACCGCAGCAAAGGAATTGTTTCCAGCATAAGCGATAACAGGGGAAAGACGGTAATTTGCATGGCTCGATCCAGATGCGCGTGCTCGCTCGCACTGCTTGAGGCAGCGGCGGCGGGGCAGGCGAGCGGTTTTGCGTCCGACTGTCGCGCAATACGATACGCACAGAGCTGGGAGCGCGGTTGCGCTATTCTGAAGGCGCTGGGCGTGTTGCTTTTGCACCGTTTTCTGCCCCCCATGCATCAACATGACTGTCGGAATCCCGAGCATGCGAGAGGTGTGCTTCGCCGGAGCCCCGCATCACCTGTTTTTATTCCGTTTTGTTGAAGTCAAGAATCAGATCAACCGATCGACGGAGGAATCACCATGCTTACAGTTGGCGAAAAGTTCCCCAACTTTGAAGTCGCAGCGACCGTGGACACCAACCCGGCCAAGGCATTCCAGACCATCACGCACGAGAGCTATTCCGGCAAGTGGAAGGTGTTCTTTTTCTGGCCCAAGGACTTCACCTTCGTCTGCCCGACGGAGATTGCGGCTTTCGGCCAGATGAACAAGGAATTCCAGAACCGCAATGCTCAGCTTCTCGGTGGCAGCACCGATTCCGAGTACGTTCACCTGGCCTGGCGCGAACACCACCCCGACCTGAAGAGCCTGCCGTTTCCGATGCTTGCCGACATCAAGCGCGATCTCTCCGAGCAACTGGGCATTCTCGATCAGAAGGCCGGCGTCTGTCTGCGCGCTACCTTCATCGTCGACCCCGAAGGCGTGATTCGCTTCGTGTCTGTAAACGATCTGGCGATCGGGCGCAATCCGCAGGAGGTGCTGCGCGTGCTGGATGCTTTACAGACGGGCGGCCTTACCCCTTGCAACTGGCAGAAAGGCCAAGACACGCTGCACGTCTAGGTCGGAACCGGGCACAGACAGGAATACGGCTACGGGCTGGGTTCGCCACGCGAACCCAGCCCGTAGCCGTTTGGTGCGAGCATCACGACCCAGACCGCGCACAGCCACCGTACGCGAACCAGGAAGTTCTCTTAGAGCGCCGTCTCGCCGCGCTCGTCGTTGCGGATGCGAATGGCATCTTCCACGCGGCTGACGAAGATCTTGCCGTCGCCGATGCGGCCGGTACGCGCCGCGCCCACAATGGCCTGGATGGCCTTCTCCTTCATCTCGTCGTGAACGACCATTTCGATCTTCACCTTGGGCAGGAAGTCGACGGTATACTCCCGGCCGCGGTAGAACTCGGTATGTCCCTTCTGGCGCCCGTGGCCGCGCGCTTCCAGGATGGTCATTCCTTCGATGCCCGCTTCGAGCAGCGCATCCTTCACAGCATCCAGCTTGGAGGGCTGGAGAACAGCTTCGATCTTGAGCATGGTCAAATTGCCTCGTTCGATAGGCTATCAGGCCGGGCGGAATTCGTGCTTCCCCCGGCCTGTGAAACTTGCATAGGCACCA
>JAJZCY010000013.1 GCA_021828835.1 Acidobacteriota bacterium | reverse complement strand
CGAGGCGCTGCCGTTGGGCGGCTGGTACGCGCAGCGGCGCGCAGATCTTCTGCGCTTGCTGGACGCACTGGAGCAGCGGATCAAGCCGTTGGATAAGGCAGTGGAGGAAGCGGCCTGCCAGGATGACGAAGCGCGTCTTCTGATGACTCATCCGGGAGTAGGTCCGGTGATCTCGCTGGCGTATGTACTGGTGGTGGGCGACTGGAGGCGGTTTCCCCGCGGCAAGCAGGTGGGCAGCTACCTGGGACTGATTCCGTCGGAGGCCTCCAGCGGCAAGCGCCAGCAGCAGATGGGCCACATCACCAAGCAGGGCAACACGCTGCTTCGCTGGTTGCTGGTGGAGGCGGCGACAACAGCCCAGCGGTACGACCCGAGCTGGCATCGGCAGTATGTGCGGCTGCCCGATACGGAACTCCATGTGCTCACGAACGGAAGGTCGTTCGCATGGCGGGAGTTCGCGCGCCGCTTCGCTGCCATGGGCCACCCGAATATCAGTCTTGCCATTCCCCTTTACGCCGACGTGGCAAGCGTCCACGACTACGTAGTGCAGGCGCGGAGCGCGTTCGACCAGACGATGATGGGGTTCCACTAGGCGGCGCGCCACGGAATCCGCACCGAAGTACGGGTCGTCCTCCACCGGCTCACAATCCCGCGCCTTACAAAGCTCGCGGAGTATATTTACGGCAACCTCACCTTCGTCGAGCACATCGCGCTCATGGGCCTCGAATATACTGGCTACACGCCGGGGAACATCGAGGAATTGTGGATCGACCCGCACGACTATGAGCAGGAACTCGAAGAGGCGGTTCAATTCCTCGCGCTCAGAAACATGCCGCTCTCCATTTACAACCATCAACTCTGCACACTCCCTCCGTCGCTCTGGCGATACGCGCGGAAGTCCATCTCTGACTGGAAGCAGCTCTATCTCCCGCAGTGTGACGGCTTCTTTCAATGGGCGGTGAAGAAGCACAGCGCGCATATCCAACCGTGTGCGCCGCCGCCCGCGCCATGTAGAGGGGAGGTATGCCTGCGCCCTCCAAAATTGTCAATCGGCTGCCACATACGCGGGACCTCACGCCGTCGCCATTCGTCCGCGAGTGCGCCGACTATGCGCAATCTGGTCTGCGCCCCCCGATTCTGCCAGGATCTTGCCTAACATGGTGCCCAGCGCGACGCTCCACGCGATCCTTGCCTACGTTCCAGCCGGCTTCCTGCCGCTCGATGGTGATGCGTCGGTATCCATACCGGCCATATTGAGTGGCCAGTGCGATGATGGCCCGGGTCAGCGCGTCTTCGTCGTTCCGCTGTGTCGGCTGGTAGCGTTGCGTGCCGCGTGGTTGGTGAACCAGTTGGCACGCATGACGCTCACTTGCCCCTTGTTGTCTTGCATGTTGCACAGCAGTACGGCGCGATGATGGCAATGTGCCCCAGGGTTGTGCCCATCCCCAGCTCGAAGGGAGGGATACATGCAGTGAAGGGCATACCCGCCGCCACGGCAAGGCCCAGTGAGAACCAAAATCGCGTGATGAACGGATTCAGCTTGGAGACTGCGATGAGTAGGATGAGCCCGATAATGGCCGTCAGTGCCGCGCTCAAGAGAAAGATGCTGTGAGACTCGATCATCGATTGGGTACTTCCCCCAGAGTGCTGGCCGAAGATCTGTGCGGACTTCGATCTGCCGCAGAATGTTCACAATCTGCTCAGGCGTGTGCTTCCTTGCCTTGCCCATTCCATGCTCCTTCCATACCAGTTTGTCTCACTCCCACTGGTACAGAATTTGCCGGGCACTCCAGTGCTTAGGTTACAGGACGCGGCCGTGGGGCAAATCCGAATGTCTGGCATTGTCTCCAGCGAACTTTGAATTTCAATAGAGAGATAAATGTTGACAACCCTGCATGCGATACGCGATTTCTAGTTGAATCAATGCTCCAAAGGAGAGACATGAAAATCGGAAATCGTCGTGGCGGCGTCCTGCCCATGCTCTGCCTCTTGCTGGCGTGCGCCGGCTCTGCTCAGGAGCGGTCCACGATTCCTACGGGTCATCTGGATCCTACCCGGGACATCGCTGTGCCGCAACTCTTCTCGTCTTTGCACAAGCCCCTGCCAGAGGAATACATCTGGACGCGGCAGGACTCGGCCATCGACAAGCCGGCGCGGATCGTTTACAAGCGGCCCGGCGTGGATGAGAGGACGGAGCCGCATTATTTTCGCGCCAGCTTTGATGTAGAGAAGCTGCCCGCCGAAGCGACCTTGTATCTGGCGGGACCACGTTCGGCGAGGGTGTACGTCAACGGCCAGATAGCCGGCCACTTTGCGAGCAATCTGCTCAATCCGCTCGGGATGCACGTTTTCCGGAGGGACGTCACGAAACTGCTTCGGCCCGGGCGCAATGTAGTCGCCATGGAGGTGGTCCGCGGACGCGGTGTTTCAGGATTTCTGAACAGCGCGTTGGCCTTGCAGCAGGTTTCGGGGCAGGTGCTGGTGGCCAAGATCCTGCCTGAGCCGCCGGGCGTGGACGGAAAGCCGCTGCTGATCAGCGGAGCACAGTGGAAGGGCACACTGCACCCCGCGGCGGGCTGGGAACAGGCACAGTATGACGATTCGAGCTGGCCGGCCGTGGCAGCTCTCAGTCCGATCGAGGGCTCCATCGATCTGTTTCAGTGGAACGCGGACGCGGGTCTCTATGACTGGCCGGGATACGAAGGGGCTTCGCCCTTTTTAGCGCATGCCTACTTCCACGCGGCACGCGTGGAGGATGTGGAGACGGGCCGCAGCTCGTTTGCGAATCTCGATGCGCTGACCAAATCCGCGGGGGCCGGGGAATTCACGGTCAAACTGGGGAACACCGGGCCGGGCCTGGAGGATGCGCCCGAGCTAACGCTGGATTTCGGGCGGGAGGTGACCGGCCGGGTTGAACTGGTCTCCGATTCGGACAGTCCGGTCACGGTCTCGATTCAGTACGGCGAGTCGAAGGGCGAGGTGGACAGGCAGCCATACCTAGGCGTGAATATGCTGCGACTGGCTGCGCACGGGGCCGGCCACGGGCCCAAATCGGCGTTCCGCTACGCCCTCATCCGCTTTCTCTCCAGAGGGCCTGAGCTGAAGTTCCGGGCCATTCATCTGGAAGACATTTATTATCCGGTGCGCTACCAGGCTGAGTTTCAGTCCTCCGATCCGCTGCTGAACCGAATCTGGGAGACGGGAGCCTATACAGTGCATCTGTGCATGCAGGATGACATCTGGGACGCGCCCAAGCGTGACCGCGGGCGGTGGATGGGCGATCTGGACGTCAGCGGCCGGGTCAGCGATGCCGTGTTCTCCGACCGTTTCCTGCTGAAGGACACCTTGACTCGGCTCATCGGGAACGCTCCCGTGCAGCAGCATGTCAACGGCATCCCCGGCTATTCCTCCTTCTGGCCCACGGAACTGGAGGACTACGAATGGCACACAGGCGACCGAGCCTACCTGAAGCAGGTTCATACGCGGCTTGTGGAATTGCTGCAGTACATGGACAGGGAATTCGACAGCGCGGACCGTTTTACAGACCGAACAAACGCATGGTTGTTTGTCGACTGGGCGCCCGGCCTGCAGGGGGACAACCCGGAAACGCAATTGGCAACCACCCTCCAGTACTACCGGGCGTACATTGCCGGGGCCCATTTGCTGCGGGTGTTGGGAGACAGCGCCAACGCCGCGCATTATGAGCAGCGCGCCGCGGAAATTAAAGCCACTCTGCAGCGCCGCACATGGCAGCCGGCGGAAGGAAACTACGGGCCGCGCGTGCAGACCAACGCCATGGCGGTTCTGTCTGGGGTGGCCGCGCCTAGCCAGTACGCATCGATCTGGAAAAGCGTGTTGGCCGAGGTGGGACAGCCGACCTTCCGTCCGGACATTATGACGCCCTACTACGGAGCCTATGTGCTGGACGCCATGGCGAAGATGAATCATCGCGCCGAGGCGTTGCGATGGATGCGCGAATACTGGGGCGGCATGATTGCCGAGGGGGCGACGAGTTTCTGGGAGGCCTATGATCCCAGCTGGCCGAAAGGAAACCCGCATGTGGCGCTGCAGGCCGACCGCACGGCCGGCTATTTCGTAAGCCTGGCGCATGGGTGGTCGGCAGGCCCGACCTACTGGCTGATGCAGCAGGTGCTGGGTATTCAGCCCGTCGCCGAGGGCTTCAGCCACACCGTCCTTCGACCCGACCTTGTGGGGCTGAAGTGGGCGCGGGGTTATGAGCAGACTCCCCAGGGGCCGCTGAAGGTCGACTTATGCCAAGACAACGGGCTCGTGGCGGTGATCGACCTGCCGAACGGGGTGGTGGCCCGGGTGCTGTTCCCTGTTGCGAAGGGCACCGACTACGTCCTGGTGAATGGATCGAAACTCCACGGCACGCCTGTGGAAGGAGGCAGCCGCGTGGCGATCCAGATCAGCGCGAGCGGGCATTACGAGATCCGGGAGCCGTAGCTCCCAGTATGCTTCAGGCGTGGAGCGAGCGCGCCAAGCCACGGGAGAGGGAGGCGACCGCTTTCAGCAGCGCAGCCACCGCCGGCGACTCCTTCCCCGGGTTGAAGCGAGAGGCCGGGCCGGAGAGGCTCAGGGCGGCCAGCGCATGCCCGTCGGGTCCGAGGATCGGCGCGGCGATGCAGACGGCGAGGAGTGAGCCTTCTCCACGATCGAAGGCGACACCTGCGGCGGCAACGCGCCGGAGTTCTGCCAGTAATGCCTCCGGGCTGGAGATCGTGTTGGGGGTCACCTTTGCAAGTTGCCGGCCGCGGATCAGCTCCTTGACAACATCTTCCGGCGAAAAGGCCAGCATTGCCTTGCCCAGCGCGGAGGCGTGCGCTGGCACGGAAGCCCCGCGGCTTTCCTGCAGGCGAAGGGCAAATTCGCTGGGCACTACTTCGAGATAAGTCACCTTGTCGAACTGGCGGACCCCGAGATTGACAGTTTCTCCGAAGCGGTTACGCAGATCCAGCATGGCTGGCACTGCCAGATGGCGAAGCGTCTCGTTCACCGTCTCTTCCCCGACCAGGCGGCCGAGCGCCGGACTGACCCGGTAATTGCGGTTCCCATCGCGGAGAACGTAGCCCAGATCTTGAAGGGTGACCAGGATGCGAAAGACTGTCGATTTGGAGATGCCGGTGTTGCGTGTGATTTCCTGCAGGCCCGCGGCATCGCTGCGCGCGAGTTCCTCCAGAATGCGGAAGGTGCTGCGCACCACGGGAACGGAGTAGCGGCTGGACGGGCGTGACTCCGGGGCCGCAAGCTTCTTTAAGCCACTGGACTTCTTCTTGACAGGCACATTCGATAGCATCGCATTCTCCATCGCTGGTTTCAATTGGAAAACGCGAGTCGGCGGGAGGAGGGCAGGGGCGCGGGCCGCCCCTGGCGCAACACCCATTCGATGCCGACCGGCGCCAGCTCCGGGGATTCGTACGTTGCCGGGCTATCGATACGATCGGAGTGGAAAGCTACCACATCCGCAAAGCAGCCGTTTCGCAGCAGGCCGCGCTCGGCAAGCCCGTAGCGCAGGGCAGGCTTGCCGGTGATCTTGTGCACCGCCTCATGGAGCGACAGCCAGCCGCGCTCGCGCGAAATGCTGCCGAGCAGGAGCGGAAACGTCCCGTGCAGACGGGGATGAGGCCGGCCCTTCACATAGAAGCCGTCACTGATGATGGTGGCCAGCGGGTGGGTCAGGCTCGCGCGCAGATTTTCGGCGCTCTGGTTGTAGCAGAGCATGTTGACATCGCCATTTTCCTCAACCAGCAGGTCCAGCATGGCGTCTACCGGTTCGCAGGCGCGACTCTGTGCAATCTCTTCCAGACTCTTGCCGATCAGCGCGGAGTTGGCCACGCTTCCCACCGAGGAGATGCAGATATCACACCAGCGCCAGGGCATCGAGGCGAGCACGGCGGCGCGAAGAGACTGACGGCGTGCGGGCTCGCGCAGTCGCTGCATCAAGGCCTGCGTGCCGCCGTCCAGCGCGCTCTGAGGAAGCACCTGCGTGAGGACGCTGGAGCCGGCGATGTACGGATAGCAGTCAAACTCGACGTCGATCCCTTCGCCGCGGGCCTGCTCGATCGCATCGAGGGCGCGGGCCTGTAGCGGCCAGTTCGACGCGCCCACTGCCTGGAGGTGAGAGATCTGGAGGCGAACGCCGGTGCGACGCGCCAGTTCGATCTGCTCCTCGACCGCATCCACCAGGCCGGAAAAGTAGGAACGGATGTGGCTCGTGTAGATCGCGCCATGCCACGCCACAACCCGGCAGAGACGCTCCAGTTCCTCGGGCGGTGCGCTGCACCCCGGCGCGTACATAAGCCCGGTGGAGAAGCCGGCAGCGCCATCCTGCAATGCTTCCGTCAGCAGACCTTCCATGGTTTGCAGTTCGGCTTCAGTAAGCGGCCCCTGGCGGTTGCCGGCCACGGCGATGCGCAGGGAGCCATGCCCGACCAGCGAGACCACATGCGCGGTGCTGCTGGAACCCAGGGCTTGCAGGTAAGCGTCGGTGCTCAGCCAGCCCCAATGCTCATCGCCGCACAGAATCCCGTTGGCGAAGGATCGCAGTTCGGCGGGATTGGCGGCCGGAGGATAAGCGGAGAATCCGCAGTTGCCGACCACCTCTGTGGTGACGCCCTGGCGCAGCTTCTCGGTGCGGCCTTCCAGCACCTGCAGGTCCGAATGCGTATGCGAGTCGATGAACCCAGGAGCGAGCGTCAGGCCGGTGCAATCGATGCGCAACGCAGCGGGCGCCTCAATATGCGGCGCAATGCAGAGGATGCGTTGCGCGCGGGTGAGAAGATCAGCCCGGAACCCTGGCGCTCCTGAACCGTCGATCACCTCGCCGCCGCAGAACAGAAAATCAGTCACGCACTTCTCCTGAGAGGGGTGCGACTCTCGTATTTCTAATGAAAATAGTATATACCTATTGAGACACCTAGGAGGTAGCACGATGAGTGAGGTGAAGCAGATTCGAGTCGACGAGGCCCCGGCACCCAAAGGCGCCTACGCGCAGGTGGTGCGCGCGGGAGATTTTCTCTATGTCTCCGGGCAGGGGCCGATCGATCCGGAGAGCCAGGAGTTTGTCCTGAGTGGTATCCGGGGAGAGACAAAACTGGTGCTGGAAAACATCGAGCGTGTGCTACAGGGATGCAAGGCGAGCCGCAGCAATATCGTTAAATGTGGCGTCTATCTGACGGACGCTTCGGATTTTCCAGCCATGAATGAAGTTTACGCAGAGTTCTTCGCCGCAAGCGCGCCAGCACGCACCACCGTCCAGGCGACCTTGGTGGAGCCCGGAATGAAAATAGAGATCGACTGCATCGCATATTTCCCCGAGACCAAATAGCGGCCGCGGATGAGCTTGCCTAGCCGGCCGCCCGCTCCACCGCCGCCAGGGTCGCGTCGATGTCGGCGTCGCTGTGCGCGGCGGACAGGTACCAGCGGCCGTCGGGCAGCGGCAATACGCCCTCGTCTTGAAGCGCAAGCAGAAAGTTCTTGTAGTGGGCGGTGTCCGCCTCCAGCAGGTCGCGGTAGTTCATGGGTTGCCGGTCGCTGAAACAAAGATGAAAGACCGGTCCCTCTCCGGAGGCACACACCTGGTGGCCGCGCCTCCGCAAAATGGCGAGGATGCCGTCGCGGAGACGGCTGCCGCGCCGGAAGAGGCCGGCATAAAGAGCGGGCGCATCTTCCGTTAGGAATTGCAGCGCCGCGCGTGCTGCGGCAAGGGCCAGAGGATTTCCGTTCAGCGTGCCCGCATGTATCACCTGACCTGACTCGATCAGCTCCATGTAAGGCAGACGTCCGGCGAGAACGCTGAGCGGTGCGCCGCCGCCCACCGCTTTAGCATAGGTGGCAAGATCGGGCGTGACGGAGTAGAAGCCCTGCGCGCCCGCTAGGCCCAGCCTGAACCCGGTGACCACTTCATCGAAAATGAGCAGGGTGCCGTTGCGCTCGGTGATCTCGCGCAGAAAGCTGAGAAAGCCAGCCTGCGGGGGGATACAGCCGCTGTTGCACAGCAGCGGTTCGCAGATCACCGCGGAGATCTCCCCGGGAAAGGCGAGGAACGCCTGTTCCACGCTCTCCCGACCATTCCAGCGCGCGATCACCGTAGCGTCGGCCGGCAACTGTCCGAGACCGACCGGCACCGGGCGCTCTCCGCAGGTCGCCAGCTGGTCGGCGGATGGATGATAGCTCACGAGCACATTGTCTGCCCAGCCATGATAGTGGCCCTCAAACTTGATGAATCGCCGCCTGCCGGTGGCGGCGCGCGCCAGCCGCAGCGCGAGTTGCACGATCTCCGTGCCGCTGTTCGCGAAACAGACACGGTCGGCGCAAGGAATGATGCGCGTGAGCAATTCGGCAACTTCATACTCCAGGTCGTGTTGCGCGCCGAAGGTGAGGCCCTTGGCTGCCGCCTCGGCGATGGCGCTGATGAGCGCCGGAGGAGCATTGCCCAGGATATTTGGTCCCCAGCCGAGGGTGTAGTCGAAGTAGGCATTGCCGTCAACGTCCCATAGCGTGGCCCCCGCGCCGTGCGAGAAATAGAGCGGGTAGGGATAGGCCGAGCGGCGTAAGCCGCTGGACACGCCTCCGCAAAGCGAGGCGGACGCCCGCCGCCAGCGCTGCAGAGAACCGCCGGTGCGGCTGCGGATATTGGCTTCGCGGGAGGCGGGAGAGAAGGCCGGAGCGGTGGTTGCGGGAGCGGTCATGGCAATTCCTGAGGTATTTTTGTATTGAACCACTTGTTTCAAACTGGATGCGCACTCTATAGTGAAACAGCGCGCTGGCAAAGTCAAACTGCGAGGGCGCGGGGAGGGGATTTGTCTACGGCAGAAGGAGGATGGGGATTCCGGCGGGTACTCCGGCTGCGTGATCTAGTCTTCTACGGGATTGTGCTGGTCCAGCCGATTGCCGCGGTGGGCCTGTTCGGGGTGGCCCAGCAGATGTCCCACGGCCAAATGGTGACCACCATCCTGATCGCCATGTGCGCGATGATGCTGACAGCCGTCAGCTACGGCAGAATGGCCTCGGTGTATCCTTCCGCCGGCTCCGCCTACACCTATGTTTCGCGCGGACTGAGTGCGCATCTCGGCTTCCTGGCCGGGTGGGCGATGGTCCTCGATTATTTCGTGGTGCCGATCGTGAGCACTACCTATGCGGCCCTCACCTTGACGCGCATGGTCCCCGAGATCCCTTATGCTGCCTGGGTGGTGATCCTGGGGGTGCTGACCACGGGGATGAATCTGCGGGGCATCCGCTCGACGGCGCGGTGGAACGCAATCCTGCTAAGCGGCATGTGCGCGGTGATTGCGGCATTCTTCGTGCTCTCGGTCCGCTATTTGTCGCACCATGGAGGCAGCGCGGCGCTTTTCAGCCTCAAGCCGCTCTACGATCCGGCCAGCTTCCATTCGCGCGAAATTCTTACGGCCACCTCGTTTGCGGCGCTCACCTATATCGGCTTCGATGGTGTCACCACACTGGCAGAGGAAGTGGAGAACCCTCGCCGCAATGTGCTGATCGCCACAGTGCTTGTTTGCGCGATTACAGGCTTGTTCAGTTCCATCCAGATCTATCTTGCCGCCCGCGTCTGGCCCACTTGCGAAAGCTTTCCGCACCTGGAGACGGCTTTCCTGGATGTGTGCGGACGCGCCGGAGGTCCATGGCTGTTCCAGGCAATGGCCATCACCTTGCTGGTTGCCTGTGTGGGGAGCGCCGTCACGGGGCAGGTGGGGGCCGCACGTTTGCTGTACGGCATGGGGCGGGACGGGGTATTGCCGCGGCGCCTCTTCGGCCGCCTGGCCGGCGGAAACCCGGTCTTCAATATTCTGCTGGTGGGAGCGGTCGCAGTGTGCGGTTCGCTCACACTGAGCTACGAGCACTCCGCCGAGGTCCTGAACTTCGGAGCCTTTCTCGCCTTCATGGGGGTAAACGCGGCGGTGGTGAAGACGTTCTATGCCGGGCAGAAGCATAGCCGAAGCTTGTTGCGGGACCTGCTGGCTCCAGTGGCGGCGTTTGTGTTCTGCGGTGCAATCTGGTTGAGCCTTCCCGCTCCGGCAAAGTGGATCGGGGGGATTTGGTTGGGCATCGGAGGCCTGTATCTGGCGGGGCTCACCGGAGGATTTCGCCGTGAGCCGGTGCCCATCGAGTTTGCCGGTTGAGAAGCGGAGGGAAGATGAACGAAGCGGGAGCAGTGGCCGTCGTTGGAATGGGCCTGATGGGTCGAAGCATCGCGGCCTGTCTGCTGGGGGCAGGGCACCGCGTGACCGGAGTGACCGATGACCTGCGTGCGAGTGCCGCCGTGCCGCAGAAGATCGCGGCCATGCTTGAGGAGATGCATCGCGAAGGTCTGCTCCAGGAAAAACCGGCGGCGGCCATCTTGCGCTTCCGCCTGACCGCCGATCTGCGGGAGATTGCCGCTGCGGAGATCGTCTTCGAGTCGGTGACCGAGGATCTGAACCTGAAGCGGCAGTTGCTGAGCCAGATCGAGCAAATCGTCGCCGCCACTTGCATCCTGGCATCGAACACTTCGGCGCTCCCGGTCTCTCTTATGCAGGAGGGAGCTGCACATCCCGAGCGGATTCTGGGGGTCCACTGGGACGAACCCGCTCACGTGACCCGCTTCATGGAGATAATTCCCGGAGAACGGACGTCGCCCGCGTGCGTGGCTCGCGTGGCCGAACTGGCGCCGTGCTGGGGCAAGGAGCCGTCGCAGTTGCGCCGTGAGATTCGAGGATTCATTACCAACCGCATCTCTTACGCCATATTCCGCGAGGCCTGCCATCTGGTGGAGTCCGGGGTGTGCACCGTGGAGGACGTGGACCGTTCGCTGCGCAATGACGTGGGTTGGTGGATTCCCTTTGCCGGCCCTTTCCGCTACATGGATCTGATGGGGGTCGAAGCCTATTATCGGGTGATGGGCGATCTGCTGCCCGATCTCTCCACCGAAAGAGAGATTCCCCGGCTGATGCGCGAGGTGGTGGAGAGCGGTGGCCGCGGCATTCGCAATGGTCGCGGCTTTTATCGCTACACGGAGGAGGAAGCCGCAGCCTGGGAACAGCGTTTTCTGGAGTTCAACTATCGCATCCGCCGCCTCACCCAGGAGTTCACCGGCCCGTGTGGCGGAGAGAAGAAAATTGAGGAAGGCTGAAGGTTGGCGGCAACAGGTTGCGGCCCGGATCAGCGGACTTTGCCGCGGGCGTCGACCTTCCATGTATCGATCACCTGCTCGCCGCCCACGATAAATACTTCGTCGTGCATATTGACACATGCGCAGACGTGATTCGGAATCACGCTGAGCTTTTCCCCGATGCGGAGCGGTCCCGCGCGTGTGATATCCACGTAGCCGTGTTCCTCGTTCAGGCGAGTGAGCGTGACCGAGGGCTGTCCGACAATAAAGCCATAGCCGCTCTTCGGCCCGGAGGAGAGCGGATCGGAAGAGAGGGTCTTCGAGCCGGCATCGATGATTGCCTGGCCTGAAATAGCAGTGGAGACCACGGTGGTGAGGACGCGCACCGCGCAGTCGTCGAGGCTGCAGGCGCCCTGATACACAGTATTCATGTCGTTAAAGATGTAGGTGCCGGGACGGATTTCTGTGAGTCCGGGGATGAGGTGCGACAAAACCGCGGCAGGTGTCGATCCGCCGGAGACGATTTCGAGCGGCAGTCGCTCGGCCTCAAATGCCTCCACCGCACGCTGCACCTCGCGCGCGGTGCAGCGGATCTGCGAAGCGCGCTCCTCTTCTGATCCCCAGATATTTCCGAAATAGGTCATCAGCCCGCGCAGGCGTAGCCCCGGGAGACGTTCAATCCCGCGGGCCAGGGCAACGCATGCAGCCCCGGCTGCAAGGCCGCAGCGGCGGAATCCGGAGTCGAACTCCACAAGAATTCCAAAACTCACCCCTAGGCGGGCTGCGGCGCAGGAGATCGCCTCGGCGGCAGCGTCGCTGTCGATGGCGATGAGAATCTCGGTCTCCGCGGCGAGGCGTGCCAGCCGCTCAAGCTGCGCGGCTCCAAACACGGGATGCGCCACGAGAATCTCGCCGGGAGTGGCCGCCACTATCACCTCGGCCTCGCCCACTTTGGCCACGGTGAGCCCACGCGACCCGCGGCTGAGCTGGCGGCGTGCAAACTCCAGGCTCTTGTGTGTCTTGGTATGCGGTCGAAGGCCGAGGCCATGCTTCTGGCAAAAACCGGCCATGCGATCCAGATTCCGCGTGGCGACGTCCAGATCCACCAGTACCGCCGGCGTGGCAAGCTCCTCGATGTGCATCACGGTTCTCCTGTTGCTTCCTGCGGAGCGCTGACAGCGCTCGTCCGCGGCTTACTGCTTGCGAAACACGGCTTGAAGCTGAGCAATGGCGGAGTTCATCAGCAACTCGCCCGCGCCAGGCTTGAGACGGGTGCTCGCCACCTCGTATTGTCCTTCAGCGTACGCTTGGCGGTTGGGAATGTAGCCCAGGTCGCCATTGGCCAGTTCCGGGGTAATGGTGATCGGGAAAGGAGAGTCCTGCTTGACGTTCAAACCAAATTGCGTGAACATCTCGCCGGGGAAGCTGGCAAAAGCGATCTGCCGCCCCAGGGCGATCACCTGAACTTCGGCCGCAAACGGCTTGCCGTGGCGGTCTGAAATCTCGATGATCTTGGCGGCACGCACCAGATCGAGAAAGGGCGCGGGCGAGGAGGTCCCGAAGCTAGTTTGCGTGCGCCGAGCCCAGGCCACCTCTTCCGGCGTGAAGTGGGGAAGTTCCAGCTGTAGCACCTGATCGCTGACCGTGATTTTGTCGACGGGGATCGGCGGTGCGCGCTGGATCACTTTCAGCGCGTCGCCGGCCAGAACGGCGCCGATCCGTGCCGCCTCCTGATAACTTTCCTGGGCTCCCTTGCGCGAGACATCGAAGTGGTTGATGTCGCCCGCGCAGCCGATCATGAACATGCTCACCAGGCCGTCTCCCTTGGCCATGGTGAGGATCTTGCCGAGCGCGTAGGAGAAGTCCTCTGAGAATCTCAGCCCCCCGGTGGTGTCCTGATGCATGGCGAAGTTCACGTACGAGGCAATCGGCTTTCCGTCGGGCGTTTCAATATAGAGCACCGGGAGGGAAGGATCGGTGGGACCGGCGGGACGCCAGATGTTCGGGTTCAGCTTGCCGGGGTTCCAGCCCACCGTGCCGTCTTTCATGTAATAGCGGCGGTTAAAGGCCAGCGACGTTTCCCGGCCAATGCCGGAGCGAATCACCGCAGGTTGCAAATGAGATGCGGCCTCTTCGACCGCCTGGGCAATGCGCACGGGCAGGGCATTTGTGTAGTCCCGCGTAATGCGCAGCATCTTTCCCTGCAGGTTGTAACGGGAAGGGGTGGTCAGGATCACCGGCCCGGTGTGGTCATGGGTGGCACTGATCATGACGTGATCGGCGGGGATCCCGGTCTGTTTCTGGATGAACTGGCGCGCTTCTTGCGCCAGGTTGCGCGGCAGCAAGACCAGATCGCAGGCGGCCAGGGCCACGCGGACGCCGCCCTTCTCAAACACGATCGCCTTCACAAATAGAGGATCGTGAGTACCTTCGGCGACCCGCGGGACATAGTAGCCGGCCATGGGAGCGCCGGCGGGCGGCGTGATATCGACCTGTGCCGCGCCGACGCGCAGCGAGGCTGCGGAAGCGGTTTGAGCGACAAGAAGGAGCAGAACCAGGAAGCGCATACGCGAGAAAACTCCGGAACAAGGCGGCCGATGACGCCAGTTGCGCATGCAGGTGCGGCCAGCGGACCTACATGCGGGTGAGGGTTACGAGGCAGACATCATTCTTGCGCATGGGGAATGTCTGCCGAAGGGTGCCGTGGTGGATCGTGATCCTCCGCTCTTCCACTGGCGCGCCGGACGCATCCCGCTGTAACGCGGCAACCTGCTGGCGGGTTAGCTGTGACGGCGCGCCGAGGTGCAGATAAGCCGTGTATGCATCGTTCTCCTCGTATCCGACCCGGTACACCTGCAGGCGGTAGCGGCCGGGGTGGAGATGGGTGAGGGTGAGCTCTACGGGAGAGGCCGGGGAGGTGGGGATTTCCTTTTTGAAGAAGGACTGGTCATCCTGCCCCGGGGGCGGGCCGATGGGCGAATAATCCCAGAAGAGCGCCTGCACCTGGCGCTCGCCGGTGCGGGTTATCCAGGCGTGAGGACCGCCGGGTGCGGTATCGGTGGTTGCCACGTCCGACTTTCCCAGGCGGCTCAGGAACTCATAGGCAAAGAAAGACGGCTTGGGGATGCTTTCGTAGTTGAGCAGCCCAAAGCCACCATAGAAGGGCGTGAAGCGCGGACCACGTTCCTCGAAGATGTCAGTGAATGTCCACCAGGACATCGAGTCTACAAACGGCGACGCTTTGCGGACCTTGTCCAGAATAAAGCTCGCCTGCAGATACTGATCGTGCAGCGGATCGGCCGAGGTCCACGAGGAGCCCCATTCGGTGTAGTGCAACTGCAGATGAGGCAGAGGGGAGTTCACAATCTCTTCCCGGGATGTGCGCATGCGGCTGATGATGGACTCCGGGGAAGTATCAAAGATCGTACTTACGGCGCCGGTTGCCGGATCAACAAAGCCGCTCTTGGTCGCGTAGACGTGCGTGGAGATGAAGTCCACGGGCAGGTGATGGCTGGCCACGTACTGCAGAAAGGGCTTCTCCGTAGCCGCGGTGGCCGAAGCCGGACCTCCCACCCGGCACTGCGGGCACACGCTGCGAATGGCGGTGGCCGTGGCTGCATAAAGCTGAAAATACTGCGCGCGGGAACCTGAAAAAAAGATCTTCAGGTCCGGCTCATTCCACACTTCGAAGTACCATTGGGAGATCTCCTTCTCGCCGTAGCGCTGCTTCCAGTGCAGGAGGAGCGCGCGGATCAGCCCCTGCCATTTCTGCATATCTTTCGGGGGAGTGATGTTCCCCTTCCACCAGAACACGGTTTTGCTTCCGCTGGCCAGAGCGGTGGGCACAAACGACAGTTCCACAAGAGGCCGGATGTGGAGAGCCAGAAGAGCGTCGTAGAGGCTGTCGATGTATTGGAAGTTATAGCGCGGATGGCCGGCGGAATCCTCCTTGTAGACGCCCATGTCGTCATTCAGCAGGCCGTGAAAACGGATGTAGCGGAACCCGATCTCTCGTTGGACCAGGGCAAGTTGTTTCTGCCAGTCGGCACGCAGGCCTTCGTTCGCCCGGCCCGCTCCTACGCACATCAGAGGCGCCTGCGAGTGTGCACCCACCACTTGGGCGACGTTGGCCGTGATCTGGCGGGGCGGCAGATCAGCCGCTGCCGACCGGGAACAGACAGTGGTCAGCGCGAGCAGCGCGGCAGGGAATACCATCAGAGACTGCGCCATGCATGGTCCCTTCTGCGCCCGCGCTGGCCACTGGTGCGCTCGGCGGGTCTGGGGACCGGCTGTCCAGGACGGGAACCCGTATAGCTATATACCGGGCCGTTTACGTGTGTCAATACAGACACTCTCCATCTTTCATATGAAACAACGCCCCAGGCAAAGCAGACATGCGATATGATGACCTGTCATTCAATTAGTTGTCCAGGGCCGATGCCGCCCTGGGGAGGGAGAAAGTCACGGCATGAGGGTGGCGATTGCAGTTCTTGCAGGGCTGCTCTGCGCAGGACAGGCAGGGGCGGCCCAGAATCCGGCGCTCCTGCCGCGACCCCAGCAGGTGCAGTACCGCACGGGAAGTCTGGCCATTGAGGGGCTCGCGATCTGCTTCGCCGCACCCCCCGCGGCCGAAGATCGCTTTGCCGCCGCGGAGCTGGCCCGGGGACTGGCGGAGAAAACCGGGGTGCAGGTGCCGGTGCGCGGCGGAGGCGGCTGCGCTGCGGGAATCGTGATCGAGCGAACAGGTGCTGCGGATCCCCTGCCGATTCCTGGAGAGCAGCCGGGGCCCGGTTCACGCGAGGCCTATCAACTCAGCGTAGGCCCGCGCAGCGTGCACATCACCGGCCGCTCGTCGGCGGGAGTCTTCTACGGTATTGAGACATTGCTGCAGCTCGCTCAGGGGCGGGGCAAGCATGCCCAATTCCCGCAGGTCTCGATCCGCGACTGGCCCGCACTGGCTTATCGGGGGACGCTGGTGGATGTGGGTAGCGAGGGCCCCATGTGCACCGTCGCCCAGGTGGAGCGCCAGCTCGATTTGCTCGCGCGTTTCAAGGCCAACCAGTACTTCTTCTATTCGGAAGCGAATATCGCCCTGGACGGATATCCGCTACTCAATCTGCAGGCCCGGTTCACAAAACAGCAGGTGCGGGAGATCATCGCCTATGGCCGCCAGCGGCACATCGAAATTATCCCGGCGCTCGAGCTGTTCGGGCATCTCCACGATCTGTTTCGCGTCGAGGAATACTCCGCTCTTGCCGATTTTCCGCACGGGGGCGAGTTCGATCCGGCGAATCCCCAAGTCGACAAGCAGCTGCGCGACTGGGTCGCGCAGCTGGCCGATCTGTTTCCCAGTCCGTTCGTCGACATCGGTTTCGACGAAACCTTCAGCATTCAGAGGGCGGCGGAACAAAAAGGGGCTGGAGCCACGCCGGTGAAGCTGTTCCTCGCGCAGTTGCGCGAGGTCACAAATTTGTTCCAGGCACGGGGCAAGCAGGTGATGGCCTATGCCGACATCATGGTGAAATTCCCCGGCATCATTGCGCAACTTCCGCCGGGGCTCATCGCGCTGCCGTGGTACTACGATGCGCATCCCGATCCCGAGTACCGAAAGTGGCTAAATCCGCTGGTGACCCACCATGTACCGCATATGGTGCTGACCGGGGTGAGCAGTTGGGATGAGATCGCGCCGGATTTCGACACCACCTTCGAAAACGTGGATACCTTTCTGGCGGCGGGACGCAAGTCGCGGACGCTGGGCCTGGTGAACACGGTGTGGACCGACGATGGACAGATGCTCATGCAAATGTCGTGGCCGGGGATGGCCTATGGCGCGGCTGCGGCATGGCAGACACATCCCTTGCAGCAGGACAGCTTCTTTGCCGCCTACAGCCGCATCCTGTATGCAGGCGGCACGGCCCCGGCCGTGGCACCGGCATACGCCGAACTCAATGCTGCCGAGCAGAGTCTGCAGGCAGCCGTAGGACAAGAGACGCAGCACGCCGTGTGGGAGGATCCGTTCCTGCCCCGGGTGCTGGCGCGCGTGCGCCAGCACCGCAATGACCTGCGCGCCTGTCGGCTGCACGCCGAGCAGGCGGAAGAGGCTCTTGACCGTGCCCTGGCTAGCGAAGCCGTGCCCTCGCCGGAACTGCGCAGCGCCCTGGTGGGAGCGCGCCTGTTGGATTACGCAGGCATGAAATTTCTCTATGCCCTGGAGATGCAGGACGCTTGGGCGACCCTGCCTCCGCGGCCTGCAAGGCGGCAGTTGGTCGATGTGCTGAGCCAGGGGATTTCCTCCCAGGTGCATAGCCGAACAGAGGACCTGATGGTCGCGGTCAGCGAGTTGCAGGGTGCATACCGGAGCGCATGGCTGGCCCAGTACACCTCGCACCGGCTGCGCGAGGCGCTGGGGCGCTGGGATGCGGAGTACCAGTTTTGGCAGCGCCTGCAGGCGCGCTTGCAGGATCTGGGGGCGGACTTCCAGCAGGGCGATGCAGTGCCCTCGCTCGCCAGCCTCTCGGAAGGCCAGATCAATGGTCCCTAGTGCCTCGCAGCGGGTTTGACAGGCGTACGGGCGGCTGGTTAGTATTCTGAATCGCCGTTCTATAAGCGGAACACATCGCTCGGAGCTTCTTCCGGCCGTGCGCCGTGGGGGCGGCTCCAACAAGGGAGAAGTGCAGAAACATGCGCCGGTATCGTGGAGTCACTTTGCTGTTGTGTCTGGTGGGGGCAGGGCTCAGTCTGGCCGTTGCTGGACCGAAACCGCTGCCGGATCACGTGACGGACGTCAAGACGCAGCCCGATGGTCCCTTCCTCATCGATTCGGCCCCAACCTTCCCCATCGGCTTCACCGCCGGTCCCCCTACTGGCATGACCACCCCGGATAGGAATAACGCCATGGCCTATCTGCGCCGGGAAGGCTACACCTTCCAGCTCTGGTATTGCCCGAAGCACAAATGGGGACCGGCGGCTGAAGCGCAGCTCGACGCCCTGCTCCGTGAGGCGGACGCGCAGGGAATGCATCTGGTCATCTCCATTGACGACTTGCAGCATATTCCCCCCCGAGACACGGCGAAGATCGCGGAACTGCGCCGGGTGGTGCAAAAGTACCGGGACAATCCTGCGGTTCTTTTCTGGAAGGGCGACGATGAGCCGCAGTGGGGCAAGGTTCCAGTGGAGAACCTGCGGGCCTACTACGAGACGATTCACCAGCTCGATACCCACCATCCCATCTGGATCACGCAAGCCCCTCGCGGCACGGTGGCAGAGTGGAAGCCATACGCCCGCTATTTCGATATCGGGGCCGTGGACATCTACCCGATCAGCTATCCGCCCGGGACGCATTCCGGAATCGCCAACAAGGACATCAGCGTGGTTGGGGATTACGCCAAGCAGATTCGGGCCTCCACCGACTACCGCAAGCCTACGATGATGGTGCTGCAGGTCTGCTGGAGCGGAGTGGCCCTACCGGGGAAAACGCTGCGCTTCCCCACCTTCGCGCAGGAACGCTACATGACTTATCAGGCCATCATCGATGGCGCGCGCGGATTGGTCTATTTTGGGGGGAATGTTGCGGCCTGTCTGAACACGCGCGACGCGGCATATGGATGGAACTGGCATTTCTACCACCACGTGCTGCGGCCGGTGCTCGACCAGCTGCGCCCGGACAGGCCGCTCTACCCGGCTCTCATTGCACCCGCCTCCAGCCTGAAGATCACCTCCAATGGCGATAGCGCGATGGAGTATACAGTCCGCGAGTCGGGGAGCTATATCTATATCTTGGCGTCACGGCGCGAGGGATCGACGGTCCAAGTGACCTTTTCCGGCCTTCCCACCGGGGTCCAGGAGGGGGATGTGCTGTTCGAGTCGCCCCGGCATGTGACCGTCAGCGACGGCAGGTTTACGGATTGGTTTGCCCCTCACGATGTGCATGTTTACCGCTTCCGCCGCTGACCGGCGCGGTGGCACAACCGGCAGCTGGGAGCCTTCCGCCCCGGCTGTGCGCAAGCTGCTGATACCACCACGGGAAGGGGCCAGAGAAGCCTGAATGTTCGCAAAAGCGGCAAGGCGGCTGTTAGCCGCAGCTTCCGGGGCAGTCATGGTGACGTGCGGCGTACCGGCACAGACGGCCCGGCAGGCTGAGCCCGTTCCGTGGAGCTATCGGGCCGACTGGAGTGGGGGCTATACGGGGTGGATGAGTTACCCCCTCTCGCAGGACGTCGGGTATGACCCATCCATATATATAGGTAGGCATGGCCAACAGGCGTTCCTGGTCCACCAGTTCGTGGCACACGGCGAGCCACAGGCATACTTCGGCATGATCCGGCCGCTCAGCTTCCTCGCGGATGCATCCAGCACCATCCGGATGGAGTACCAGCTACAGGTGAGCGGCGCGTTGCGGGGCAGCCGCGTGATCCTGGTCGCAGCGGACGGGCACCATTACCAGGCGGCGCTTCCGGGCAGCAGCGGGGGACACCATATCATCCTGCACGCGGCGGCCTTTTCGCTGCGGGAGCCTACCAGGGTTGTCGCCGTGGTGCTCCTGGGCCAAATCGAGAAGCCCATTCCAGGTTGGAGTTCCCGATGGGTTCTCCGCCAGTTCGAGCTGACGGCGAAGCAGCCTCGGCAAGTGGCGCTGTTGAGTCCGCAGATGGATGCTGCGGTGGACGGATCGCTCGTTGCCCGCGAGGTGGTTCGCGTGGGCGGCACATTGCGGATTACGCTGGCTGGCGCGCGCCCCGCGGCTCACATAGAACTCTTCGACGGCCGCGGCCAAAAAATCGCGGGCCCACCCGCCACGGTGGAGGGGACGCAGATAGCGATTCCCGTCGCGCGCGCTGCCGTGCCGGGCTTGTGGCGCGCCGAGGTCGTGCAGGGTGATGCCGCCGCCAGCTTTCGATTTCTGGTGCTGGGTGGGATCCCAGCCCATGGTCATCTCCTGCTTACGCCCGAACGCATGGCGCAGTTGCGCGGGGCCCCAGGCAACGCTGGCCTGCGCCAGGAGATTCATCGGCGCGCCGCATCGCTGGCTTCGACGATTAATTACAGCTCGGCGGCGGGTGACAACATTGCGCTGATGCCGTCCGGACCGGGTATTGAGCCGGCCTTCCCGGGGCAGATCCTGCCGTACATGACGCTGGTGGAGGATTATGCCAACGCGATCTCCTACAATGCGCTCGATTTTCGCCTGAACGGTGATCTCCAGTCGCTGAAGGCCGCCCGGCGAGCCCTGCTGGCCATGGCACAGTGGCGCACCTGGAGCCCGCCGCGCTTTCGCCAGCACGGATTGAACACCTACTACGAGGTTGGCTGCGTTGCGCAGAGGGTCGCCTTCGGCTACGACCTCATTGCGGACCAGCTTACCGCGCCGGAGCGGGAGCTTGTGGCCATGGCCCTTCGCCAGCAAGCCATCGAGCCGGTGGTGAAGGGATATTTCCTCTACAATCGCAATCCGATTGCGGCAAGCAACTGGATGGCGAATTCGGTGGGCGGTGCTTTGGCGGCGGAGGTCGCTCTGGCCGCAGAGTCGCCGGATTGGCAAGAGCAGGACGGGCCCGCTCTCGCCGACCTGGAGTTCGCCTTTGAGCAGTTGCTACGCGGGCTGTTTCCCGGCGGTGGGAGCGAAGCCGAGCCGGCAGGATACGAGAACTTCGCGATGCAGGGTATCTCCTGGGGCATGAGCGCATTGGCCGATCTGGGCATCCGGCCCCGGGGCGCCCATGCTGCGATGCAGGCATTCTGGTGGCCCGACTACGCGACCATTCGCCCAGGACGCCAACTGGACACTGGCGACTTCGATGGAAGGCTGAAGGCGCTGTCGGGATTTGCGTGGGGCGCGCAGCACAGCGGCGACCCGGCGTTCCGCGCATTCTATGATGCCGGCACCGATCTGGACCTCCTCAAGGGAGCGGCCCCCGACCAGAACGGGCATCATCTTGAGGAATTGCAGGGCCCGCTGGACCTGGTGTGCTGCACAGATTCTGCGTTCCCCCTGCGTAAGCCGCCGCCGTCGCGAGTCTTTCCGGGGCGGGGAAGCGCCGTGCTTCGCAGCGGCTGGGGTGCAGATTCGACCGTCATCTCGCTGCGCGTAGGTCCGTGGTTCAATCACCAGCATGCGGACGAAGGCACGTTTCAGGTGGCTGCGTTCGGCCGCACACTGGTGAGCGAGGCGGGCTACGCAAGCTACTATACCGATCCTCATTATGCGGATTACTTCTCGCAGGCAGCCGGGCACAATACGGTGCTTCTCGACAGTGATCCGTTTAGTCAGGGCGCAATCCCTTCAAGGTTCTGGCCCGGCTTCGAGTACCCGCACTTCACGAGTACGTTGCTGGGAGCTTCCTTCGACTATCTCGCAGCGGATCTGGCGCCGGCCTATGAAGGCAGGCTGGCGCGTTTCCAACGGCAGTATCTCTTTCTCAAGCCCGGAATCCTAGTGATTCGTGACGATCTCAGCGCGCCCGAGCCGCATCGCTTCTCCTGGCTGCTGCATCCGGTTCCCGGTGCGAACGTAGCCGTCCGCAGCGGAACTGCATCGATCGCGCTGCCTGCCAAAGCAGGTAACCGCCAGGTGGGGGTTACCCTGCAAGCGGCAGGCGCCAACACCGCCTGGAAAGTGGTCGAGGCGCCCATTGCGGTGAGGCAGTTCAGCCGCCTCGATGGTGCGCCTATCCCGGTACCGCAGGAGCTGAAGCTTGACTCCGAACCGGCCAGGAAGACAGCTTTCCTCGTCGGCCTGCGGATCGCATCCGGAGACAGTTCGGTACGCGGAGCGTTGCAAGCATGGCACGAACCATCCGGAGAGGGGCTGCAAATCTCGGGCGGAGGCGCGGCAGGAGTCGTGTTCCGTACCGCGGCTGGACTGCTACAGACCGCAGGATTGGCGACCGACGGCTCCGTGCTCGCGTGGCACGGCGGTAGCACGCCTGCGGGCTGGCTGGCGGCGGGCGCCACCTCCGTGACGCGTGCGGGCCAACCATTGCTGTATGCCACCAGGCCAGTGACGGTGGAGTGGGAAAGCGAGACGGCTGGAGTGAGACTGTTCATTGCCAACTCCGCGGCGACGGTGATCGACCTGTATGCGGCGGCAGTGTCGTGCGAGATTCAAGTGGACGGCAGACCGGCTGCCGCACGGTACAGCGGAAATCGGCTGGTCCTTCCGGAGTTAGCGCCGGGACAGCACCGCATTCGCTTGCTTGCCATCCACTGATGGAGGGCATAAGACAGAGCAGCAACAGCGGAGTGACTATATTCGAGGGGATATGCTCGAACGGGACACACAGAAATCGGCCGGACCGCAGGCGCGGAACAGCCGATGGGAAAGGCGGATATGGAGCAGATACGAATCGGCATTATTGGACTGGGCAAGATGGCGCGCATGTGCATTCGCGTGTTCGGAGAGAATCACCTGACGAAGGTGGCGGCGGTCTGCGCGCGCCGGCAAGAGCAGGTTAGCGAAGCTACTGCGGAGTTCGGCGTGCAGGGGTACACCGACTCCCGGCAGATGCTCGAGAAGGAAAAGCTGGATGCGGTGGTCGTGGCCACCCCGGATAATTGGCACTACGACTTCGCCCGCGCAGCTCTCGAGGCCGGATGTCATGTGTTCGTCGAGAAGCCGTTCACCACGAAAGTGGTGGAGGCAGACGCTCTGCTGCGGCTCGCCAGGCAAAAAAATCGCAAGATTCAGGTGGCCTTCAACCACCGGTGGCTATCAGCATACAACCAGGCCCATGCAGCAATCGCGTCCGGGCAGATCGGCACGCCGTTGGCCGGCTACGCACGCAAGAACGACACCATCGTGGTGTCGACGCGCAATATCCGCTGGGCCGGAGAGACAACGCCAGCCTGGTTGCTCTCGGCGCACGACATCGACCTGGTGCGCTGGTTTCTCAGCAGCGAGCCGGTGGAAGCGCGCGCGTGGGGCCGCAAGGAAGTGTTGGTGGCGCGCGGCATTCCCACCTACGACATCATTCAGGCGCAGGTGCGATTTGCGTCGGGTGCGTTCGTCACCTTCGAGTCCGGTTGGATTTATCCCAATACCTTCCCTACGCCGGTTGACTCCTTCATTCAGGTGATCGGGTCAGCGGGGCACGTGAACCTCGATCGCAAGCGGGAGTCATTTGAAATCAGCACCGAGCAGTCCTTCAGCTACCCCAAGGGATTCCTCAGCGCCGACATCTTCGGCCGCCTGCGTGGCGCGTTTCCCTCCTGTCTGGAAGACTTCGTCTTTGCCATCGTGAAGGACACCACGCCTCGTGTAACGGGTTTCGATGGTCGCCAGGTCACTGCGGCGCTGGAAGCGATCCATCAATCACTGGAAAATGGAGGCAGCAACGTCGCCGTGACCCCGCCTCCGGCAGATCTTTCGCCGAACATTCAATATACAGGGCGGTAGGCTCAAACGTGCTCAGGATTTCACCTCGCTGTGGGGCGACTCCTGGCTGGCGGCGGCTTGCACGCGGCGTCGCGTGCAAGCCAGTCGGTGTCCTCCCAGCGTGCTGATCAGGAACGCGATGCTCAGGTCGGCGGCGCGCGCTGAGGCCGTAGGTGCAAGCAGCCCTGCCAATCCCAGCAGGGCTGCCACGGTCAGCGTGGCGAAAGCAATCACGGTCTGAACCCCGGCGTGCTCACCCGCAACGCTGGCTGGCGCCGGGTTGGGTTCAGGGGTGCCAAAAATCGCATCGTAGCTGCGCGAGCTTGCCTCCGAAGAAACGGAGGCAAGCGAGCCGAGCCACATGCCAAGCATCGTCATGCCCGTGTTGATGAGGATCGAGACGCCGTCAAAATTCGTGCGCAGCCAGGGCCAGTAGCCGTGCGGCAGCAGCCATGCGCGAGCCGCTAGCAGACCCAGTCCGGTAGAAAGTCCCAGAAAGAAACCGAGAATGACACCGCGCCCGGTAAGGCGGCGCGAGGCCAGCGCCCCGAGCAGAGGGAGGAAGGAAGGAGCCAGGAACGCGCTGGCAATAATTACCATCAGGTGCAGGATCGGCTGATCTCCGCCTCGGGAAAGATAGAGGCCAATCCCTACCGAGGCGCTCCCCACGAGCAGAGTGATCAGCCGCCCCGTGCGTAGTAGATGGGCAGCGGAAGCGTCGGGACGAAACAGACGCTGGTACACGTCGCGCGTTAGCACGCCCGCGATGACGCTGAAATCGGCGCTCACCGTGGCCATGGTGGCCGAAAGCAGGGCCGCCACGATAATACCTACCATCCCGGCGGGTAGCAGCGAGATCATTAGGAATACATAAACGTCGGCCGTGTGGTGCTGCGCGATCAGGTTAGGCAGGAACAACCGTCCCAGGATCGCCGGCAGGATCATCATCGGCGTGGCAACCAGGTAGAGGGCCGCCGACAGGAACGCTGCTTTTCTGGCTTGGTGCGAGTCTTCAACCGAGTAGAACTTTTGCGCCAGCGACCAGGAGCCATTCAGGGTGATGGTCAGCATCACCACGAATCCGGCAATGTAGGTCCAGCTATGAGCAGCGTCGGTGACGTGGAGAAATCCATGGGGTAGCGCCCCAGCGGCGTGCACCAGGCCGCCCGCACGCCAGATGGCAAGCGGCACCAGCAGGAGCAGCGCCAGTGCCTTCATGAGGAACTGCACGTAGTCGGTTACCGCCAAGGCCCACAGCCCGCCAAGGAATGTGTAGACCATGGCGATCGCGCCGCAGGCCAGCACGGCCCAACTCACCGGAATATGCAGTCCCACCGCCAGAAATAGACTGGTAGCGAAAAGCTTCAGGCCATCCTCGGCAACTTTCATCGGGATGCCGGCCCATACCATCAGTTGGCGCACGAAAAAGCCGAAGCGCCGCTCCAGGAATTCCACCGGCGTGCTTACGCGCGCCTGACGCCAGCGGTGAGCAAAGAAGAGACCGCCCAGGATGCAGCCCGGAACCGCGGTCCACGCCACCGCGATCGAGACCAGGCCGGAGGTGTAGCCCAGTTGCGAGTACGCCACAAAGGTCAGCGCGCTGGCGCTGGAAATATAGTGCGAGATGCCGGCGAGCCACCAGGGAATGCGATGCCCCCCGGCGAAATAATCTTCCGCGGAACGCATGCGGCCCCGGAAATAGAGGCCGATTCCCAGTACCAGCAGGAGATAGCCGATGATAACTGCCAGGTCAGAGACCGTAAGCGGAAACTGCGGAATGACACCCTCCCCTCCCCTACCCAACGGAAACGTGTTCGATAAGAGAATCATTCGATCAGATAATCGTATGGGGATGGTTAATGATCCCAGCCCTGATGTCAAGCGCAAAGGGCCGGGGGCGAAGCTGGTTGACAGTCGCCCACGCGACGGTTAGTATGTTGTACGGCTGTTCGGTATATGGAACGATTGGCCGACAACGAGCCCGCCGGGAAACCGGTCGTCGCGCCCGCAGGGATTCTCGGGCCGGGGAGGAAGAGCAAATGGAGCTGGCGCTGCACGGTGGAACTCCGGTTCGGACGTCGCCCTTTCCGCAGTGGCCGCAATACGGGCCGGAGGAAGAGAAGGCGCTGCTCGAAGCGCTGCACAGCCGGACCTGGGGGGGGTACCACCCTGCGGTGCGCGAACTGGAGGAAGGCTTTGCCCGGTACCAGCGACTTGCGCATGGAGTTTCGTGCGCCAATGGAACGGTGGCCCTGGAAGTAGCTCTCCGGGCGCTGCAGCTGGGGCCCGGCGATGAAGTCATCGTGACACCCTATTCCTTCGTGGCATCGGCCAGCGCGATTCTGCTCTGCGGGGCGACTCCGGTCTTCGCGGACATCGATCCGCACACCTTCAACCTGTCTCCGGCTGCGGCAGAGGCGGCTATCACCCCGCGAACCCGGGCCATCGTGGTGGTGCACTTTGGCGGGCGGCCGGCCGAGATGGACGCCTTTCAGCAGTTGGCCCGGCGGCACGAGTTGCGCATCGTCGAAGATGCCGCGCATGCGCACGGAGCGTGCTGGCGGGGAACGCCGGTAGGCGGCTGGGGCGATGTGGCCACCTTCAGCTTTCAGTCCTTCAAGCTCATCACCGCAGGCGAGGGAGGCATGATCGCGACGAACTCCGCGACCATCGCAGACCGGTGCTGGAGCTACTGCAATCAGGGACGCAAGCAGCAAGGGGGATGGTTCGATCACTTCACGCTGGGGAGCAACTACCGCATCACCGCCTTCCAGGCAGCGGTGCTGAACGTGCAGTTGCGCAGGATGCCGGAGCAGACCGAGCTTCGTGCGGCCAATTATGCGCATCTCAAGGCTGGGCTCAGGGAAATTTCGGGATTGCTGCTCCCGGAGGATGATGGGCGCATCGAGCGGCAGCCATACTATCTCCTCACCTTCTGGTACGCCCCCGAAGCTTTCGGTGGATTGCCGCGGGAGGCATTCCTGGAGGCTATGCAGGCCGAAGGAATTCCCTTTAAGCCGACCTATCCGCACCCGCTCTATCGCAACCCGCTCTTCGTCGCCGAGCAGGACGAACTGTCGCGAAGAGGCTGGTATCCGGCCCAGGACTATCCGCGCCTGCAGTTGCCGGTGGCAGAGCGGGTCTGTCGGGAAGGCGTGTGGCTCAACCACAATGCACTTCTGGGCAGCCGTCGCGACGTCGATGACATTCTGGAGGCGTTGCGCAAGGTGCAGAAGCTGACGCCGCGCGGCGCCGCACGCGTGCTATGAAGGATTTCTCCGAGAGGAAAAACTTTGTATGGGAATCAAGGAGGCATGTGCCGGGGTATAGCGCAGCAGAGCAGTTTAGTGAAGCCGCGGCCTGGGATCTGTTCGACGCGAACGCACGCGTCGGATCGTCGGGGGTGCACGGCCATCTTGCCCTGGACCGCGCGGGGTTGTTGAGCGAAATGGACCGATTCTTCATCCGTTCGGCAGTGGTTTCGCATTGGCGGGGCGAGGAGTACGACGCGGAGATCGGGAATCTGGCTCTTGCCGCGGACAACGATCCGCGCTTCACACCGGCATGGGCGGCGCTGCCCGACCGCAGTTTCGTGGAGGCGCTGGAGGCGCGGCAGCCGCGCGCGGTGCGCATCACTCCCGGGACCACCCAGCATAACTTCTCGCTGCGCAGTTGGTGTGCGGGCGCGGTGCTGGAGTTTCTGCAGGACCATGCGGTGGTGACTCTGATTGCGCTGGCCGACATCGGGTGGACCGAACTCGAAACCTTGCTGCAAAATTTTCCGCGGCTTCCCCTGGTGCTCCTGGATATCGGCTACCGCGCAGACCGCTACCTGTTCCCACTGCTCGACCGCTTTCCCTCGCTGCATTTCGACACCGCCACCTATCTGGCACACCGGCAACTGGAGCACCACGTCCAGAAGCGCGGGGCCGACGCGCTTCTCTTCGGCACTCGGCTGCCGCTCTTCACCCCGGCCTCGGCGCTGGGGGTGTTGGCGAGCGCGGCCATCTCCGACCCGAACAGACTGGCCATCGCAGGGGGCAACCTGCGGCGACTGCTGGCCGAGGTGGTCACGCGCAGCGGGAGGCAGGCATGAGATCTCCAATCCCCGTGATGGACTGTCACGGACACATCGGTGTGCATCCGGATTTTCCAGCCTACAAGACCGACTGCGAAGCCATGCTGGCGGTGATGGATGCGCTGAACATCGAAAAGCTCGCGGTTACGTCTACGCTGGCCTGCTACAACGATTGCCCGCGCGGCAACCCGGAGGTGGAAGAGGTGCTGCGCCGGCATCCAGACCGCTTCCTGGGCTACGTGACCGTCAATCCCAATCCCCCGGGACAAGCGGTGGCCGAACTGGAGCGATGGTCAGCATTTCACCGCCCGCCGCTGATTAAGCTCCATCCCGGCTTGCACAAGTATCCCGTGCACGGAGCGAACTACAAGCCGGTCTGGGAGTATGCCGACCAGCATGAGGCCGTGGTGCTGGTCCACACCTGGGACTCCGATCCAAATTGCGGTCCGCTGCTCTTTCCATGCATTGCCAAGGAGCATCCCCGGGCGCGCATTCTACTGGGCCACGCCGGCGTCACTTGGCGCGGCTACATGCAGGCCATGGAGGCGGCGGAGGCCGCGCCGAATCTTTATCTCGACCTGGCCGGCTCCCACCATCACCGCCTGATTCTGGAAAAGTGCGTGGACCGTCTTGGCGCCGCGCGGATCCTCTTCGGGTCGGACATGCCGTTCCTCGAGGCCTCGATGACGCTTGCACAAGTGCTCACCGCGGATATTGCCGACGCCAGCAAGGAGCAGATTTTGAGAACCAATTTTCTGGAGCTGATAAGGGGATAAAGCACTATGAAGCTGCTGAATTTTTTCGATGCACAGGAAGCCAAAGCTTTGGGCGTTGTCGAAGGCGAGCGACTCCACAACCTCACCCGAGCGGCCGGAGGTCGAGCGGAGTTTAGCTCCCTGGGCGCTTTGCTGCAGGCTGGTGAGGCCGCCATGGCCGAGGCCAGACGACTCGCGAACCAACTGACTGCGGACCCGGCCCATGCCGTGCCGTTGGCCGATGCGAAGCTCGCCCCCTTGGTGGAGGCGGATGCGCGCGTTTTCTGCGTGGGATTGAATTACGTGGACCATGCGGCGGAAAACAACCTGCCGGCCCCGGGGTCGCCGATCTTCTTCTCCAAGCTGGCGGCGGTGATCGTGCCCCATCGCTCGGCCATTCCGCTTCCCGCCATCTCGTCGCAGGTCGACTATGAAGCGGAATTCGCAGTGGTCATTGGGCGGCGGGCTTTCCAGGTAGATGAGGCGCAAGCAAAACAGTGCATTGCCGGCTACACCATCATGAACGATGTGACGGCCCGCGATTTCCAGGTCCGTGACAAACAGTGGTTCCGCTCTAAGAACTGCGAAGGCTTCGGCCCCATGGGACCCTGGATGGTCACGGCAGACGCAATAAAGGACGCCGGAGCGCTGCAGATCTCATTGAGCCTGAACGGAGAGACGCTGCAGAAATCGAATACCTCGAACCTGATCTTTGCTCCGGAGAAGCTGATCGCGACGCTGGCGCAGACACTGGTGCTCCGGCCGGGAGATGTCATCAGCACCGGCACCCCCGCGGGCATAGGCTTCCACCGCAAGCCCCAGGTCTTTCTCAAGGCCGGTGACCACATGGAAGTGGAGATCGCAGAGATAGGGGTGCTGGAAAACAGCGTGGTGGCTTAGCTACGATACGGAAGATATCCACTACCGCACCTGAGGCACCAACGACATGAGAAACAACGGAACCAGCACCCTGAAAACCCGGCAGAGCGAAAACGCCTATTCGGTACCGGCGATCCACCGCACTCTTGACATCATCGAAAGGCTGATCGAGGACCGCTCCCTGAGCATCAGCGACATCAGCCGCCTTTTCGATATCCCTAAGAGCTCGGCCTACGCGATCTTGCAGACCCTGAAGTCGCGCGGTTATGTCGATAAGGATGATCAGGACCGCTATTCCCTGAGCCCCCGCCTCTTCAGCCTGACGGCTACGCTCATGGACAAGCTGGATGTCCGCGCAGAAGTACACCCGCTGCTGGAGGCGCTGACCAAAGAAGCCGGGATCACCGGACACGTCGCCATCCGGGATGGCGCCTATGCGGTCTACATCGACAAGGTGGAAGTCCTGGATGCGGTGCGGCTCACGACCTGGATCGGCAAGCGCATGCCTCTGCACTCGACTTCCATCGGTAAGGCGTTGCTGGCCTTCCTTCCGGAGCCGGAATTAGACAGGATCCTTGCTCAGTATCCGCTTCCCAAGCTGACGCAGCGGACGATCACCAATCCCCGCCTGCTGAAGGAGCATCTGGCCAAGTTGCGTGCGCAGGGATACACGTGGTGCAGCGAGGAAAACGAGACAGACGTGCGCTCCGTGGCGGCGCCAATCTTCAACGGATCGAAGCGAGTCGTGGCCGCAGTCAATCTGGGGGCGAGCAAACTGCAGATCCGCGGGAAGGACATTCCCCGGCTCGGGGAACTCGTCCGTAAATATGCACTGAACATGTCTGTGCAGTTGGGATACCGCGCAGGTGCTCCGGTAGGATAGCGCTCCTCGGAGCCCGGCTTCGGCATCGGACTCACACCGGAAGTGCCCGATACGGAATAGCGAGTACGCCCGATTGAATTGCGGAAACGGACGGATGGAACCGGGCCGGCTCATGAGAAATTGCGGCAATGAAGGAGAGGTTGCCGAACTGGGGCAATCTGCTGACCAGCTTGCTACAGCTCCGCTGCTGCCGCGTGCACGTCTCGCGAAGCGGATCCGCGATCTGGGCCTCGTGCTCTTCGCGGCCATGCTGTACGCGTGGATTATCGCCCTCATGAAGAAGGCCGTCGCGGTGGAAGACCCCTCCATCGTGTTCGTGGTGCGTTATCTCTTTGCGGTGCTGGCCTTGGGACCGCTCTACTTCGCACACCAGCGACCTCCCATCCGCACGCCGCGCGTCTGGTGGCATGTGCTGCGAGGAGCCATTGGCTTCGTCATGTTCCTCATGTACACCATGGCCCTGGAGCGCATTCCGCTACAGAACGCAATGGTCCTCAACTCCAGTTACATACTGTTCGTGCCGCTGCTGCTGCTGCTGTTTCTGCGCCGGCGCCCTGCCCCCGGAGCATTCGTGGGGCTGGCGGTTGGATTCGCCGGCATTGTTGTGGTCTCCGGTTTCCACGCCCACGCCAGCATCGGTGTAGGCAGCCTCTTGGCCCTGGGTTCCGCCGTCGCCGCGGCTTCGGCGACCGTCCTGGTCGCGTGGCTGCGGCGAACCGACAGCAGCTACACCGTCCTCTTCTATTTCTTCAACACCTCCCTGCTGTTGTCGCTGGTATGGGCAGTTGCGAATGGTAAGCCGCTTTCCGTTCACCACTGGGGAATCCTTGTGGCGATCGGCGGGCTCACCGCGGTTTACCAGCAACTGTTGACCCATTCGCTCAAGCACTTGAGCAGCGTCGTCGTCTCCAGCGCGATGACCAGTTCGGTGATCTTCGGATTCGTGCTGAATGCAGCCTTGTTTCATCGCACCGCCTCGCAGCGCGACTATGCGGGTTCGACGCTGATTCTGAGCGGCGTTCTAACCACGCTCTGGGCCGGCTGTCGCGGCACGGCGGAAGGTATGGAGATGGGCGAAATGCCGGCTGAGGAACTGCTGAGCGAGAGCCAAGCGCAATAGGCTGCTGATTTTCCCTTGACCATCAGCTCCCAAAAGTATTATAAGGTTGGCACCGTACAGAATGCTGTCAATATGTTCTGCTAATAGAACATTCGATGCGGCACGAATTCCTTTCGGAGTGACCAGCCTATGAAAAGCATCCTCAGACTGACCCTGGCAGTTTCGCTGATCCTTACTTGCAGCCTAGCATTTGGGCAGTACATTAGCAGCTCGCTGGTAGGCAGCGTAACTGATTCGAGTGGCGCTGCCATTTCGGGCGCCAGCGTCACGGTGCGGAACATCGCCACCGGCGCCGTAGTGAGGGCAAAGACCGGGGCGAGCGGCACCTATTCGGTGCCGGGGCTGCTGGCGGGTGTCTATACGGTCACGGTTGAGCGGCCCGGCTTCAAAACCTATCGTGTTGCTGCGGTGCATGTCACTTCCTCCTCGACCAAGCGTGTGGATGTGAGCATGGCGGTCGGAGCGGTGCAGCAGACTGTCACCGTCACCGACCAGGCGCCGCTCATCACGACAGACTCGATGACGGTGGGGGAATCCATCAGCGCCCAGAAGCTCCACAATCTGCCCACTTCGCTGCAGACCGTGGACGCTTTCGTGGGGCTCGCGCCTGGAGTCCAGTCATTCCGCAACGCCACCAACCCTGAGATCGGAGGCGGAAGCCACTGGGGCAGCGTCAACTTCACGCTCAACGGCGTCGGCGTCAACGATCCTGGCAATAGCGGCGCGGTCACTGTCCAGGGTGTGGGTATGCTGGTGCTGCCCCCGCCCAGCTCCATCCAGGAACTGAACGTGCAGAGTAATGGCATGAGCGCCAAGTACACCGGCCACTCGGCGGTCACTCTGGTCACCAAAGGCGGTACCAACAACTTTCATGGCCTCCTCTATGAGTACCTGCAGAACACCGTGCTCAACGCTAATAGCTTCGTGCTCAATGCGGCGGGTCAGCCGCGGCCAGCAACCCACCTCAACCAGTTTGGAGGAAACCTGGGCGGCCCCATCTGGCGCGACAAGGCCTTCTTCTTCTTCGATTACAACGGATTTCGCCAGGAGAATTCGAACACCGTGCAGCTCAGCTTCCCGGGCATGTCCATGCGGGCCGGCGACTTCTCGGCACTGACCGGGACCCAGCTCTACGATCCCTATACGGGCCAACCCTTCTCCAAGAACCAGATCCCCACCAACATGATCGCGCCGCAGGCGCAGCTCCTGTTGAAGTATCTGCCCGCTCCGTCCATTCAGGGTAGCCCCGGCCTGCCCTCGGGCGGCATCAACTACGTGACCGCGGTTCCCGTGACCCAGGACGTGGATGCCCTCGACGCCAGAGTGGATTACAACCTCTCTTCCTCTGACCGCCTATTTGGCGTGTTTGCGCGCAGGGTGGCGGACCCCTGGAATTCGGCGACCAATTATCCCGCGGATTACGGCCAGGGCCGTTACGGCTATAAAGACATGACTCTGAGCGGCACCGAGACCCACACCTTCGATGCCCACACTTTGAACGATTTCCGTGTCTCCTGGGGTGATTACGGCACCAAGTTTAGCGGTCAGAATCAGGATGTGAATCCGCAGACCCTGTTTCCACAGATGCCCACCACCATGTATCGCGGCCTGCCGACCATGACGATGAGCGGCTACACCGGCATGTTCCACGACTACGGCACCGGATTATACACTCCGCGCTGGACAGTGGAGTTTGCGGAGAACTTCACGCACATCCATGGGCGCCACACTATCGAAGCTGGCATCGACGAATCCGGCTACAAGATTAATTCCCGGGTCCCGTCGGTTGGACAGGCGACGGGCGCTTTCGCGTTCAGCGGAAAATGGACTGGAAATCTGGGTTGGCCCGGACAACCGCACTCGCAGGGGAACTCCTTCGCCGATTTCCTCTTGGGCGATGCAAACAGCGCTACAACCGCTCCGGTGGGCGCATTCGCGAAGAATATCTACTCGCGCGACTGGGGCATTTACGCGCAGGATACCTTTCAGGCCACGCAGCGGCTCACCTTCGTCTACGGCCTGCGCTGGGAGTACCAGAAGCCTTGGCAGTACAAGCAGCAGCAGGTAACAACCTTCGACATGACCAACGACAAGCTCGTCTTGCCGGAGAACAGCGCGACGCCTACCCTTCCGCAGGGAGCTTCGCCGGCGCTGTTCGCCGCTTATCCCTATGAGACGACGCAGAGCATCGGGTTGCCGATTCACTACATCCAGCCCGACTACACGAGTTTCGCGCCGCGTTTGGGCTTCGCCTTCCGTCCTTTTGCCGACCTGCGGACGGTCATCCGGGGTGGCTACGGCATCTACTATAACTTCCAACCCGGCTTTGTGGGCTCGCGCGCGGACGCGTTCAACCCGCCGTGGCAGCTCTCGATCAACGAAACCTTCGTCAGCAATCTGCCCGGCAAGCCGACGCTGCCCTACCTGCCGGATATCACATTTGCCAATCCATTCCCCGGGTCCAACAGCAAGGACGTGATTTCTCCGAATCCCACCGTCGACATGCTCCAGTGGAATTTCAAGAATGCCTCCACACAGGAATGGAATCTCACCGTCGAGCACCAATTCGGAAGCCAGTGGAGCGCGCGGGGGACCTACGTCGGGAACGTAGCCCATCACCTGCCCTACAACTCGGGACCGATTAACGTGCCCAACGTGCAGCTCCCCAACGAGCCTTTGCAGAAGCAGCGTCCCTTCCAGCCCTTCGGAGCGATCAACGCTACGCGCAGCATTGGCAATGAGAACTTCAATCAGCTGCAACTGGGCATGCGCAAGCGTTACAGCAAGGGGTTCTCGTTCGATGCGGAATATCAATATAGCCGCGGATTGGACGATGTTCCGGTCTCTGGCGGTCCGCAGCAGTGGCAGTATCCTGAGCTCGACTACGGCAACACGCAGGGGCTGGCGCGGCACTGGCTGGTTTTTAATTACATGTATGACCTGCCCTTTGGACGTGGCCGCCAGTTCCTCAATAACATTAACGGGGCGGCAAACGCTGTGATTGGTGGATGGCAGATCGCAGGCATCTCGACCTACGGCGGTGGAACACCGCTCTCTGTCACCTTTTCGGAGACCGGAACCAAGTTTGTCGGCTGGTGGGGCGGCCGCGCCAACCGCGTCATGGGCGTGCCCCTCTACCAAGGGCGCTCGAAGTCGCATGACATCCTCAA
>JAJZCY010000242.1 GCA_021828835.1 Acidobacteriota bacterium | reverse complement strand
GAGTTTGCACGCCGAGGTCATCGAGACCACCAAGAAGAACGGCAAGGTATCGTGCCCCGGCGCGCTCACACCCACCGAGGCGATCACGGCCTGGAATGCGGGCGCGGACTACGTGAAGATCTTCCCTTGTTCCGCGGTCGGCAGCGCCAGCTATCTCAAGTCGCTGCTCGCGCCCTTTCCTCACCTCAAGCTGATTCCCACGGGCGGCGTCACCCTGCAAACCGCAGAGAGTTTTTTCAAGGCCGGCGCGCGCGCCGTGGGCGTGGGTTCCGATCTGGTCAATCTTGCGGCCGTGGATGCCGGCAAGCCAGAGACCATTACCGAATCGGCACGCGCATACCTTAAAATCGTTGCAGATGCGCGGCAGAAGTAAATCTATCCGCAAAGGTCAATAATGACCGATTCAGTTGCTCAGCCGACGGCTACAACGCAAACTTTCCGCCTCGACGGCCGTACCGCGCTGGTCACCGGCGGCGCCAGCGGCATCGGCGAGGCCACCGTCAAAGAACTGGTCAGCGCCGGCGCCTTTGTCTGGATCGCGGACCTTAATCTCTCCGCGGCCGAAGCTCTCGCCCAATCCATTGGCTCTTCCCGGGCCCTTGCCCTAGACGTTACCAGCCCGGAATCTGTGGCCGTGGCAGCCGGCCAGGTGGATCGCCTCGATATCCTTGTCAATAACGCCGGCATCGGCCACGTCGGGTCGGTGGAAGAAACTGAGCCCGGAGATTTCGACCGCCTCATGCATGTGAATGTGCGCGGCGTATATCTGGTCACGCGTGCCTTTCTGCCCCTGCTGCTGGCCGCTGGCGAAGCTCGTGGCGCCGCCGGCACGATCGTCAACATCGCTTCTGTTGCCGGCTTGGTCGGGATCAAGAAGCGATTCGCCTACTGTACGACCAAGGGCGCCGTTATCGCCATGACTCGCCAGCTTGCTGTGGAATATCCCAAGGCGCTACGCGTCAATGCAGTCTGTCCTGGCACAGTGGATACGCCATTCGTCGAGGGCTATCTGGAGAAGTTTCACAAAGAAAACAAAGCAGAGGTACGCGCCGAGTTGAATGCCCGTCAGCCTGTCGGCCGTCTCGGACGGCCTGACGAAATTGCGGCCATGGTGCGTTACCTCGCCAGCGATCAAGCGGCTTTCGTCAGCGGCGCCCTGTTTCCCATCGACGGCGGCTGGACGGCTGCCTAATCCAGCACGGATTCACATCGGAAGGGAGTTCTGTTGATGAAGCTCGTATCTTTTTCGGCCGCCGATGGCAAACTCCGCCCCGGCGCACTCCTCGATCAGGAAAACCTGATCGTTGATCTGTCTGACGAATTCCCGGACACATTGGCGGTGATCGCCGCCGGCATCACCAAGGTGGAGAACATCAGCGATCATCCCGGGTACAAGCTCAGCGGCGTCAAGCTGCACGCGCCTCTTGCCAATCCCCCGCGGGTCTTCGCCATCGGTCTCAACTATCGCGATCACGCCAAAGAATCGAACATGGCGCTTCCCAAACTTCCGGTGGTCTTCTTCAAGCTGACGCCTTCGATCATCGGCACTGGCGAGACCGTGATCCTGCCCAAGAACTCCGCGCAGCCCGATTACGAGGCCGAGTTTGCCTTTGTGATCGGTAAGGGCGGCTATCGCATCGGCGCGGCTGACTGGAAGCAGCACGTGTACGGCTACACCATCGTGAATGATGTCAGCGCCCGCGATGTTCAGCTCGCCAGCTCGCAATGGACTCTCGGCAAAAGCTTTCCTACGTTCTGCCCCATGGGGCCGGCCATTGTCACTGCAGACGACATTCCCAACCCCCACGAGCTCAATATCAGCCTGAGCATCGACGGCGAGCTCCTGCAGAATTCGAATACGCGCGAACTTATCTTTCCTATCCCTGAGCTGATCGAGTACATCTCGTCGATCACTCCGCTGTTACCGGGCGATGTGGTCTCCACTGGCACGCCCGCCGGTGTCGGCCTGGGGCGCAGTCCGCAGCGCTGGATTCAACCCGGCGAAACCATGACCGTCACTATTGAAGGCCTGGGCTCCCTGGTTAATCCGACGGCCGCCGAGTAACGCCGCATCCTCCCGGCCCGCGACTGCAAGCTTCTCGCGTCGTGCCGGGAGGATCTCTCTGCCCCATCTGCGATGCTCCTCTCCGCCTCCGCGCTACAATCTGCACTGTGGGAAGGATGACGTAGATTCCGCATCCCCGCGGGCCCTGCAGGTGGCGTGCGCCGCAAGCAAAAGAGATGGGCACGTTGCGGCGGAGCTCCGAGTGTGAGCGGTCATGGCATAGTCGTAATCATCGATTCCGGCATACTGTGGCACCTGAATGTCGGTCTTCCCATGCGTCCATGCCGGCACCTGAAGCCAATCAGGGCTTTTCCCGAATCGTGAGCCGATGACTGAGCGCGATCAAGAATCGAAGCGATTACCGATGCCAAGTTGAACATCCTTGCCATGGTATCGCGTTCAAATGGGCAGCTTGTGTGACCACAAGCAGGGAGTTCAACTGTCCACCAGCTTTCGCTTATGTGTTTCCCAGCTAAAGTCTTGCACGGATATCGGAATCGTGTAGCAGCCACACTTGAAGCAGCGTGGGCAACCAGTCGGAAGTCCGGGATGTTTGAATAGGAAGATATGCCTGGACAGGGAGCATTGCTGCTGTTGGCCTTTGTGGGCCTGGTTGTGGTCGTGCTGCTGGTGCTGCTGCAGCTCACGCGACTGGGCTACCTGATCCGGACGACCATTCCCGACCGGCCGCGGCGGCGCATGTTCATTGCCTCGGTGTCGTTCCTCATCACCTTCGTCGGCATCCGCATCCTGGTACACCGGATCGTGAATCACGAGGGACACTTCCAGTGGGTGGTCGTCCGCGGGCACCACATCCACCACCTGGTCTGGGGCATTCTGATTCTGCTGCTGGTGGGCTACGGCTGGCTGGCCGACGTAGGCCGGTCGCACTCCCCCATGTCCATCTTCATGAGCCGCCTGATGTGCGTGGGCTACGGAGTGGGCGCTGCGCTCACGCTGGATGAGTTCGCGCTGTGGCTGGACCTGGCGCCGGACGCCTACTGGTCGAGCGCGGGGCGCTTGAGCATCGACGCGGTGATCCTATTCGGCGCGCTGCTGGCGGTGGGCGCATGGGGAGCGCCCTTCTTCCGCGGACTGCAACGCATGTGGAAGCACCGGGCGCTGTTCCGGCACAGCATCTGGAGGCTGAGCTCGCCTATTCGGCGCGCGCGGTTGCTTCGTCCGAGAAAAGTTCGTCGACCAAAGCCCCGTATTGTTCCGTAATTACGCGCCGCTTGAGCTTCATGGAGGGCGTCAGGTGGCCCGACTCCTGGGTCCAGTCGTGAGGCACCAGGCGGAAGCGCTTGATGGTCTCGAAGTTGGCGAGCGAGCGATTGACGTCCTTCACGATGCCGTCGAAGAGGGCGAGCACGCGCTTGTCAGCGATGAGCTGCGTGCGCGAGGCGATCTCGACACCGTTCTGGCGCGCCCAGGCTTCGAGCAAAGCGAAGTTGGGCGACAGGATGGCAGCCATGAACTTGTGGCGATCGCCCACCAGCGCAGCCTGCGCCACCAGCGGGTTGTTCTTGAGCTTGTTCTCGATGGGCTGGGGGGCGACCAGCTTGCCGCCCGAGGTCTTGAGCAGTTCCTTCTTGCGGTCGGTGATGTAGAGGAAACCGTCGGCATCCAGACGGGCGATGTCGCCCGTGCGGAACCAGCCTTCGGCATCGAAGCACTCGGCGTTGGCCGCGGGCTTATGCCAGTAGCCGCCAAAGATGGAAGGGCCGCACACGAGCAGCTCGCCGTCTTCGGCCAGCTTGATCTCGACATTGGGCAGCGGCACGCCCACCGACCCCATGCGCTGCTGGCGCGGGCTATTGAGGGCGATGACCGGCGAGGTCTCGGTGAGGCCGTAGCCCTCCCAAACGGCGATGCCCACGGAAGCGAACCAGCGGGCGGTATCGACGCCCAGCGGCGCGCCGCCGGAGATGAAGGTGTGCACGCGCCCGCCAAATGCCTCGCGCACCTTGGCGTAGACCAGCTTGTCCGCGATCTTCCAGAGCCGCGACGAGGGCTTGCGGCCCGCATAGACGGTGGCGGCCGAGCGCGAGCCAAGCGCGAGAGCCCCGGCGAGCAGGCGCTTCTTGACCGGCGAAAGCGCGGCGCGGCGCTCGACCTCCTGGCGGATCTTCTCGTAAACCCGGGGCACGCCCACGATCACCGTGGGGCGAATCTCCTTCATGGCCTGGGGCAGTTTGTCGAACTGCGAGCAGTAGGCCACCTGCGCGCCGTAGTTGTACATGACATAGTCGAGGGCGCGGGCAGTGATGTGGGAGAGCGGCAAGAATGAGATGCAGGCGTCCGACGGGCCGAAGTTGAAGTCGGCGACGGTGACGTTCTGGTTGGCGGCGATGTTGCCGTGGGTGAGCGCCACGCCCTTGGGCTCGCCGGTGGTGCCGGAGGTGTAGATCAGGGTAGCCAGATCGCTTGGGCGGACTTCGGCGGCCATGGCGTCGAAGGCGGCATCGCGCTCGCTGCCCCGGGCGTCGGCGCCGGCGATCAATTCGCGGAAGGCCACTGCGCCGGCCGGAGCCGGCTCGTCCATGACCACGATGCGCTCGATGCCGGCCTGCTCCCGCACGGCATTCAGCTTTTCGAACTGCTGGAGCGTGGAAACCACGGCAATCCGGCAGCCGGCGTCGCGCAGCAGCACCGCGATCTGCTCGCCGGTAAGCGTGGGATAGATCGGAACGTCGGCGGCGCCCAACGAGAGGACGGCGAAGTCGGTGATCGCCCACTCCCAGCGATTTTCGCTGACCAGGGCGATGCGATCCCCTTTGCGTGCGCCCCAGTCAAAAAAGCGCAGCGCCAAGGCGCGTACCCGCTGGTAGATCTGGTCCGAGGAGAGCGGCTGCCACTGGCCCAAGGCATCCTGCCAGAGCACAGCGCGGGGATTTTCCGCCGCGGCGATACGGCGAAACAGGTCGTTGAGCGTGGAGATCGGCGGAACAGTTGTCATGGGAGAACAGAAAGGCTGACGCGCAAATTGTATCGTGCCGCGCGCAGAGCGCGATACGCCGGCCCCACGAGCCCCGATGCGGGGCCGCCCCGCCTCGGGGTCCCCTCCGCGGCACGCTCGTCTTTTTCCACTTGGACTTGAGATTGCCAGGCGCTAGACTGAAGGTGCATACAGCTCCATACGCAGAACCTCATTTACCCGAGCGTGTAAGAATGGCGGCAGATTCCCCTGGGTTGCTGCTCAGCGAACCGGACGCAGCGGTCATTGAACAACTGGCCGTGGGGGAACGTGTCTGTATGGCTATTGCCGCGGCGACTGCGCTCGTCAGCGCAATTGAATGGTTCATGCCCGGCCTGCGTCATGCCTTCCCGCCGGCTTGGGCGCCGCTCAGCGGCGAGGCCTGGTGTGCCACCGTGGCCTGCGGTATTGGCCTCTATCTCGCGCACCCGAGGTTCGGACTCAAAACCCACAAAGTGAGCATGGCCCTGGGAGCCTTGGTGGCCGCGGGTTCAACCGCATCGCTGATTCACATACTGGTGAGCCTGCTATCGGGAACAACCATCGCTCAGGAACTGCATCTGCTCCAGTTTCAGGTGATCTCGCGCATGACCCCGCAAGCCGGTCTGAGTTTCCTGATGCTGGGCCTGATGATCGTTTTCCTCCAGGCTGAGGAGCGGCTGGGAGTCTTTGCAGACGTGTTGTGCTGGCTCATGGCGCTGGTGATCCTCACGCTCTCCTCTGCGCAGACCGACTCGCTCGTGCTCGTTGAGACGAGCGGCTCGTGGGGCACGGGGATCGAGTCGACTGGGACGGGAAACCCGCCTGTTGTCTATCAATTCGCCGGCGTCTCGT
>JAJZCY010000012.1 GCA_021828835.1 Acidobacteriota bacterium | reverse complement strand
GCACCCGGTTCACGCCCTCCGTGAACACAAACCGGCTCTGGTTGGGCATGCGCACCACCTTGTGTACGGTGGCCAGGGTGCCGACGTGATGCAGGTCGTTAGGCTGGGGCGAATCCAGGCGCGGATCCAGCTGGGCGGCGACCACGATGGTGCGTTCCTCGCCCAGCGATTCAATGAGTTGAATAGAACTTTCGCGTCCGACGGTCAGCGGCAGCACCGCGTGGGGGAAAAGGACCGTGTCACGGACGGGGAGAACCGCTACGCGACGCCTCTCGCTCTGGGCGTGCGGGTTCTGGGCGGCCGGTTCGGAAGACTGCGGATTCGAGGGACGATTCAGCATTGAGTGTCCTTTTGTCAGATTTCATCCAATTGGATAGCGCAAGCTCTGGAAAGTTTCAGATTCTACCATCCTGCCAGTTGCGCGCAACTGGTGTTCCGGCTGTTGAGCTTACGGCTTTTGTCCTGTGCCGGTTCCGGTGAGGGGTTCCCATATCTTCTGATGCCGCTTGCCTTCGCACCGGCCCTTTTCCAGGCGCGATTCCTGGCCTGGTCGCTGCTTCCGCGCGCCTTGTGCCCAGAGCAATTATCGGCAGCCCGACCGGAGAAGTGAACTTGGCCACAGGGCGAGGTTCGCCCCGGGGCGCGACGGTCTGCGGGCGGGACTTTCTCGGGAGTTCTCGATCCACGCTCAGGCGACTTCAATCTGTACCGTCGCGTTGCGAGAAAACTCTCCGCGATGAAGCATACTCGGTGGAGAGCCGCAGCCTCGGCACGCATTCAGCCGACCTGGGGTGTTCTAAGTGTTTTCTTTTCAAGCATCTGCAAAGGAAGGCGAGCAGAATCATACACTTATGGCGGGTCTGTTTTCTAAGTCTTTTGGAATGTGACAATTATCAAAAACGTGGAGATATTTTGGAGCGAGAAATCGACCGTGCCGCACCGGGCGGGTGTCCGGTGCGGCCGGGATAGGGGCCCATGGTTTCAGACTGCTATTTGGATTTCGGCAGGGACTCTTCCTTGCCGTCCTCGCTCTTCAGGGCCGACTCGATCTTGTCCCAGATCTCCGCCGGCGGCTCCTCCTGCGGAAAGAGCTGACGGGCGGCGTCGGCGATCGTTTGCAGATCGGCCAACAGCGCGCGGCAGAGCTCGCACTCGCGCAGATGCGGGTGGTTGGACATGTCCTGGCCGGAGCCGATCAGCTCGGGAAGGTGAGCCTGGAACTCGGCGCAGCTCATTTCACCGGGATGGGTCATAGCTGCGTCTCCTGGGGAAGATGTTTGCGCAGCGCGTCGCGTAGCTTGAGGCGCGCTTTGTGAAGTTGCGATTTGCTGTTGCCGATTGAGCAGTCGAGCATAGATGCAATTTCATTATGCTCAAAACCCTCGACATCATGAAGGATGAAAATCAGCCGGTAACCTGCCGGCAGGTCGGCCACGGCCCGCTCCAGCGCCAAACGGTCGATGGCCCCGGTGAGGGTGAGGTCGGGGGCGCCGAAGCTGCGGCCTGGACCCTCCTCGGGGGTAGGCTCCATGGCCTCGTCGAGCGAGATGAGCGACAGGCCCTTCTTGCGCAGCTGCATCAGCACCACGTTGATGGCCAGGCGGTGCAGCCAGGTGGAGAAGGCGGAGTCGCCGCGGAAGGTGCCGATCTTCCGGTGCAGTTGCAGGAAGGCTTCCTGGGTCAGATCCTCGGCCTCGGCGATATTGCCGACCATGCGCAGGCAGAGCGAATAGATCCGCCGCTTATGGAGCGCGTAGAGTTGTGCAAAGGCCTGGTGGTCTCCGGCCTGAGCGCGGGCGAGAACGTCATCCTCGATAGGATTGGGTGGATTGATAGAAGTAAACGAAGTCCTGCCGGCCGGACGGGATGCGGCGGTTTCTTCGTTGCGTTTGGGCATAGTTGCGTCCGGCGACTGCGCGGGGGAGGGCGGCCTTGGCATGCGCTTCCTTAATGAATGATCACACTTGGGCCGCTGCCGTAACAACGGCCTCTATAGTCGTTAGTATAAAAAGAAGCTCTCCGAGTTGCCGGGACTGGAAGAAAAACCGCACGGCGGGTAGTAAGTTTCACGGAATGAGACAAATCCCCGCTCTGCGTTGCCTGCGCGGGGCGGTTCCCGACTTTTTGGGGAGAGACGGTTTTCAAGATGGCGGCTTGGATGGACGGCAGCGCCCCAGAGCTGCGGCAGCAGGGAACTGTGGTCGCGGGTACTCGGCGCCGGCTGCGGTTGGCTGGATGGGCAGTTCGCATGGCGCTGGCCTGGTTGCTGGCGGCGGGAGCGGCGTGCGCTCCGGCGCAGGTCGGCGTGCACGCTGCTCCCGCCTTGCCTGCCCCGGCCGCAACCCTGGAGGGGCTGCCGATCACCAGCATGCGCTTCGAAGGGGTGCCGGCCCGCCGCCTCCGGCCCCTGCCCGAGCAACTGGAAACATCTGTCGGCCAGCCGCTCAGCGAAGGATTTCTGAAGACCGCGCTGCGCCGCCTCTACGCCACCGGTCTTTTTGACACCGTGGAAGCGGTGGGCGAGCGCAGCGGCAGCGGCGTAGCGGTCATCTTCCGCGGCCGGCCCCGCCTGTTCATCGGCACGGTGGGAGTGGACGGCGCCAAAGGGCCGACGGCCAACACCCAGTTGCAAAGCGCCGCGCAGCTTACGCCCGGAACCCGTTTTACTGAGTCCAAGCTGACGCGGGCCATCACCCAGATGCGCAGCGCATTGGCGGAAAACGGCTACTATGAGCCGGTCATCGTGGATACCGAGATTCCGCACGCCGACGAACAGCTCGTCAATGTCGAATTTCATGTGACCTCGGGTCCGCGGGCGCGGGTAGGCAGCGTGGAGGTCAGCGGCGATGCCGGCATGAGTCTCGCGGAGTTCCGGCGCGTGGCGCACCTGCGCAAGGGCACGCACGTGGACCGTGACACCGTGGATCATGCCCTCAACGGGGTCCTGAAGCACTACCAGGGCCAGGAACGCCTGGAGGCGGACGTGAAGCTGGCCGCGGCGCACTACGACAAGGCTACCCGCACGGTCGCTTACCGCTTCACGGCGAACCGCGGCCCGGTGGTTCACGTCGAGGTGCAGGGCGCCAAAGTGGGCGGCGAGCGCGTGAAGCGCCTGGTGCCCATCTTCGAGGAAGGCTCGGTGGACGAAGACCTGCTGAATGAGGGCAATCGGCGCCTGCGCGATTATTTTCAGCGCCAGGGCTACTTCGATGCCAAGGTCACCCATACCGAGCAGCGTCCCACCCTCGCCGAGGTGAGGATCGTCTTTGAAGTAGCGCTGGGACCGCGGCGCCGCGTGGAGCGCGTGCAGGTGGCCGGAAATCATTACTTTGATACGGAAACCCTCAAGGATCTGCTTAGCGTTCATGCCGCCAACACCTTGGATCGCCACGGCGCGTACAGCCAGGCCCTGGTGGCGTCCGACATCAGCGCGCTGGAGGGTGCATACCACAACAACGGATTTGCGCAGGTGAAGGTGACGGCGACCACGAGCACGCCCGCGACTATGAGCCCCGACCCCTCCGGCGGTCCGGCCCCTGGGTCCGGAGACGGTTCCGCGCCGCTGACCGTGATCTACCACATCGACGAAGGGCCGCAGACCCGTGTGGGCGCGGTGACGATCGAGGGCAACGCCCACTTGAATGCGGGCATGCTTACCCCGCTGCTCAACACCGTTCCCGGGCAGTTGCTCTCGGAGCAGAATATGGCCGGAGACCGCGACGCGCTGATGACCATGTACCTCAGCCGCGGCTTCGATCATGTGGTGGTGGATGTGAGCCAGGAGCCGGCCAAGGACCAGCCGCACATGGTCAACGTGATCTTCCGCATCCATGAGGGAGAGCAGATCTTTGTGCGGCGCGTGCTGGTCACCGGCCTGCATTACACCCGTCCGCAAACCATTGCCGATGCCATCACCCTGCGCGCGGGCGAGCCGCTCAGCCAGACCGCGCTCCAGGACACGCAGCGCAACCTGTACGACTACGCGCTGTTCAATGAAGTGAACACCGCGGTGCAGAACCCGGACGGAGGCGCGCCCTACAAGATGGTGATGTTGCAGATCGCGGAGGCGCGGCGCTGGGCTCTGACCTACGGCTTCGGCTTTGAGGCGCAGACCGGGCAGCCGCAGAACAACTGCGCCGGGGCCATCGCCGGTGGGGTGGCCTGCAATCCCAACGGCAAGACCGGCGTCAGCCCGCGCGTCATTCTGGACATCACCCGCAACAATCTCTTCGGGCGGGAGCAGTCGGCTTCGCTCCAGGCCACCTACGGCCTGCTCGAACAGCAGATCGGGCTTCTCTACCAGGTGCCCCGCTTCGAGGGCCGCAGGAATATCGGGTTCAATATCTCGGGTGGCTACGCCAACAGCCAGGACGTGACGACGTACGTGGCTTCGCGCCTGGACGGATCGTTCCGCTGGACGCAAAACTTCGCCGCGCCGGGCGCGCTGCTTTCCAAGGCCAATACGTTCATCTACGAATACGATTTCCGGCGCGTAAAGGTCGCGGCCGGCAGCCTTCAGGTGTACCCGGCCTCCATCTCGGAGTTGGCCACCGCGGTGCGCGTGGGCGGGCCGTCGTTTACATGGATTCGGGATACGCGCGACTCTGCCATGGATGCGCACCGCGGCACCTACACCAGTTTTCAGGAGTTTCTGTCGTCGCATCCCTTCGGGTCGCAGGCGGAGTTCAACCGTATCGACACGTCCAACTCCAGCTACTACAGCTTCGACAAGGACAAAGTTGTGGTAGCGCGCAATACGCGCTACGGCCAGGTGCGTTCCTTTGGATCGGGGTTCAGCGGACAGATTCCGCTGCCGGAGCGGCTTTACGCGGGCGGGCCGACCTCGATGCGCGGGTTCAGCCAGAACGCGGCCGGCCCACGCGATCCGGAGACCGGATTTCCCCTTGGGGGAGCCGGGGCGCTGATCAACAGCACGGAGCTGCGCCTGCCTCCGCCGACGCTGCCCTGGTTCGGCAACAGCCTGAGCTTCGTACTGTTTGAAGATATGGGCAATGTATTTACGAAATCCAGCGACGCCTGGAAGAGCGCGCTGCGCATCCATCAGCCGGATCGCGCGGCTTGCCAGGCGGCTGTGGCGAATCCCAACGACCCGGCCTCCTACGATCCGGCAGGAACGGGACCGGTGACCTCGACCGGGCAGCAGGGCCCGTGCGACTTCAATTACTTTTCGCACGCCCCCGGAATCGGGCTGCGCTACCATACGCCGGTGGGTCCGATCCGGTTCGACTTCAGCTATAACCTGAATCCGCCCATCTTTCCGGTGAACATCGACTATTCGATCCCCACCACGGCGAGCGGCCCGCTGAATATTCCCGGTTACGAGACCGACCCGCATCTCGGGCAGGCGCCGCACTTCAATTTCTTCTTCAGTCTGGGGCAGGCGTTCTGATGGCGCAGTCTTTCCACAAACCGAGCTGCCGCGCCTCCCGCTGGATCGCGGGCTGCGCGCTGGGGATGGTGCTGTTCGCCGGCGGTGTGCTTGCGCAGAACGCGCACCCGGTGATGCTGGACGAGGTGGTAGCGGTGGTCAATAACCGGCCCATTCTGGCCAGCGACGTGGAGGACGAGATTCGCCTGGCGTTTCTCGACGCCACCCGTCCTGGCGAGCCCGCCTTGAGCCCGCAGCGCGCCCTCGAGCAGCTCATCAGCCGCGCCCTTGTCGAACGGGAGATTCGCCAGCAGGACGAGGAAGCGGCGATGCCCACCCCGGCCGAGGTGGATGCGCGCATCCAGGAATTGCGCAGCCAGTTGCCGGCCTGTGCCCGGCATGCATGTGAAAGCGATGCGGGTTGGAAGGCGCTGCTCGCCCAGCACGACCTCACTCCGCAACGCGTGCGCGCCTACATCCGCTACCGTATGGAGATCCTGCGCTTCATCGAGCAGCAGTTCCGGCCCGGGATTCACATCTCGCGGCAGGCGGTGGAGACTTACTATCGCGACCAGCTGGCCCCCCACTACGCCGATCCATCCGCTGTTCCTCCTCTCGATGTGGTGTCCAGCCGCATTCAGGAAATCCTGCTGGAGCAGCAGGTGAGCGGGTTATTCGATCAATGGCTGAAGACACTGCGGGCGCAGGGCGATGTTGAGATTCTGGACCCGGCGTTCGAGCGGGCCGAGGCCGCGCCGGCGGGGAAGGCGCAATGAGCGAGATCGTCCACTCCAACCCGCTAGGGAGCAAACGCGCGCGCCTGCGCCGCTTCCTGCTGCGCCATGTGCCGCTGGCCGTGGGCAGCGGAGTTCTGCTGCTCCTGCTGGCGCTCACCGGGCTTTACTTCTATGCCAGCTCGCAGAGCTTCCAAAATGTCGTGCGCGAGCGGCTAGTCAGGTCGCTGTCGAATCTGACCGGTGGCCAAGTGGAGGTTGGCGCTTTTCACTGGCGGCTGCTGCACCTCCAGGCAGAGGCGGACCATGTGGTCATCCACGGCCGCGAGGCGGCGAGCGAAGCGCCGTACGCGAGCATTGAGCGGCTGAGCGCCCAGATCAGCGTGCTGGGGCTGCTGCGACCGCACATCGAGCTGGCCAATCTGGAGATCGACCGGCCGATGCTGCACCTGATCGTCTATCCCGATGGCGCCACCAACCAGCCCCAGCCGCAGACCAGGCGCGTCAGCAAGACCCCGGCCCTGCAACGGCTCTTTGCGCTCAAGGCCAGGCACCTGGCCGTGCGGGACGGATGGCTGCACTACGAAAACCGCGCTGCGCGCTTCGATTTTCAGGACCGCCTCGAGCCGATCAATTTCTCTGCGGAGGACGTGCTGCTCCAGACCAGTTACGTGCCGCCGGCCGCGGGCGCGGAGGAGAGTTATCGTATCGAACTGGGCGGGGCGAACCTGGTTCTCACTCGCGGTGCAGGGAAGAAGCGGGAGCCGGCGGTTCGCGGCACGGCGCAGGCCACGCTGGTGCTCATGCGCAACGCCGTGCGGCTGGAAGAATTGCGCATCAGCGCCCCGGGTCCGGCCCGCGGCGAGGTGCACACCCTCACCGTCACCGGCACGCTTCTGGACTTCTCGCATCCGCACTGGCAGGCAAAGACGCAAGGCGATCTGGACATGCGCCTCATCGAGCCGCTCACCGGCTATCCGAACGCGCCGGAGGGCATCGCGCGCCTGGACCTGACCGAGAGCGGTGAAGGCAGCATGTTCGAGATTGACGGCCGCGTGCACGTGGACGGCGGCGCCTACGTGGGCACGGGCGTGGTGGCGCGCGGCATCACGCTGGACGCGCAGGTCGCTGCCAATCCCGACCGGCTGTTGATCGACCACGTGGTGGCGCGGTTCAGCGCGGGCGGCGTCATGGAGGGCACGGTGGACCTGCGCCATTGGCTGCCTCAACCCGCCAATCCGGTGGAGGTGATGGCTTCGTCGCTTCCGGAGCAGCGCAGCCAGCAGACGCATGCGCCGCGCTCGCGTGGCCCGGTGACGGTGCAGGCCCTGACCACTACGATCCCCGTGGATGGAAAAGTCACGGCGCAGCTCGAGAATCTGCCGCTCGATGTCTTGCTCGATATGGTCAGCGAGAAGCCCTATCAGCGGCTGGGCATCGATGCGCTGTTGAACGGGCCGGCCGAAGCCGCCTGGACTCACGGCGACGCCAACACGGTGGCTGTGAGCACAAAGCTCGCGCTGAGCCCTTCCGGACGTCCGCCGGGCGGCGAGGTTCCGGCTACGGGTACGGTGGACGCCACCTACACCCAAAAAGACGGCGTCGTCGATCTGCGCCAGTTGTCGCTGCATCTGCCCGGCAGTTCCATTGAGGCGAACGGCAGGCTGGGAGCCTATCCCATGACCAGCCCGACGGTCCTGACGGTGAGCTTTCACTCTGCCCGGCTTGCCGAGTTCGACACTGTTCTGCGCGACATGGGACTGGAGCGCGGCGCGCGGAAGGGTGCGGCCGCGCTGCCCACGCAACTCAACGGCCAGGCGCAGTTCAACGGCACCTGGACCGGATCGCTGCTGCGACCGCGCATCGCCGGCAGCGTGCATGCGACGCAGTTGGCAGTAGAGATGCCCGCGGCGAAGACCACCGGCGCCCAGCCGCGCTACCTGAGCCTGGATACCGTGGAGGCGTCGGGCAGCTACTCGGACGCGAGGATCGCGATCCAGCAGGGCGTTTTTCAGCGCGGAGCAGCGCGGGTCACCGTGAGCGGCACTCTGGATGCGGCGGTGCAGCCAAAGGAAACGAGCAGTCCCGAAGAGCGGCGGCCGCAGACAGCGGCGCGGCGCAGCGAGAGCCTTGAGGCGACCAGCTACAACGAACAGACCGCGGCGCGCCTGCACGTTCAGGCAGATCATGTTTCCCTGGACGACCTGCGGCCGTATCTCCCGGGCCAACTGCCTGCAACCGGTACTCTGGCCGCGCAGTTCGATGTCACCGGTACGCTGGCCGCGCCGGGCGGATCAGGCTGGGTGGAACTGAGCAACGGCAGCATCTATAGCCAGCCGGTTGCACGCGCGCGTGCGCAGGGCGCGTTCGCCGGGCAGACGCTGAAGCTCTCCTCGCTGCGCGTAGAGACCGCGAGCGGAACACTGAATGGGAGCGGCAGCTACGATTTTGCCGCCCGGCGCTTCCAAGCCGCGGTCAAGGGAGCCGGACTGGAACTGGCGCAAATCAGATGGCCTCAGAAAGCGAAGTTTTCCGTGGCGGGCAAGCTGGGCATCTCGGCCACCGGATCGGGGACCCTGGACGATCCGCAGGTGCAGGGCAATGCCAGTGTGGCCGGACTGGTGGTGGATGGCGAGACGCTGGGCGCGCTGCATGCGACCGCGCACACCGCCGGCCACGCACTTCTCTACGACGCCACAACCTTTCTCGCCGGAGCGGAACTGAACCTGCACGGGCAGACGCAACTGCACGGCGATTACGCGACCGAGAATCGCATCGAGTTTTCCCGCTTCGATGTGGGCGCGCTGCTCAAACTGGCGCACGTGGACGCTCTCAGCGGGCAGTCGGCTTTGCAGGGAACGGTGACGTTGACCGGGCCGCTGGCGCATCCTGACCAGCTTCAGGGCGAAGCCAAGCTGGAGCAGCTTGCCGTGACTCTGGCCGGCGTGCACCTGGTGGGCGACGGTGGCCTGCACGCCACGCTGAGTGGCGGCCGCATTCATCTTGATCCCGTTCACGTGACCGGCGAGGATACCGATATCCATGCGGTGGGAACCATTGCTTTCTCTCGCGAGCGTCCGCTGGACCTGGCCGCCAGCGGCACCATCAACCTGAAGCTCGCCGAGACGCTGGATCCCGATCTGACGGCGAGCGGCACCACCACCTTTGAAGTGGAAGCGCATGGCACGGTGCAGAATCCCGGGCTGCGCGGCCGCATCGATATTCACAATGGCTCGCTCTCGCTCGAAGACATTCCCAACGGCCTGAGCCAGATGCAGGGCACGCTGATGTTCAACCGCAACCGGTTGGAGGTGCGCAATCTCACCGCCATGACCGGCGGCGGATTATTGAATGTGGGCGGCTCGCTCAGCTACCAGCGCGGCGTCTTTGCCGATCTCACCGTCACCGGCAAGGGCGTGCGCATCCGCTATCCGGAAGGCATCAGCTCGCTAGCCGATGCGGACCTGCGCCTGCAAGGGCCGGCCAATAACCTTCTGCTCAGCGGCAACGTGCTGATCACACGCTTTGCCACTAGCCCGGACCTCGATCTGGCCTCGCTGGCCGCGCAGGCCAGCGCCAAGACGCAGACGGTGGTTATGCCCAACACACCTTCAAGCCGCCTGCGCCTGGATATTCACCTGACCTCTTCGCCGCAGCTCAACTTCCAGAACGCCTTTGCCAAGCTCGCCGGCAACGTGGACCTGCGCCTGCGGGGCACCATGGCCTCGCCTTCGGTGCTGGGACGAGTCTCGGTGACCGAAGGCAGCGCCGTGATCGCCGGCACGCGTTACGAACTGCAGCGCGGCGACATCACCTTCAGCAATCCGGTGCGCATCGAGCCGGTCATCGACATGACGGCCACAGCGCGGGTGCAGGACTATGACATCACCCTGGGACTGCACGGCACTTTGCAGAAGATGTCGGTGACCTATCGCAGCGATCCGCCGATGTCGGAGTCGGACGTGGTTGCCCTGCTCGCCTCGGGGCACACGCAGGACCAGGAGCGGCTCTACACGCAGCAACAGCAGCAGGAGTTCGGCAACCCGGCCACGGACGCTCTGCTGGGCGGGGCGCTGAACGCCACCATGAGCAGCCGCGTGCAAAAGCTGTTCGGGGCCGGCTCGGTGAAGGTGGATCCTGATTATCTGGGTGCGTTCGGCAACTCCACCTCGCGCATCACCGTGCAGGAGCAGGTGGGGCGCAATGTGACGCTGACTTACGCAACCGACGTGAACACTACCGGACAGCAACTGCTGCAAGCGGAGATCGCTGTCAACCGCCATGTCTCGCTGGTGGTGGCGCGTGATGAAGCGGGCGTGTTCTCGATGGTCATCAAGGCCACGCGGCGTTACCGGTAAGCCGTAACGCGGGGTCCACTAATCCGCAGGCTGAAGCGCCTTGAGAAGCTGGGCCGGGTGCACCGGCTTGGAGAGCAGCTCAAAGGAATTGGCAGCGGCCGAGTTGAGTTCCAGGAGCTGTGTCGTGGAGACGTGTCCGGAGAAGAGCACCACGCGGGTTTGAGGAAGCACCTTGCGCACCGTCAGCGCCACATGCACGCCGTCCAAGTCGGGAAGCATCACGTCCGTCACTACGATATCGGGTCGTTTCTTTTCCAGGTACTCAATGGCGGCGAGACCGCTGTAGCGGGCCACAGCGTCATATCCGTTGCGGTTGAGAATGGCGGCTACGCTGTCGGCAATCAGGGTTTCATCATCGACAACCAGCACGTGGGGACGGCGGACAGCGGAAACGGGCGGGCCATCCGAAAAAGACGGAAACGCCTCGCGCGCCGGCGCGCGGGCGGCGAGTAAGCGGGATAGAAATGCCATACGGAAACAGGTGGTTCGCGGTCCTCAGGCGCTGCGGGGGAGTTCGTGCACTTGCAGGTTGGCATTGCCGGGAACGAAAAAGCTCATCACGGTTCCCGAAGGCGAGCCTTGACGGCTGCGGAAGCGCAGCGATCCGCCATGTTGCTCGAGGAGTGATTTGGAGACCCAGAGGCCAATGCCGGTGCCCACATTCGCCTTGGTGGTGAAAAAGGGCACAAAGATGCGCTTTTGCACCTCAGGCGACATGCCGGCGCCGTTGTCGGCGATGGTGAAGCGAACGCCGTCTTCACCGCCCTCGGACCAGTCTGTGCTGGCGTGGGCGCGCAGCCAAATGCGTCCGCCGCTTGCGCAGGCGTCGATGGCATTCACCAGAAGATTGGAGAGCACCTGGCGGAGCTCGCCCTGCTTGAAGTAAATCCGCAGCTCGGGATCGACGCTCACCTCCGCCGTGATCTGCTTGTTGCGCATCTTGCGTTCGTAGATGAGCAGCACATCTTCCACCAACTCGCGCACGTGCAGCCATTTGTCCTTGGAGGTGTCGCGGTAGAAGCCCAGCGTCTTCTGGGCAATCTGGGCCACGCGGGTGAGCTCGCGATCGGCGACCTCCAGATGCCGGGCCGCCTCCTCGGGCATATCAGGCGTGGTGCGCGCCAGGTAGATGAAGTTGGTCACCGCTTCGAGGGGATTGTTGATCTCGTGAGCGATGGTAGCCGCCATGCGTCCGGCGGCCGCGAGTTTCTCGGCCTGCACCGCGATCTGCTGGGCCTGGCGCAACTCGGTGAGATCGCGCGCGACCGCGATCAGTTGCTCCACCTGGCCGTCGTTGCCCCGCACCGGCGTAATCCGTTCGTCCCAGAACTTGCGCGTGCCCTGGGGCGTGGAACAGTCGCCCTGGAAGCTGCCGATGCCGCCGGCGCGCGCCGCGGCCAGCGCGGCTTCCACGCGGGGGCGATCCTCGTCCTTCCAGAACTCGACCCAACTGCGGCCCAGGAAGTTACTCAAATTGGAGATCTCCAGCGCCTGCTGGCCGGAGGGGCTGATGTACTCGAGGCGGCCCTGGGGATCGAGGATCATTACGCAGTCCACGCCGCTTTCGATGATGCGGCGCACGAACTCCTCACTGCGCCACAGCTTTTCTTCGGCGTGCCGGCGCTGGGCGATAGCCCGCTCGCGCTCTTCCACCACGGCGCGGACGACGGCTGCTTCTTGTTGCAGGGTGCTGACCAGGCGCAGGCGCTCGGCATCGCTTTGCAGTGCGGTGTACCCCTCCGTGGGCATCACCTCTGTGTGCTCGCGGCAGACTCGCGCAAACAAGTCGTCGCGGGAATCGTGGGCAAAGCAAGCGATGGGATAGGCGCAGAGCAGAGAAAAGCTATGCCGGCCAAGCAGCTCGTTCCAGAGCTGTTCGAGGTGCACCGCCGCCTCGCGATGGCCGTCCTCCCAGAGCAAGGCCACCATCTCGCCGAAGGCAGAAAGGGGAGCATCCGGGCGCAGCCGGGCAGACCTGGCGCGCAGAAGCTGGGGTTCCAGGGACGCGAAGAAGCGCTCGCGGTTGGGCCAGCCTTCGACCATGAAGGTGGTTAGCACTTCGCGCGCATCGAGCGCGATGAACCGATTGCCCGCCGCAGCCATGCGCAGATCGATCGCCCTCCGTGCCAGGCGCTGCTGAAGGCTGCAACGGTGCTCCGCGGTGGCCAGGACCAGGTAGCACCCACCTGCCCCGACGGCGGCGCCGGCAAATCCGGCAAGCTGCTCCAGGAAGACCTCCGGGTCTTCATAGAACTGAACGGAATGAGACGAGGGCGTGATGAACTGCTGGCCCGGAGCCTTTTGTCGATTCCCCATATAGAGCTTGTGCACTGCACCTCCGGGTGCAGACTAGACTCCTCCGTTGTGCAGAGACGCCTCTACCCGCCTAGATGCGCGGCAAAACGGGGTGGTTGCCAGTCGTGCCGCGGCTGCGGCCTTGCTGGCGCTAGGCAATGTTCTGTCCTGCGGCGTCTCGCCCCACGCAACCCGGCGCGGGCGGCGGGTGTCTATAGGAGCGGTACGGCAGATTCAAAAGACGCCACTTGCGGGGCGGCTGCCGGGAGGAAAGGGGACAGCGCCCCAGAGGAGAGTTCCCAATGAGCAGAACGATGCGTTCCCGGGCGACGGCTTTGGCCGTGACCCTGGCCGGAGTGCTGCTGGCCTTTCCCGCGGCTTCCGCAGCCGCCGCGCAAAACAACAGCAATGTCGCCAATAGCGTGCGGCTGAAGCTGAAGAGATCGGAGTTCAAGGACGTGCAGGTGACGGTGGGCCCGCACGGCACCGCCACGCTGACCGGAACCGTGCCGCTCTTCGAGTTCAAAGAGGATGCCGAACGGATTGCCCGTGCGGTCCCGGGCGTAAAGGCGGTGGACAACCAGATTCAGGCGGGTGGCAAGCCGGTATCCGACGCCGCGATCATGAAGAAGCTGGGCCCGGAGATTGCCTTCAACCGCGCCGGGTACGGAATGGTCTTCGACGCCATCCTGGTGAATGTGGAGAACGGCGTGGTGACGCTGTCGGGACATGTGAAGAGCTATCCCGACCGCGATGCGGCGGTGGGACTTGCGGCGACCACGCCCGGCGTCAAGCAGGTGATCGACAACATCCAGGTGGATCCGCCCTCGCCGATGGACTGGCAGATCCGCATGAGGATGATGCGGGCCATCTACAGCGATCCGCCGCTGGAGAAGTATGCCGTGAACCCGGTGCGACCCATCCGGATCGTGGTGGTCAACGGCCACGTCTCCTTGTACGGAACCGTGGACAGCAAGCAGGACCGCGACCTGGTGATGGCTCGCGCCAGGACCGTGCCCAACGTCTTCGATGTGAAGGACTACATCCAGGTGGGTGGCCAGGGGCAGAACGAGAAGCAGCAGATGCAGCCGCCGCAGCAGTGAAGACGCTTCAGGATCGCCGCCTTCCCGTTGAGACTGGTGTGGGCCGAGCGGCCCACACGCAGGCTGGATGATCACGGAGAGCGGGCCTGCGTGGGACAGATGCGAAGATAGTAGTCGCATGCCCGTACTTACCTCCGAAGCGGTGGTGTTGCGCACCTGGCCCGTGCACGAGGCGGACCTGGTGGTCAGCTTCTTCACGCGCGACTACGGCAGGCTGAAGGGTATTGCCAAGTCGGCACTGAAAAGCCGCAAGCGCTTCGGGGGCGCGCTGGAGCCGATGACCCTGGCCCGCGCCTTCTTTGCCGAGCGTCCCCGCCAGGAGCTTGTCCGCCTCGATCATCTCGAGATCGTGCGGTCGCCGCTTGCCGGTCCGGTGGATGCCGTGCTGCTAACGGTGCTGAGTTTCTACGCCGAGCTGGTGGATGAAGCCTTGCCCGAGCATGATCCCCAGGATGCGGTCTTCCGCCTGCTGGTGTCGGTGCTGGAGCAGACCACGCAATCGAATCCGTGGATGCCGCTCACCTATTTCATGCTGTGGATGACGCGCCTCATGGGCCTGCTGCCGGACCTCGCCCACTGCATTGTTTGCGGCGAAGGCTTGCATGCGGAGGCGGCGTGGTTCAACTCCTACTCCGATGGCTTGTTTTGCGCGGTGCATCGTAACGCGAGTGCGGCGGCATTGAGCCCCGACTCCTGGCAGCTTGCGCAGACCATCCAGCGCGCGCCGGTGGCGAGCTTTGCCACAGAAGCCTGGCCGCGGCGGCGCGGTCAGGACCTGCGCCGCTTCACCCTGCAAACGCTGGAGCGGCACCTGGAACGGAAGCTGAAGAGTGCCGAAGCGCTGGCCCGGCTCGGCGGGTAAAGGCCTGGCGTCATCGCACCAGCGTGCTGACGTGAACGCCGATGAAGTACGGCCAGACCACGATCGCGAAAAACCCCTTCCAGAAGCCCAGGTGCAGATAGCCGATCGTGAACAGCCACGCCGCAACCCAGCCCATGCCCGCCAGCGAGTGCTGCTCGATCCTGATCCCCGGCGCATTCTCGCCGCAATTCTCTGTTCCTACAGGGGCCTTCCGGCTTGTTTCGTCGGCTTCTGCATTCCCCCAACTGCTAGAATTTCCTTGAGTCCCGAGGGAAAGAGAGAACGCGTGCCAGCCACTGAAACTGCTTCAGCAAGAAAAAGATCCCCGCTCACCTTTCAGGACCTGCTCTTCCGCTTGCAGTCTTTCTGGGCGGAGCGCGGCTGCGTTCTCCAGCAGCCCTACGACGTAGAAGTGGGCGCTGGCACCATGGCTCCCGAGACCTTTCTGCGGGTGCTTGGGCCGCGGCCTTACAAGGTCGGCTACGCGCAGCCCTCGCGCCGGCCGGCAGACGGCCGCTACGGCGAGAATCCCAACCGGCTGTTCAAGCACACCCAGTTCCAGCTCATCCTCAAGCCGCCGCCGGTGAATGTGCAGGAGCTTTACCTCGAGTCGCTCGAGGCCATGGGCATCGATCTGCGCCAGCACGACCTCAAGTTCGAAGAGGACAACTGGGAGTGGCCGGCGGGCGGCGCCTGGGGCGTGGGCTGGCAGGTCATGCTCGACGGCCTGGAGATCACGCAGTTCACCTATTTCCAGCAGTGCGGCGGTCTCGACCTCGATCCCATCTGCGCCGAGTTGACCTACGGCATGGAGCGCATCGCGGCCTTTTTGCAGGACGTGGACTCGATCTACGACATCGTGTGGGCGCGGGACCCCGAGACGGGCGCGCCGATCACCTATGGCGATGTGCGCCTGGCCGAGGAGCTGCAATTCTCGGTGTACAACTTCGAGTATGCCGATGTGCCGCGGCTGTGGGAGCACTTCAACAGCTTCGAAGCCGAGGCCAAGTCGCTGCTGGAGCAGGCGAGCGCGGTGCTGAACGACGAGAAGGCCAGCCCCGCCGAGAAGCGCCGTTTTCCGCTGCTGGCGACGTATGAGCTGGCGCTCAAGTGCTCGAACCTGTTCAACCTGCTCGATGCCCGCGGCGCCATCAGCGTGACGGAGCGCGTCGGGATCATCGGCCGCATCCGCAATCTGGCGGTTGGGGTTGCCAAGGCGTATGCGGCGCAACAGGCAGCCGCCAGCCAGTAGCTCGCAGCTTCGTGGTGGAAAATCTTGAAGTGAATCGAAAGGTTGAGCTGCCGGCTACAAGCTATTGGCTACAAGCTCGATTGGAACGTTGATCATGTCTGACTTTTTATTCGAACTCGGCCTAGAAGAAATCCCCGCCCGCATGATCGCCGGTGCCGAGGCCGAGCTCGGCCGCCGCGTTACGGATCTGCTCACCCGGGAGCACCTGCTCGCTGCGGGGGGCACCGTCACCACCTTTTCCACCCCGCGCCGCCTGGCGGTGCTGGCCGAGGGCGTGCTCGCCCGCCAGGCCGACACCGAGGAGCAGCTCACCGGCCCCTCGTGGAAGGTCGCCTTCAAGGACGATGCGCCCACCGCCGCGGCCCAGGCCTTCGCCAAGAAGGCGGGCGTCGATGTCTCCGCGCTCCAGAAGGTCACCACGCCCAAGGGTGAATATGTGGGCGCCACGGTGAAGCGCGCGGGGCGTTCGGCGTCTGAGATTTTGACGGCCGATCTGCCCAAGGAAGTGCTGGCCCTCTACTGGGCCAAGAACATGTATTGGCGTGCCGGCAAGCCGGAGCGCTTCGTGCGGCCGGTGCGCTGGGTGATTGCGCTGCTTGACTCCGAAGTGGTGCCGCTCGAGATTGCCGGGATCGCCGCCGGCCGCGAGAGCCGCGGCCACCGCATTCTGCACGGCGATGTGCCCGTGCCCGTGTTCCAGGCCTGCGACTACTCCAAAAGCCTGCTGGGCGCGGCGGTGGTGGTGAGTGTCGCCGACCGCCGGCAGATTATCCGCAAGGCCCTGGACGCCGTGACCCGCACGGTTGCGGGCGCGCGCTGGCGCGAGGACGAGCCGCTGGTGGAGACGGTCGTTCATCTCACCGAGTGGCCCAGCGTAATCCTCGGCAACTTCGACCGCGAATTCCTTGCGCTGCCCGAAGAAGTGCTGGTGACGGTGATGCGCGACCACCAGAAGTACTTCGCCGTGGAAGATGCGCATGGCAAGCTGGCGCCGCACTTCCTGGCCGTGCTCAACACCCGCGCCGACGAAGAGGGCGCGGCCATCATTCGTCACGGCAACCAGAAGGTGCTCGTCGCCCGCTTTAAAGACGCGCGCTTCTTCTGGGATTTCGATCAGAAGACGCCGCTCAAGGATCGCGTGGAGAGCCTGAAGCATGTCACCTTCCAGAAGGAGCTGGGGAGCTACCACTGGAAGACCGAGCAGAACCTGCACGTGGCGCAGGCCCTGGCCGGCCTGGTGAAGGCCAAGGGCACGAAATTCGATGAGGCGGCGCTGCTCAAGGCGGTCGAGCTGGCCAAGACCGACCTCACCACCGAACTGGTGAAGGAGTTCACCGAGCTGCAGGGCATCATCGGCGGGCTGTATGCCCGCGCGCAGCATCTGGGCGAGCGCACGGCTCTGGCGATCTACGAGCAATACCTGCCGGCCTCGATGGAGGACAACATTCCGGTCTGCGTGGAGGGCCAGCTTCTGGGACTCGCCGACCGCATTCAGACAATAACCTCGATGTTTTGGAAAGGCTTCCAGCCCACAGGTTCGAAGGATCCCTTCGCCCTCAGACGCGCCGCCAATGCAATCATCAAGATTCTGGCCGAGTCCGATTTGCCGCTAACCCTGGGCGATGTAATCAATGAGTCCGCACAGGGCGATCTGGTTTACGGGGAAACCGCAATCTTCCTTCGCGAGCGCCTGAACTTTTATCTCAAGGAGGTGCGCGGCTTCGCCTACGACGTGGTGAATGCGGTGCTGGCTGCCGGGGCCGACGACGTGCGCGACGCCATCGCCCGCGCCGAGGGGCTGGCCGCCGCGCGGGGCTCGGAAGACTTTGTGGCGGTCTCAGCAGCTTTCAAGCGCATCAAGAACATCCTGCGCCAGGCGGAGGAGAAGGGCTTCGCGCTCGGTAACTCAGGCCATGCGAAGGCCGCGGAGGCGGTTGGCCTGCGCGACGCGGCGGCGAAAGTTGCGCCTGAGTTCGAGAAGTTGCGCGGGCAGCGCAACTACGCCGAAGCGCTGGCGCTGATCGCCACGCTGCGGCCCACCGTCGATACCTTCTTTGACAAGGTCATGGTTCTCGACCCGGACGAGACGCTGCGTGGCGCGCATCTTGCGCTGATTCATGAGGTGCTGAGCAACTTCTCGACCATCGCCGATTTCAGCGAGATCGTCACCGCCTGAGTCAGCCACGCAACCGGGCTCTCGGGTCCCCCAGAAGGGACCTGGGAGAGCACACACGCTTCCCCCGCGCCCGTACCGGTGCGAGTACCCCTCCCAAACGCGTCTTTGCGTTGAGCGCGGGAGACAATGATCGCTCGACCACCCCTCCAGAAACCACAGCCCCTTACCCCCGTGCCAACTGCCGGACCACCCAGATAAGTAGCATGCCAGCGCCCACCAGCAGAATCTGCTCCAGGACCGAGGCTAGACGGGTGTCGCGATGCAGATTGGGAATCAGATCGGCCATCCCGATGTAGAGAAAGCTGGCCGCCGAGACCGCCAGGACGAAGGGGACCACCTGTGCGGCCTGCCGGACGGCAACATAGGCAACACCGGCTCCAAGAATCGTGGAACACGCGGACAGCAGGTTAAAAAGGACAGCACGCACGCGGCTGTAACCACTATGGAGCAGGATGCCGAAGTCGCCGGCTTCCTGCGGTGCTTCATGGGCCACTACCGCCAAGGTAGCGGAGACGCCGAGTGCTGTCGATTGCAGGTAGGCCGAGGCAATGACGACCCCATCCACGAAGTTGTGAAATCCATCGCCAACCAGGATCAACGTGCCGGAGGCGCTGTGGATCTCACAGCCGGGCTGATGGCAGTGGCGCCAGATCAGCAGCTTCTCCAGCAGGAAGAAGCCCAGGATGCCGGCCATCGTGGTGGGGAGGATCTGCGCTGCATCCGCACCCGCCAGTGCTCCCGGCAGTAGCCCGAGAAAGGCGCTTGCCAGCAGCGTTCCGACGGCAAAGCTGACCAGGCGAGGGGTGAGAGCGCTCAGGGTCCGCGTGCCCGCAAGCAGCAGCAGCGTCGCTGCGGCAACCACACCGACACTGGCCAGCAAGGCGGAGATAGCGATGGACCAACCGACGGACATAGCCAGAGCCCCTTGCAGGGAATTGTTAACACTTATACAACGGGTGCTGGCCGCCGCGCTGTGATGATCGATCCAGCCCAGCCGTCTTTCCCGTCTAAACTGATAGAGGCCATGTCTGACACGCTCTATCTCAGTCTCTGGTACCCCAATCTCCGGCTTGCTTCGCTCCCCGACAAGCTCGCCCAGGTTCTGTCCACCTTTGCCGCGCAGGGCGGCGAGCGCGGTGTTTATGCGGCGACTGTGTGGCCGGTGAGTTGGAGCGAAGCGCCTGTCTTTCAGCGCGTCTGGGGGCGAGGCTCCGAAGGCGTCGCACCGCGCGAGGCGGTGGAAGAAACCCTCGAGCTGCTCCACGAGGACTACGCCTACGAATTCCAGATTGGCTGGAGCCTATGGGAGCTGGAAACCGGCGGCGGTTTGGACCCGCGCTGGGTGCGCAGTCCGCGGCTGGTGCGCGTCACCGGCTTCGGTCCGCTGTTTGAAGAGGGCGCCTACGAGCAGGACGGCCACATCCGCATCGACTTCGGCTCCGACGGGCCGTTTCTGGAAGAGGAGGTCGAGCTCGATCCGCAGACGGCGCGCCACATTGAAGAGAACATTACGCAGCTCATCGCCCTGGTGCAGGCTGTCGAGAAGGAATCTGGCGCCACCGCGCGCCTGCTGTGGAGCGAACTGGGCGAGAGCCTGGCCCAGCGGCTTGCCCAGCGCCTGGCCGCCGCCCACGGCATAGGGAACTGATCCGTGCGCTTCACCATCGAGCGAATCCGGACCCTGGTGCTGGCGGCGGGCGTGCTGCTGGTGCTGGCCATTGTGGGATTTCTGGTGTTCGACAAGCTCAAGCGCGCGGTGCCCCGCGACATTCCCGCCAGGCTGGGCGTTGAGATTCAGCAGGAGGCGAATGGGGTCACCTACACACAGGCGCATGGCGGCCACACCATCTTCAAGATTCACGCCTCCCGCGTGATTCAGCTCCGCAACAGCCATGCCACGCTACGCGACGTGGAGATCGATCTGTACGGGCAGGATGGCCGCCGCGTAGACGTGATCAAGGGCGACGAGTTCGAGTACAACCAGAAGACCGAGATCGCCACGGCTGCCGGGCCTGTCCAGATCACGCTGTCGCGGCCTTCCGCGCGCTCTGGCAAGTCAGTCCAAACGCAAGCGGCGAGTGACGTGATCAGCGTCCACACCAGCGGCATCACCTTCGCGCAGAAGACCGGGATCGTCTCTACGGCCAAGCACGTCGATTTCTCCTCGGGGCAGGGAAGCGGCAGCGCAGTTGGCGCCAGCTACAACTCCGACAGCGGAATGCTGATTCTTGAGAGCGCCGTGGAGATGATCGCGCAGCCGCGCCCGGGCAGCAACACCGGGCCGGTGCGGGTTCGCGCCAGCCACGCTGTGTTCGATCGCGACCAGCAGATTTTCCGGCTTACGGCGGTTAGCGCGGAGATGCGCACCGGGCAAGCCTCCGCCGGCCAGGCTCAGATCAACGTGCGCGATGACGGTTCGGTCGAGAGCCTCACCGCCAGCGGCGGCTTCACCCTCTCCACTCTGGAAGGCAGCCACCTGGCCGCGCCGGGCGGCCAGATGGAATTCACCGCGTACAACCAGCCGGCCAGCGCGCATCTCAGCGGCGGGATTACGCTGTCATCCGAGCAGCCGGGCCGCTCTATCACCGGCTCGGCGGCACGCGCGGACCTGGTGTTTGCCGCCGCCGGCGAACTGTGCCACCTGCATCTCGAAAACCAGGTGCGGCTGCGCGAGCAGCAGACCCAGCCGGTCTCCGGAGGCCGTTCTCTGCCGGTTCACCTGACGCGCACCTGGCGATCCAATGTGGCGGATGTGGAGTTCCGCCCGGTGGCCCGAGGCAAGGTGGAACCGGCGCGGCTGCACGGTTCCGGGGGAGTCATTCTCACCGGCGAGACCCAGCGTGGCAACCAGTCTCCGCAGCCCTCGGAGATGGCCGCCGACGATCTCACCGGCGTCTTCGGTCCGAACTCCAGCCTCAAGACGCTCACCGGGGCCGGGCACGCCAGCTTGCGGCAGACTGCCGCAGATGGCGCTCTTCAGACCGCCAGCGCCGATCGCATTCAGGCGCGTTTTGTTCCTGCCGCTGGGGCGCGTCTGCCGAAGAAGGGCTCGGGAGCGCCCGCGCAGCTTGAATTCGCGCAGCTTGACGGTCACGTCATTCTCGACGAGCAGCCCCCAGCCCGCGCAGGCGCGCAGCAGCAGCCGGTGCACGCGACGGCCGGCCGGGCCATCTACCAGAGCGCCGGGCAGTGGCTGCACCTCACCGAGAGCCCGCGCGTCACAGATGGGGGAATGGTTCTCTCGGCCAACGGCATTGACGTCTCGCAGCAGTCCGGCGAAGCGTTTGGGCATGGAAATGTGAAGGCTACCTGGATTGAATCCGCCGCCGGCGCCGGGACGCCAGCGTTCTCTCTGGGCGGCCGCGGACCCGCCCACGTGATCGCCCACGAGGCGGAGCTGCACCAGTCCACGGGCCAGGCCTTTTTCCGCGGGGACGCCCGCTTATGGCAGGACGCCAACTCGGTGTCTGCGCCGCTGCTGATCCTCAACCGCAGCCAGCAGAGCCTCACCGCGCGGACAAGTTCCTCTGCCCGGCCGGTTGTCGCTGTGCTTCTGGGCGCGCCGCAGGCAAGGCCGGGCTCCAAGTCCCGCTCCGCCGCGCCTTCTGTCATCCGCGTGCGCGGCGGCGAACTTGATTATTCCGGTGTGGAGCGCACCGCGCTCTTCCGTGCTGCGCCTCTTGCCAGCGTCACTGCCGAGTCCGGAGCAGTGACCTCTACCTCGGATGAGGTGGATCTTTACCTTTCGCAGCCCGGGAATCATGCCGCCGGCGCCGTCGCTCAGGTGGAGCGCATGACCGCACGTGGGCACGTGGTGCTTCGCGCTCAGGGCCGGCGGGGCACAGGGCAACAGCTCGCGTACAGCGGCAGCAGCGGCGATTACGTTTTGACCGGGACGCCGGCGGAGCCTCCCCGCCTCGTTGATCCGCTACGCGGCAGCGTCACCGGCAACGCTTTGATTTTCCATAGCCGCGATGATAGCGTCAGTATCGAAGGCGGCCAGCAGGAGACCACCACCCGGACCACCGCGCCGCGGTAGTCAGTGGCGGGATTGTGTCGCCGGGTGCCCTCCCTTCGCGGCATTCCTGTTTTGCTGCCAGGGTGGGGAAGCGAGAGCCAGAGACCGAATGGAGACATTGATCGCCGAGGGAATCGGCAAGAGCTACAAGGGCAGGCAGGTGGTCCGCGGGGTCAACCTGCAGATCTCCCGTGGCGAGGTCGTCGGCCTGCTCGGCCCCAACGGCGCCGGCAAGACCACCAGTTTCTATATGATCGTCGGGCTAGTTGTCCCGGAAACCGGGCGAGTCCTGGTCGATACCACCGAGATCACCCACACCCCCATGTACCTGCGGGCGCGCAACTACGGGATCAGCTACCTGCCCCAGGAGCCCTCGGTCTTCCGCAAGCTCACAGTGGAAGAAAACATCATGGCGGTGCTGGAGGCGCAGCCGCTCAGCTATCGCCAGCGGCGCACCCGCACCGAGCGGCTCATCCACCAGCTCAACCTGGGCCACATCCGCACCACCCGGGGGTACGCGCTCTCCGGCGGCGAGCGCCGTCGCGTGGAGATTGCCCGTGCGCTCTGCATCCAGCCGAACTTCATTCTTCTCGACGAGCCTTTCAGCGGCATCGATCCCATCGCCGTGCTCGAGTTGCAGAAGATCATCTTCGATCTGAAGGCTTCCGGCATCGGCATTCTCATCACCGACCACAACGTGCGTGAAACACTGTCCGTGACCGATCGCGCCTACATTATTGCCGAGGGCCGCATCTTCCGCGCCGGCACCCCGCAGGAGCTCGGCAATGACGTCGAAGTACGCCGCATCTACCTCGGGGAAGGCTTCTCACTGAGCTGAATTTCTTTCCTTCGGACGTTCCGTTCAACCGTGGTTCGCCCTCCTATACAATTTCCAAAACGAAACTCCCGGCTCGACTGGGGCCCTTCCCAACGCGAAGAGCGGAAGGTGAGACAATGCTTGAAGTATCCTTCTTCCCCTGCGGCTAGACTTGTTGATTGAACGAAGGGGAATTGGTCCTGCTGTATGGCGCTGCTGCAACCTAAACTGAACCTCAAAGTCGCGCAACGCCAGGTCCTCACTCCGGGCCTGATGCAGATGGTCAGCGTGCTGGCCCTCAACAAGCTCGAACTGAAGGAGATGATCGATGCCGAGATGGTGGAAAACCCCGTCCTGGAAGAGATTGACGAATCGGTTCCGATGCTGGATGAGGTGGCCGGGCGCGAGGAGCGCCTGGAGCGCAGCGCCGAGGAGGCCGCGGCTCCGCCCAAGGATGTTTTTAACGAGATCGACTTCGGCTCCTACTTTCAGGAGTACCTCGACCCCGGCTACCGCACGCAGCCTGAGTTTGAAGAGAGCGAGAAGCCCTCGTTCGAGACCTTCCTTTCCGCTCCTACTACGCTCACCGATCACCTGGCGTGGCAGCTGGGGGCTCTGACACTCGACCGGGAACTTGTGGACGCCGCCGAGTTTGTGGTGGGCAACCTGGATGGGGATGGCTACCTGGCCGCTACCGACGAGGAGCTGGCCCTGGCCTTCCGCCAGCCGACCGTACCCGCCGAACGGCAGAACGGACACGCGGAGCCGCCAGTTCCGGTAGAAGTCCCCGCTTTCATCAATGGCCCGGCCGGCCTCTCCGCGCCCCTGCCGCCCGTCTCTGTCGAGCCGGAGCCGCCGCGCCCGCTGGCTCCTGCGGCCGATATCGAGCTCATCCGCCGCGCCATCGACTTGGTGCAGCACCTGGACCCCGCTGGCATCGGCGCGCGCGACCTGCGTGAATCGCTGCTGCTCCAGATTGCCGCGCAGCAGGACGAGTTCGAGCAGATTTATGGCACACGCTTGCCGGATCTGCTGGAAACCGACGCACACGGCCACTTGCAGGACGAAGCCGAGCGCAAGATCGAGGAGCGCCGCCGCGCGATGGAGGTGGCTGCACTCATCGTCGACCACCACTTGCACCTGCTGCAGAAGCGCGATTTGAAGGACCTGGCGCGCGCCGCTCAGATCACCCAGGACGAAGCCCAGCAGGGCATCGAATTTATCCGCACCCTGGATCCGCGCCCCGGCCGCCTGTACAACCGCGAGGAGACCCGGCTGATCGAGCCGGACGTCTTCTTCGTGAAGCGCGGCGGCGAGTGGGTGGTCAGCATGAACGAAGAAGATTTGCCCAGCCTCCGGCTCAGCCGTCGCTATCGGCACATGCTGGTGGCCGAGAACACCGATAAAGAGGTCAAGGATTACGTGAAGGAGCGCTTCCGCTCCGCGCTCCAGCTCATGCGCAACATCGCCCAGCGCAAGAGCACGATCCTGCGTGTCTGCGAGATCATCGTTCGCCGCCAGCAGGACTTTCTCGAGCACGGGGTTGAGGCTCTGCACCCCATGATGATCAAGGAGGCGGCGGAGGAGATCGGCGTGCACCCTTCCACGGTGAGCCGCGCGGTGGCGAACAAGTACGCCCACACTCCGCAGGGCGTGCTCGAGCTGCGCTTCTTCTTTACCGAGGGGGCCAACGGCCCGGAGGGCGCCGACACCCCGCTGCTGGTGCTCAAGCGCAAGGTGCGGAAGCTGATCGAGGATGAGAACCCGCGCAAGCCGCTCACTGACGACCAGCTCGCGGCCATGCTCCAGGCCCAGGGCATCCAGATCACCCGCCGCACGGTCGCCAAGTACCGCGAGGACATGAACATCCCCAGCACGCACCAGCGCCGCAAGCGGGAGTAGCAGCGCGGGGCTAAATCCCTGCGCGGCGAGCGACACCGGCCCGCAGGGCGTTGGGAACAAAACTTCTGGGCAGGTTGAGTAAAGCGTTCTCGAACCGCTGGCCGTCTTCTAACCGATGCGGTGGTCCGATGTGGGTCATGGCGTTGGCCGAAGCCGCGGGGATGGTGAACGGCAGCACCCGAAACCCGTGGTGCCCCTGCCGGATGAGCGCTACCGGCGCAGGCGACCGGCCAGCTTTGCCGTGGAAGATCCGCGAAAACAGCCAGTCCGCCAGCCGCGGATCGCAGATTTGCGGTTCGCCCTGCCAGAAGGCATCGGGCAGATCGCAGTAGATATGCAGGTGGCCCAGCAGCAGTTCGATGTGCCGGATCCGCCGCGAAAAGTAGCGCCGCGCGTTGCGCGGGCCGATGTAGAGCCCCGTGACTCCGCGTCCGCTGCCGAGCGTTCTCACTACCATGAGTCCATCTCCTGCACGCGATCTTCGCCTCTTGGGTCCGACGAGGCCATGTTGGATGGATGCCGGAACCGGCTGGCGATTTGCTCCATCCTCTTGCTGGTGCCGTAAGGTGTCAAGAGGGATTTTAGGCCTTCTCCGCAGGTCGACGCCCGCAAGTGCTTGGATCTTCACGGCGCTGGCGGATGGAGGGTGGCCAGCGACAGATAGGCAGGACCGCCGAGCAACTTCCGTCCGGATTTGCGGTCTAAGACTCTAGCCCAGAAATATCTTTCCCGGAGGACGATGGAATGAAACGAGCGGTTGTGCTGCTGTTCGCCGCACTGTTGTTTTCAACTGCCGCGCATGCGGATTTTGTGATCTTGCGGGATGGCAGAAGCTACTCGGGCGTCTACACCGGAGCTGCCACCGGCAAGGTGACCTTCACCGATGGCTCGGGGATTCAGTACACCTTTCCCGTCAGCCAGGTGCAGTCGCTGGTGTTTTCGAATGTTTCGGACCATGTAGCGCTGCGCAATGGCCAGTCGTACAGCGGTCATCTGACCGGCGTGACTGCGATCCGCTTCCGCGGATCGAACGGCGTCGGTTATGTCTTTCCGCTCAAGGATGTCTCTTCGCTGGTGATTACCAACGACCAACCGACCGCAGGGGCGGCGGCCCCGGCATCGGGCTACATGGCTGGGGCCACTGGCAGCGTGCCACCCGCCGGCAACGCGCGGACCATGAGCGCGGCGGGCGGCCAGGCTATTCCTTCGATTGTGGTTCCATCGGGCACCCAGATTTCGGTGCGCACCGATACCGGGATTGATACGGCCACCGACACGGTCGGCAAGCTCTACCCGGCCACGATCGAGCAGGCGGTTGTGGATAGCACCGGCTCGGTGGGCATTCCCTCAGGGACCCGGGCCCACGTGAAGGTGATCGACCTGAACCAGGGAACGGGCAAATCGCCAAACCTGGCGCTGGCGCTGGCGTCGGTGACGCTGAACGGAACCGTCTACAAGCTGGACTCTTCTTCGGTTGTTGAAACCGGCAAGGCAGGTTACGGAATGAACAAGAAGACGGCAGAGTACGCAGGCGGCGGGGCCGGACTGGGCGCGCTGCTGGGCGCGGTGTTTGGCGGCGGCAGGGGCGCGGGTATTGGCGCTCTGGCCGGCGGCGGCGCGGGCGCACTGACCCAATACCTGACCCGCGGCAAGCGTGTGCACGTGCCGGCCGAAGCCACCCTCACCTTCCAGTTGCAGCGGACGATGATTCTGCATCCGTAAATTGGCAGCAGAGTTATCTGGGCGGGCCGGGAGCATGGCTCCCGGCCCGCGTTGTCAGCGGGCTCTCCGCGGCCGGGCGGGGAGACTTCCGCCCCGGCTATAATGGGAGCATCATTCCAGTCGTTTTGAGGTGTGTTTATGCCGGCTTATGAGTACCTGTGCGACTCCTGCGGCCACCGCTTTGAGCGTCGCCAGAAGATGTCGGACGCCGAGATTACGGCCTGTCCGGCGTGCGGCGGCGAAGTGCGCCGGCTTATCAGCGGAGGCGCCGGTGTGATCGCCAAGGGCGGCGCAGCCAGCGCTCCGGCGCCCTGCGGCGCCGGCGAATGCTGCATGCCGCAGATGAGCGGCGGTTGCGGCGCCGGTTGTGGCTGCGGCCACTGATGCCTAGCTCAGATGGTTGATGAGCGAGGCGATACAGGCCGCGCCGAAGCCATTGTCGATGTTCACCACGCAGACGTTCGGCGAGCAGGTGTTGAGCATGCCCAGCAACGCGGCGACGCCGCCCAGCGAAGCTCCGTAACCGACGCTGGTGGGCACGGCAATGACGGGGGCATTCACCAGGCCGCCGACCACGGTAGGCAGCGCGCCTTCCATGCCCGCGCATACGATCAGAACCCGGGCCGACTTGAGCGCGTGCCGCTGGGCCAGCAGGCGGTGAATGCCGGCCACACCCACGTCCGCGATCAACTCGACGGTATTGCCCATCAGGCGCGCGGTAATGGCCGCCTCTTCGGCGATGGGCAGGTCGCTGGTACCGGCGCAAACCACGGCTACGGCGCCGTTGCCAGGCGCGGGATCGGTCTGGTGCAGCGTGATGGCGCGCGCGGATGGGTGAAACTCAGCCTTAGGGACCTCTCGCGCGACGGCTTGAAACATGGCTGGTGTGGCGCGGGTGGCGAGCACGTTGCCGCCGGCCGCAGCCATGCGCGCAAAGATGGTGGCCACCTGCTCCACGGTCTTGCTCTCGGCGAAGATCACCTCGGGCATGCCGGTGCGCAGCGCGCGGTGGTGATCCAGCTTGGCGAAGCCCAGATCTTCAAAGGGCATGCCGCGCAGCCGCTCCAGCGCCTCCGGCACCTCGGTGCGGCCCTCGCGAAGATCGGTGAGCAGGTTTTCGAGTTGCAGGCGATCCATCAGCGGCCCTCCTGGGATGCGGCGTAGAGGCGCATTGCCTCCTGGAGCACGGTTTTGAGGGGCACGCCGTGACGGCGGGCCAGGGTACGGCAGTCCTCGTACTCGGGCGAGACGTTGGCGATCTCTCCCGAGGCGAAGCGGGCGATCTTGATGCGCACCTTGCCCCAGCGGGTTTCCACCTCAGCAAATTCGCGCGGCAGCGCGATCTTCTGTTCGATGCGCCAGCGCAGGCCGATGGAGGTGGTCTCGCGCAGCAGCAGTTCGCGCATCGCCGAAGCCAGCTCGGGACTGGAGAGCACCGTTAACTGCACGCCCATGCGGCCTTTCTTCATCTGCACCGGGGTGCGGAAGACGTCCCATGCGCCGGCCTCGAGCAGCAGTTCGCTGACATAGGCCAGCAACTGCGGCGTGGAGTCGTCGATGACGGCTTCGATGACCGCGATCGGCTCTGCGGCCGGTTGGTGCGCGGCTTTCTGTTCTGTGCTCTCGCCGACCAGCAGGCGGACGAGGTTCGCTTCGCCGGGCATATCGCGGCCGCCTGCGCCGTAGCCGCGCGCGGTGACGCGCATCGCGGGGAGAGGGCCATAGCTGACGTCGAGCATGCGCAGGATCGCCGCGCCGGTTGGCGTGACGCGTTCCATGGGCATTCCGGCGGAGTAGATGGGCGCATCGCCCAGCAGGGAGATGGTGGCCGGCGCGGGCACCGGCAGGGTGCCGTGCGCGCACTTCACGGTGCCGCTGCCTACGTTCAGCGGCGAGGCCATCCAGCGGTCGACGTGGAGCGACTCGCAGCCGGCAGCGGCGCAGACGATGTCCACGATGGTGTCGACCGCGCCGACCTCATGGAAGTGCACCTTCTCGATGGGGGTGGAATGGATGGCGGCCTCGGCTTCGCCCAGGAGCTGAAAGGCGCGGCTGGCGCGCTGCTTGACGCGCTCGGCAAGCGGCGCAGCGGCGATGATGCCGAGGATCGTGGAGAGCGAGCGGTGCTCGTGACTGTGCTCGTGCGGCGCATGCGCGTGCGCGGGGGCATGTGCGTGCGCGTGATGCTGCGCGTGTTCGTGCGCGTGGGAATGCCCATGTTCGTGACTGTGGCTGTGCTCCTGCGCGTGCTCGTGGGAGTGGCCATGACTAGGCTCCTGGGCGTGGTCGTGGGCCGGATCGCCGGGGGGGATTACATCCACTTTGGAGCCGGTGAGGCCGCCGCGCATCACCTTGCGCAGTTCGAGGCGCGCGCCGATGTTGAGCGCCGCTGTGGTGTCTTCGAGCAGGGAGAAGGGAACTCCGGCATCGACAAGCGCGCCGAGAAGCATGTCGCCGCTGATGCCGGAAAAACATTCGAGATAGCCAATACGCATCGCGTCTTGATTCTAAACGGTTGTTTCAGTGGGAGCGGACTCAGGCGCCGCGGCGAGCGAGAAGCTCGGCGGGCAGGACGACGTTCATAGAGCCGGAGCGGAAGCCTGCGCAGTCCAGGGTCACGAACTTGAAGCCGGCGGCACGCAGCCCTGCGGTAATGGCATCCAGCATCTCCATGCTGAGCGCGCGGGGCAACTCATCGCGGGCGATCTCCACGCGGGCCAACTCGCCGTGATGACGCACGCGGAACTCGCGGAAGCCGAGTTGGCGCAGGCATTCTTCGCCGTTCTCGACCTGTTCCAGGACCTCGCGGGTCACGGTGCGGCCGTACTCCACACGCGAGGAGAGACAGGGTGCGGCGGGGCGGTCCCAGACGGGATAGCCGGCGGCGTGCGCCAGCGCGCGCACATCGGCCTTGGTCAGGCCGGCCTCCGCCAGCGGAGCGAGAACTTCATGCTGCTGGGCGGCGCGCTGGCCGGGGCGGTAGTCGCCGCGGTCGTCGGCGTTCATGCCGTAGGCGATGTGCTCGAAGCCGAGCTCGGCGCGCAGGCGCTCCATCGCGGTGAAGAGCTCATCCTTGCAGTGGAAGCAGCGGTTGCCGTCGTTGCGCGCGTACTCGGGCCGGTCGAGTTCCTCCGTGAGGACAACCTTGAGCGGCATTGCGATCGATGCGGCGAAGGCTTTGGCTTGCTCCAGATCGCGGCGCGCCAGCGAGGCCGAGTCGGCCAGCACAGCGATCATGCGGCCGCCCAGCAAACGGTGGGCTGTGGCTGCGAGGAATGCGGAGTCGACGCCGCCGGAGTAGGCCACCATCAGGCTGCCGGCTGCGCGCAGGCGGTCTTCCAGCGCGCGCAGCTTGTCCGCTGCGCTCTGATTGCCGTGCGTCGGTGCGGCTGCCGCCATGGTCCGATTATATCTTTGGCTCGAAAAACACGTAGGATGGCTGCATGGGAGCACTGCTTGCAGTCCGGAAGCTGAGCGTGGGCTTCGGCGCCAACGAGGCGGTGCGCGGCATCGATCTGCATGTGGATGAAGGGGAAGTGCTGGGGCTGGTGGGCGAGTCGGGGTCGGGCAAGAGCGCGACCTCGCTGGCTATCCTGGGGCTTCTTGGGCCGGCAGCCCGGACCGGGGGTGAGATCCTGTGGCGCGGCGGCGGAACAGAGATCGACCTGCTGCGGCGAAGCAATGCCGAATTGCGCAGCGTACGCGGGCGCGAGATCGCGATGATCTTTCAGGAGCCGATGACGGCGCTGAACCCGGTGATGTCCATCGGCAGGCAGGTTGCGGAGTGCGCCGCGGCTCACCACCCGTTCACAGGCAGGGAAGCGAAGCGCAAAGCCATTGAAGCGCTGGAGGCGGTGCGGATTCCTGAGGCCGGGCGCCGCTACGGCGATTATCCGCACCAGTTTTCCGGTGGACAGCGGCAGCGCATCCTGATCGCGATGGCTCTGATCAACCGGCCGCGGCTGCTGATCGCCGATGAGCCAACCACCGCGCTAGATGTCACGGTACAGGCGCAGATTCTGGCGCTACTCCGGGAGCTCCAGCGCGAGCACGGGCTGGCGATGCTGTTCATTTCGCACGATCTGGCGGTGGTGGGCGAAGTAGCCGGGCGGGTGGCGGTGATGAAAGCCGGAATCGTGGTGGAAGAAGGGCCTGCCCTGCAGTTGCTCACGAGCCCGCAGCACGCTTATACGAAGAGTTTGCTGGCCGCGGTGCCGACGCTGCGCACTGATCGCGAGAGGCCGCTAGCCATCGTCTAGGGCAGCTCGGCACCCGCACTGCCGCGGGCGTGCCGCTTAGGCGGCTCGGATCGAGCCCGTCCCGGTTACCGCTGCCCGAATCTGCGTCACTGCCTCTGCCAGGGTGGTTGCGGCTTCGCTGACCTCGCCGCGGCTGATCTGCATTGCTGCCTGAACCGAATCGTCGCGGTAGTTCCAGAGGCCGATGATGATACGCAGATCGGGATAGCGGGAACGCACGCTGTTGTAGACGCGCCGCGAGCGGGCGCGGGCAAAGGGAGGCAGGGCGGACAACAACACAAGATCCGGTTGTGTCTCCGCAGCGACCAGGCTGAGCTGGTCGTCGCGCTCCACCGGAATCGCCGTGGCGTCGAGACCGACGGCCTGAAGCAACTGCGCCACCATAATGCCGGCCAGATGGTCGGCCTCATCGCGCACAGGCACACACAAAATTCTTGGCCCGGAAGCAGGCAGCTTCAGTTCCTTGGCGCTGCCTTGGGGTTCCCTTTCGCCGATCTCCAGAATCAGCTCGCGCAGGGTCGCGTAGATGAAGCGCTCCGCATCCTCGGGAAGGTCCTGCTGGTGGCGGTAGCGTTCGGCCATGGTCAGGGCTGGGATCGCCACCTCGTCATAGACCTGCGCCTGAGTGTGATCGTGCAGATAGGCGTCGAGAACTCCGCTGGCCTCGTGTTCATCGCGTGCCAGCAGCCGCTCAAACAGCTGGGAGGAGGGCGGAATGGGGGGCTGATCGCCCAGCATGACGGTGAGGAATTCAAAGTTGGGAACGTGACTGCCCAGGACCACCAGGCATACCGTGAGGGGCACGGAAAGCACCAGGCCCACGGGACCCCAGATGAGGGTCCAGAACGCCGCTGCGACCAGAATTGCGATGGACGAGAGTCCCGTGTGCTTGCCGTAAAGACGAGGCTCGGCGTAGTTGGCGGTCATCACTTCCAGGCAGAAGAACACGGTCATCACCAGCAGGCCCTGGGTCCAACCCGGAAACACCGCAAAGGCGAGTGCAGTCGGCAGGAGCGCGGCGGTGGGGGCGCCGACATAAGGGATAAAGCGCAGAATCGAGGCGAGCGCGCCGAACAGGAAAAAATGCGGTACCCCAATCAAATAGAGGGCCAGGGTAATGATTGTTCCATAGGTCGCGTTGACCGCCAGCAGCAATCGGAAGTACCGGCTGATGCGCGTCGCCGCATCCATCATGGCGAGCGTAGTCACGTGGCCGTGGCCGGTGAGACCAATCAGGCGGTCGCGCAGATCCTCTCTGCGAAGCAGAACGAAGAAGGTGAAGACTGTGGTGAGGAACGCGGTGAGCAGCGGATCGAGGATTCCGCCGACCTGGTCCAGCCGTCCTGGCTTGACCTCCCGCACCCGAACCGGCTGCTGCTGAGGGCCACTTGGGTTTGCCGGAGCGCCGTTGTCTGTATTGTTGCCCAGCACGGCTACTTCCAGACGATTGCCGAGGCGCTGCACCTCGGCCTCTGCCCGGCCGAAAGCGGCATTCTTGTGATGGAGCACCAGGGCAAATTTCTTGTCGATATTCGCCTGATAGTTGGGCAGGTTCCCGGCCATCTGGATCACTTGCGATGCTGCCAGCCAGCCGATCGATCCCAGCAGAACGGCAAACGCTGCGATCACCACGAGCACTGCCAGGGTGCGCGGGAGGCGAATCCGTTCGAGGGAGCTGACCAGCGGAGCAAGCAGAAAGGCGAACAGGACGGCGAATGCGAGCGGCAGGAAGAGAACCTTCGCCAGATAGAGCGCCGCAACCGCCAGCACGGCCGTGATCATGATGACGAGCCGCGAGAGCAGCCGGGTTGGGTTCGAACTCGTCATGCCCATAAGCCTCGCATCGGGGTAGGATGCAGGCTGGACAGATGGCGTCAGGGAAATGGAAGGGGAGGTGGCCCGACGCGGTGGGATCAGGCAGCTGGTTTTGCCGACTGGCGGCGGGCATCGGCGAGCAGGCCGCGGACTTCATCGTTGCCGGTGGCCTCGAAGCTGCGATAGAACTGGCCCACCGCTTCGAAGTTTTCGGGTGTGGCCATGCAGACGATGCGATCGGCTTCGGATTCGAGAGCGCGGCAGGTGCCGGCGGCGGCGACGGGAACCGCGATGACGAGGTGTCGGGCCTTGGGGCGAACGGCGCGCGCGGCGGCGCGCATACTGGCGCCCGTGGCGAGGCCGTCATCGACGAGGATTACGGTGCGGCCGGCGGTCTCGACGGGTGGGTAGCCACCGCGATAGAGGGTTTCCAGGCTGGAAATTTCGGCGGAGGCGCGTTCGGCGGCCTGCTGAAGCCACTCCTCCGAGAGGTGGAGAACACGCACAATCTCGGGATTAAGGGTGACGACGCCCCGGGCGACGGCGCCAACAGCGAGCTCGCGCTGGCCGGGAGCGCCTATCTTGCGCACAACGAGAATGTCGAGAGGAAGATGGCAGGCGCGGGCGACCTCATAGGCCACCGGCACACCACCGCGGGTGAGGCCGAGCACTACGGCATCGGCGAGATCGGGCAAGCTGGAGAGCATTTCCGCCAGCTTGCGGCCGGCGTCTTTGCGGTCCTGGAAGAGCATAGCGGCCTGCCAGGGATATTATGGCCCCTTCGGCGTCGAGGCAAACCCCTCGCAACGGCGAGGTGCTCAACGGCTCCGCGAGGAGGCCTGGTAGTGGAGGTTCGATGCGCGCTTCGCGGCCGCGGTCGGATGTCCCGGAAAACGGCGGCGTGGATGGCCTGAAGGGCCACCACCTTGGGAGTCGTGCTCTCCCACCCCGGCGACAAAGACAAAAGGTCGCCAGGGGTGGGCACCCGGTGGGTACTTACTCGGCGGCGGCTTCTTCGGCGGCAGCTTCGGGAGCGGTCTCTTCGGTGGCCTCGGCTTCGACCTTGACCGTCAGATGCGCGGTGACCTCGCGGTGCAGCTTGACCGCGACCTTGGACTCGCCGATGCTCTTCAGCGGTTCGCCGAGGAGGATCCTGCGGCGGTCGATCTCGAAGCCCTGAGCGGCCAGCTCGGCGGCGATGTCGGACGAGGTGACGGAGCCGAACAGGTGACCGTGCTCGCCGGCCTTGCGCGTGAAGCTGAGCGTCAGCGGCTCGAGCTTGGCGAGCAGTTCTTCGGCGGCGGCCTTCTCGGTGGCCGAGCGGCGCGCGGCGGAGGCCTTCATCTGCTCGATGACAGCCTTGTTGTTTTCAGTGGCCTGCAGGGCCAGCTTGCGCGGCAGCAGGTAGTTGCGGCCGTAGCCGTCGGCGACCTTCACCACGTCTCCGCGGCTGCCGAGGCTGGGGATGTCTTCTTTCAGAATGACTTCCATCGGTGGTTCTCCAATTCCTTTTCGAGCTCCCGCGCTGCAAGCCGAAGGGCAAGCAGTTGCGGAACCCATGCAAGAGCATCGCCCCTCCGGGGCTCGCTCGGCCTGAGGGGCCGCATCCCCGGATTCCGCTTCGCTCCATCCGGGGCTAAGATCCGCGCTCCCTCCGGGAGCAGGTCTGCACCGCGCTTTAGTGGTGCGTGGCGAAGGGCAGCAGGGCGATGTTGCGGGCCTGCTTGATGGCGCGGGTGAGGCGGCGCTGGTGCGTGGTGCACACGCCGGTCAGACGCCGGGGCACGATCTTGCCGCGCTCGGCCACGAACTGCTGCAGCAGGCGGACATCGCGGTAAGGAATCCCGTCGATCTTCTCGGT
>JAJZCY010000241.1 GCA_021828835.1 Acidobacteriota bacterium | reverse complement strand
TCACCTGGACGAACTGGTTATCGCCAGCTATCTTTGTTCCTTGCTCTATTGGACCGTGAGCTTCGCCCAGCCCGAACAGGCACGCCGCGAATTCAGCCCGCAGATGCAGAGCATGCTGTTGGCAATGGCCGGTACTGCCCATGCGGCTCGCGTTGCCTTGCAGGATTCCGCGCACGGAAAAAGGAAATTGGAACGATAAACCGCTTCAGGAGAGTGAATCTTCCAGCATTCTGGAGATTCCGCCCGGGCGTCGCCTGCTGCGATCTCCGAGCATAGACCTCTGGACGGGAGCAGCCCTTTACGGATGAACGAAGCGTTCCTGAAAACAATTGAAGCCCTCGTTGCCGGCACCTTATCGCTCCTACTGTTGGCCACGCTCCTCATTCGGCGGATCGCCCGCGTCATTCCTGCCTTCACTGCCTACATGGCGCTCTATGTTGCGGAAGCCATCGTGGCAACAGTGGCCATGGACTCTCTCAACCACGCTTATCGCGTCGTTTACCTGGGCGCATCTGCGCTCGACTTCATCTTTTCGCTTGCCGTCCTGATCGAGATCGGCGGAAATATCCTGCGCAGCAACCACTTACCCGGCAATGGCTGGATCAAATGGCCGGCGCTCCTCTTCGCCGTCTGTAGCCTGCTTCTGGGTCCGCTAGTCCGCTGGTCGAATCCTCCCCACCTGCCCCTTCTCTATTGGTTCGACCTGCGCTTAATGCGAGCGAGCAGCATCTGTTCAATGGCCGCAGTTCTGGCGCTCCTGGCGTGGAGCAACGCGCTCAAGCTCCGCTGGCCCGAACGCGAACTCCGGGTCATGGTAGGGATGAGCCTGGAAAGCCTGGTTGCATTCGCAACGCTGGTTTTTTACGTAAACGGCAAGGTGGGCCACCCATATTATTGGCTCGACCTCCTCACCCCTCTGGCCGGCATTTGCGCCCTTGTCTACTGGCTGCACTATTTCTGGCTGGACGCCAGCGCAACTGCGCCCCTCGGCGATGGTCAGCAGCCATCCCTCACCGCGGATAGTACGCCCGCGCAAAAGAGTTCCGGGCATTTTTCCATCCCCAGCCCTGTCTCGATGGATCTGCCCCGTTCGGGGTCCTAGGGGCCCGATTGACTCCATGGCGCTCTGCCCCGCCGGTTACTTTGGTCCATTGTCCCTTCGGGCGGTTACTTTTTAACACAAACGGGTTACAACCAGTTGATTTTTGGGCCCGTCTTCGGCGATATTCTTGATATCGGCCGTAAGATACCAGGAATTGACGAGGGAGATTTCCCTCGTGGAGGGGGACCTCAGATTCCCCCCAAGGGGCACGGATGATGTTGCCGGTTCTGCAAATTATCGTGATTGCCGCGGTGGCATATTACCTGTACCGCTGGCGCTCCAATGTCCGGCGGCGCAATACCCAGACATGGGAGACGCTGCTCGCAGAGCTTCGTCCCGAGTGGAGCGCCCGCGAACTGAGTGAACGCTTCCTCTGGCAGGAAGGCGTGAACACCACCCCCGAGGACGCCTGGAAGCGCATGGAAGGCCCCAAAGGCCTCTGGGTCATGTTCCAAAACGCCAAGATCATGATGGAAATGGCCGATTTTGCAGCGAAGAACTGCGATGGCGTGGACAAGGTTCTGGTTTCTACCCTGCATAGCGATGCCATGCAGGTCCGCATCTGCGTTCTCGCAGCGCTGGCGCAGTATGCCTGCATGCAGGGCACCGAAGGCGTTCGCGTGAATGCCTATCGCGCTGCGACCATGTACACCGCAATGGCTGCCCGCACCACGCAGCTGCTGCAAAACTACGCGGCCGGCATGATTCCCGACTTCGTCGCCGCCATGTAGTCTGGCTGAGATTCCAAAGTGAAAAGCCCCGGCGCTCGCCGGGGCTTTTGCTTTGTGCCTCTGTTACGCCGGATTCGCCGCCAGGAAATCGTTGATCCGGGCGTACTCTTCCTCGTTCAGCCGGAAGGAGAGCGCCGCCGCGGTTTCCTCTACCTGACGCGCATTGCGCCCGCCTACGATGGCTCCGGTCACGGCGGGATGGTGCAGTGTCCAGGCGACGGCCACCACTCCCGGCACCACGTCATGCGCCTTGCCGATCGCGCGCAGCAACTCCACCAGGCGCAGATTCCTGCCCAGGCGTGGTTCGTTGAACTCCGGGGTCTTCCGGCGCCAGTCATCAGCCGGCATGGCGGCGATCCGTTCCGCGCTCATCTTGCCGGTCAGCATGCCCGAAAGCATCGGAGAGTAGTTGATCACGCCGATATCATTGGCTTGGACAAAGGGCAGAATCTCCGCCTCGATGGCCCTGCGCAGCATGGAATAGGGCGGCTGAAGACTGGTGATCGGAGCGATCTTCTGCACCCGCTTCATCTGCTCCACGTTGAAGTTCGAGACTCCGATCCAGCGGATCTTGCCCTGCTCGCGCAGCCGCGCCAGCGCCTCCCATCCCTCCTCGATCTCGTCTTCGGGATTGGGCCAGTGCACCTGGTATAGGTCGATGGTGTCTACTTGCAGGCGGCGCAGCGACGCCTCAAGTTCCTCGGCCACCGAAGCAGCCTTGAGCGAGTTATAAATGGATTTGTCCTCGCGCCAGCGCATCGAGCACTTGGTAAACACATAAGGCTTCTTGCTGACCGAGCGCAGGGCACGCGCCACGACTTCCTCCGAGTGCCCGAGGCCGTAGATGGCGGCGGTATCGATCCAGTTGATGCCCAGATCAAGGGCGCGATGAATGGCAGCGATGGAGTCATTGTCGTCCTGGGCGCCCCAGGAATACTGCCAGTCGCCGCCGCCGATAGCCCAGGCGCCAAAGCCGATTGGCGTGATCGCCAGATCGGAGTTGCCGAGCTTACGCAGGGATTCCGTAGCCAGTTTGCTCATAGCACCAAGATAGATGCGCGTCCGGCCGCCGCGATGCACAGAGTTTGTGGATCGAGGCGGCGCGGCGCCGAAGAGGGAATGCTGCAGTTACTTGGCTATCTGGCTGCGGGCAATCGAATCAAGAACGCCATTGAGAAAGTTGATCGACTCCGCGGCGGAATAGCGGCGGGCAATCTCCAGCGCCTCGTTAATGACGATCGGGAAAGGGGTTCCTTTAAATCCGAGCATCTCTGCAACCGCCATGCGCAGAAGGTTGCGATCCACTGCCGGCATGCGCTCCAAGCGCCAGTTCTGCGAGTGCGCCGTAATCAGCTCGTCGATGCTTTCCTGCCGCTCGACAGCCACCCGAAACAGATCCTCGGCAAACCCGCGCGCAGCCGGATCGACTGGATCGCTGGACTTCCAGAACGTCGCCCGCACCTGGTCGGGGCTCTGCTTGCCCAGGTCGGCCTGAAACAGCATCTGCATGGCCATCTCGCGGCCTTTGCGGCGTGCGCCGCCGGGATGAGATCCACCGCTCAAGCGTGGCCGCCTTCCTGCCGCTTGTCCTGCTCCAGTTTGCGCTTCAGACTCACCATCTCAATCGCCGCTGCTCCCGCCTCAAATCCCTTATTCCCTGCTTTGATGCCGGCGCGCTGCAGAGCCTGCTCCAAGGTCTCGCAGGTGAGCACGCCAAAGCTGTGCGGAATACCGGTCTCCTGCTGCGACTGCCCGATGCCGCGCGCCACCTCGTTGTAGATGGCTTCATAGTGCGCCGTCTCTCCGCGCAGCAGGCAGCCGAGCGTCACAATTGCATCGACCCCGCCGCGATTGGCAATCGTGCGCGCCGCTCCGGGAATCTCCCAGGCGCCGGGCACCCGCGCCACTTCGATATCGTCACGCCGCGCGCCGCTACGCAGCAACACGTCCAGAGCTCCATCCAGCAGCCGATCGGTAATCACCGCATTCCAGCGCGCAACCACGATGGCGAACTTCATGCCCTCCGCGGAGAGATCGCCCTCCGCCGCTACCGGCTTGCCCTTGAGCGGATCGCTCCACGCCCAGAAGCCAAAAGCAAATCCCGGCTCCGGCTCCACCGTGAACATGCGCGACTTCCAATGCGTCTCCTCAATCTCCGAAAGCCGCGCCAGCGCCGCCTCGCCGCCCTTCGCACGCAGCCATGCCTCTGCAGCCTGCCTGGCCGCATCCAGCGACGTGACTTCGACGAACATCTCCGCGGAATACTGCTGCGGACCGTCGATCAGCTCCAGTTTGCCGAGGGGAACAGAAAAGCTAGCCGCGCGCGTCGCGCCGTCCTGCCAGCCTTCGCCCTGCGCAAACCCGAGCGCAGCCAGAAACCCGGTCAGCCGTTCATAGGCATCCTTGCTGCCGGGACGGCGCAGGAACGAAATTGCTTTCATCATGTCTCGATTTTAACGTGCGTGGCGGCTCCTCTCGCAGCCGCGCAAAAGCGTCCCAGGACCTCATGGCAGACGAAAACAACAATGCCGGCCTCAGCCGGCATTGTTGTTTTCCGATCCAGCTTCGGCGCTATGTCACCGGCCTCGGCTTCACCACAATGGCCGTTGCGGGGACGACGGGTGCGCTCCCTGTATAGGTGCATCCCCCGTCTGTAGTGACGCTGCAAGCGGGCAGATTCGGGCTCATCTGCAACGAGTCAGTCGGCACGCTCGTGGCGCTGATCGAGTTTGGAATCTGGATGAAGTGGATCTTGTTGTCGCCTGCTGTGGACAAGTAGAAGTAAGTGTTGTCGGGGCTGAAGACTCCCACCAGCGGAGCCGTAATCGATGAGGCGCCAGTCAGTGCAACCTGGCCCACCGAACCGGCTGCGCCGCCCGCCGCAGGCAGGTAGTACGGCAATACCGCGTTGGTCCCGGTTCCGTCGTAGGTCACGAAAGCCAGGCTGGTTCCGGTTTCACCCGGGACTGGCACCGGAGTCTCTCCCGTCACCACCTGGTTCACCCCGGTCGTGCTGGATACCGGCAGCGGCACACTCTGCACTGAGGTCGGGCCAATCGTCAGCGGCAACATCGTCTGCGCATTCGTGGTCGGATTAGTCGTGACCTGACAGGCCTGCGGCGAGAGAATCCCGTTCACCTTGGTTCCGGGAATATTGATGGAAATGTCGTGCAAGGTAATGCCGCCGCCTGTCGTCCATTCTGCGCTGAGGATGTGATGGCCCTCAACCGTGGCCGCCAGCGTGTCGCTCTGCACCGCCTCGCCGGGATCGCCCAGCGGGTAATAGGTGATCGAGGCCGCGTCACCCACCGTGCCCGACGGGCACCAGGTGCGCGCTTCGGTCGGCGTGCCGCGCAGGTACGCGCCCACGCTGGGAATCATGACCGCCGGATTCTGCTGCACCGGAATCGGAGGCGCAGTGTTCGGCAACAGCGAGCACGACGGAATCTCGTCTGGCGGCAGCGGGCTGGGCGGCAAAGGATACTCGTTCCAACCCGTGTTCGCGTTGTAGACATAGAGCGTATTGGTGTGCCCGGAGATCAAAGGCGTGCCGCAGGCCGCCGGTGTATTCAATTCCGCGTTGTCAGTGATGTACAGCGTCTTGGCGTCAGGCGTCCACGCTGCCGCATTGCCCATCCCAGGGAAGCTCGATGCCGATCCACTGGACGGGTTGTAGAGATAAAACAGATGGCGCGCCTGGTCGTTGATCAGCACCAGCGAATTGTCGGGAGCTACCGCCAGCACGACACCCGGCACCGAAGTATCCTGCCTGCCAATAGCATCGCTGGTCGTGCTGTACATCATCAACTCGCGAGGCGAGCCGAAATAAAGACCTACGCCCCTCTCGTCCATGACGAATGAGTTGGGAACGTACGGCAAACGCGTCGTCGATCCTCCCGTTCCGGTGAGCTGTTGCAGCGTAACGAAATATTGGGACGTTCCGGGCGCAGCAAAATAGATGTAATTGCTGGTTGTGCCCGGCGTAATGATGTTCACCGGGTTCGAAGCAATCGAAAGACCGGTACCATTCATGCCTAGCACATTGATGGGAGCCGGGTTGCAGATGCCCGGCTGGCAGATCGCCGTCACTGAGGCGACGCCCGGGAAACTGCTGGTGATCGTGCCGCCTGCGCCGACATTAATGTCGAGCTGGTTCGTGGATTGGTAGGTGAGATCGAGACCGGTAATCTGCTGGCCGTTAGTAGAT
>JAJZCY010000240.1 GCA_021828835.1 Acidobacteriota bacterium | reverse complement strand
GTTATTCCCCACTCGAGGGTAGGTTAGTCACGTGTTACTCACCCGTGCGCCGCTTTACTCAGGTATTGCTACCCTTTCTCGCTCGACTTGCATGTGTTAGGCACGCCGCCAGCGTTGATTCTGAGCCAGGATCAAACTCTCGTTTGAAACCTGATGTCGACTCACCAGGACGGAGGTCCGGCGAGTTCGACTGTGCTCTGCGCTATCAACAGCGCTGAGCACCTTACCTTGTGAGACTGATCAAGCCAAACCTGATCGCATCTCACGACTGGCACGTTCAACCAATTTGTCAAAGATCCTTAAGGTTTCCTGCCTGAGCAGGGCCTTGGGATCGAGACCCCAGCGTTGTCGCCGGGCGTCCTCGAACTTGATTGCGCTGGGCTTTTCTGCGTATCCTCAGCAGCTTAGCCGTTTTGGCGCGAACTTTTTAAGAATATCGAACTTGCAACCTTCTGTCAAGCTCTTATTCTTACTTTTCCTTCTTTTCTGTTGCCTGCCCTTTCGAACCCAGGGCAGCCAACCGCGAGAAACTCACTCCCGCAAGAAGCTTCGCACAGCGCAGAATCTCAAATATCTACCAGCGCAACATGCGCCCGAGCCGCTTAGGCTCGCGGGGAAACTGGTCCCCGGGTCTTGCAATGGCTTGTTCTCTGTGGGATTCCCTACAGGGGTCTTGCGGAGCGCCGCAGCGCATTCATCCGACCCTACGAACCAGCTCCCTCACTCCACTCTTGGGCAGGCCCATCGGCCACCGGGAAGCTCCACTGCTCATTTCCAACTTTGCTAGAGTAGCACAGGCCACTCGCGCTTGCAACTCGCTAGCAACCTCAGCGTTTCCAGCTGCTTGCGACCGATTCAGAATACCGAGGAGAGACCCTTCTGGCAAGCTCCCCCCTGTGGGAAAAGCTGCTTTCCTGTGGAAAGATGGGGCGGCAAGCTCCCCGGACAACGCCGCAGCGCCGATAACCTTATTTGTTTCAATTGGATAGCGTTTCCTCCTGGCGGCGGAAAATTCTCGGGCGAGAAGCCGAAAACAGCGATTTCGCCTCCCTCAGCGTACCCTGGGGCCGCTTTTTCGCACTCCGCCCCTTCTACCTCCTGGGAATAATCCCCAGATCCGTCAATCCATTTACGAAGAACTGCATAGCCAGCGCCACCAGCAGCAGACCCATAATGCGCACCAGGATGCGGATGCCGGTTTCGCCCATCACTCCGCGCACGCGATCCGCTCCCGCCAGCACAAAGTAGCTCACCACCGCGGTCACGGCGATCGCGCCCAGAATCGCTCCCATCTGCCACGACCACAGCGACGGCGCTTCGCCCACCAGCACCATCACCGACGAGATCGCGCCGGGCCCGGCCAGCATGGGCACGCCCAGCGGCACAATGCCCGCATCCTCTTTATGGGCGGCTTCCTCGGTTTCCCCGCTGGTCTCCTGCGTGGGCGAGCGCCGCGCCTCCAGCATGTCCAGCCCGATCAGCAGCAGGATCAGCCCGCCCGCCACCTCAAAGGCGGGCAGCGTGATCCCGAACATGCGGAAGATGAGCTGCCCTGCCAGGGCAAAACAGGTCAGCACCAGAAAGCAGGTCAGCGTGCCCTTGCGCGCCATGCGCCTGCGCCGCGCCCGGTCGGCGCCGGAGGTGATGGCCAGAAAGGACCCGATCGCCGCGAACGGGTCGACCAGGAAAAAGATCGAGCTCAGCGCCAGCACCGAAAAGCGCACGATCGGCGCGGTGCGGATCTCGTTCAACGCCTCGGTTGCTGGATTCACCCAGAGCACGCATCCAGCCTATCGCACCGGCATCAACCGCAGATCAACAACCGGCTGCACATCTGCGCCCCAACAAGACACCGGCCCCTTCAACCTCGTCAGCAGGCCGATAGGGGCCCCGCTCTTGAGGTCCTGGGAAAACATGCGCGCGGCGCCCCACCCTCGCGACATGTCTGCCTTTGTCGCCAGGATGGGATTCACAGCATGCCGCGCAGCAGTCTCCGGTTATGGATAGATCCCGCGGATCTGCACCGCCTCGGCGACGCGGCCGATGCCCAGGATGTTGGCCGCAATGCGCATCGGCACCTTGCGCTCCAGGTGGATCTTCAGCACATCGCGGAAGGAGGTCTTCATGACCCGCTCCAGCCGCTTGTAGATGTCCTGCGCCTCCCAGAACAGGTGCTGCTCGTCCTGCACCCACTCGAAGTACGAGACGGTGACACCGCCGGCGTTGCACAGAATGTCGGGGATCAGGAAGATGCCGTTCTTCTCCAGAATGCGATCGCCCGCCGGCGTCACCGGGCCGTTGGCCGCCTCGGCCACCAGGCGCGCCTTCACCGCGCCGGCGTTATCGGCGTGAATCATGTTCTCGAGCGCCGCCGGAACCAGAATCTCGCACTCCAGCGCCAGCAGTTCCTCCGGTCGGATGGTCTCGCTCTCCGGGAAGCCCTCGACCCGCCCGGTGAGAGTCTTCATATGAATCAGCTCGGGAATGTTCAGGCCCTTCTTGTTATGGATGCAGCCGTTGGAATCGCTCACCGCGATCACCTTGGCTCCCGCCTCATGCAGCAACTGCGCGGTTACCGACCCGGCATTGCCGAAGCCCTGCACCACCACGCGCGCTCCCTTGAGCGGTATCTTCAGATGCTCGCAGGCGGACTCGACGGTATAAAAGACGCCGCGCCCGGTAGCCTCATTGCGGCCCAGCGAGCCGCCCAGGCTGATCGGCTTGCCCGTCACCACCCCGGGGATCGAATAGCCCTTGATCATGCTGAAGGTGTCCATGATCCAGGCCATCGTCTGCGGATTGGTATAGACGTCGGGCGCCGGGATGTCCTGCTCCGGCCCGATCAGCGGCAGAATCGCGCTGGTGTAGCGCCGCGTCATCCGCTCCAGTTCGTTGCGCGACATGTTCTTCGGGTCGCAGGTTACCCCGCCCTTGCCGCCCCCAAACGGGATGTTCACCACCGCGCACTTCCACGTCATCCACGTGGCCAGCGCCTTCACCTCGTCCAGCGTCACCTGCGGGTGAAAGCGAATTCCCCCCTTGGCCGGCCCGCGCGCCGTCGAGTGCTGCACGCGAAAGCCCTCAAAGCGGTGAATCCGCCCGTCATCCATCTTCACCGGAATCGAAACCGTGAGCACGCGTTCGGGATACTTGATCATCTCCCGCGTATCCTTGTCGAGCTCCATGGCGTCGGCCGCCGTATCGAAGTTCTCCAGGGCAACGTCGTAGGCGTTGCCGATACTCTTTGTTGTCAGCATTCGGTTTTCCTCCTCGCCCAGCCGAGGGCCGGGGTCGCGCCGCGAGCACCTTCGGCGGCGCGCGCCAGCCGCCGCTCAGGCGACGCTCATCTCCGTCCGCAGCGCCTGCGCGGTGGGGACGGTGCGATACACCGGGCGCAGCCACTTGGAATAGGCCGCCATGTGCCCGTGCGTCGCTTCAAAGTAAAGCTGCTGCAACCGTCGCGCGATGGGACCGATCTCCGCATCCTTCACCGGCCGGTTATCCACCCGCACGACCGGGGCAATCCCCACCGCCGTGCCGGTCAGGAACAGTTCGTCGCAGATGTACAGCTCGCTGCGGTCGATGGACCGCTCCACGATGTCCAGGCCCAGCTCGCGCCGCGCCAGCTCCATCACCGAGTCGCGCGTGATCCCCTCCAGCACGTTGTCGGTCACCGACGGCGTAATCAGTTTGCCCTTGCGCGCCATGAACAGATTGCAGGTGGCGCCCTCGGCCACGTGCCCGCTCTCGTTCAGCAGGATCGCCTCGTCGAAGCCGCTGCGCCGCACCTCTTCGCTGGCCAGCGCGCTGTTGGCATAGGCGCCGCAGATCTTGCCCCGCGCCGGGATCGCGTTGTCGTCAATCCGCCGCCACGAGCTCACCCCTGCGTGCAAGCCTTTCTCGGTGTGCTGCAGATATTCCCCGAAGGGCAGCGCCACGATCGTGAAGGCATCCTGATCGTCGGGGACGACGCCGATGCGCTGCGCGCTCTTGTACGCCAGCGGCCGCACATACACGTTGGTGCGCAGGTTGTTGCGGCGCATCAACTCCTCGGTAATCAGGCACAGCTCCTCGGCGGTCTTCGGCACGTGAATGCCCAGGATTCCGCAGTTCTGCTTCCAGCGCTCGTAGTGCTCGATCGGCCGCAAAACAAACAGCTCCTGCGCACCCTCGTCCCAGTGCGCACGAATGCCCTCGAATACGCCGGTTCCATAGTGCAGCGCATGCGTCAGGATGCCCACGCGCGCCTCGCTGATAGGCACGTACTGGCCGTTGAAGTAGACGATCAGATTCGGATCCGCTTCTGCTTTCATGCATGCACCTCCGCAAACATCTCCCGGTAGCGCGCCCGGCCCCCGGCCATGGCGCGTTCGTCCAGTTCAACCCAGCGCGGATTCCGCACCAGGCGCCGCAGCGCCGCCGCCACGCTGGCATCCGGCAGAACCCCGGCGATCTCCAGCAGCACCCCCAGCATGATCATGTTGGAGGCGCGCGCATCGCCCAGCTCATGCGCGATCTTGGTAAACGGCAGCGCCACCACCCGCACATCGGGGCGCGCACAGTCCTCGGGGAACTCCTCGCCGTTGTAGATCACCCATCCCCCCGGCCGCACAGTGCGATCGAACTTGCGCAAGGAAGGCTCGTTCATCGCCACCAGGATTCCCGGCGCCGAAACCAGTGGCGAATCGATGCTCTGGCTGGCCAGCCGCACGTGGCAGTTCGACGTGCCCGAGCGCATCTCCGGCCCATACGACGGCAGCCACGAAACCTCCAGCCCCGATTCCAGACCCGCCTCGGCCAACACTTCGCCCAACAGCAGCACGCCCTGCCCCCCAAAACCGGCGATGCGAACCTCGAGATCGACCTCCGCCGCGCGCGCCCGCTCACCTGTCCTCTTCAGCGCGCTGCCGTTGCCGGCGAGATTCAGCACCTGCCGCTCGTCCTTCACCAGCCGCTCGCCGTGTTCGAGTCCCAGCAGCCGTGGAATCTCCTCGAGTGCCGGCGGTGTCGCCGGCGCGGGCCGTGGCTGCGCATCCTTGGTACGATCGCGCAGCACGCCCAGCGGGAACGTCTTCTCCATCACGTCGCGCACCCAGTGCTGCGCCTCCACCGGCTGCATCTTCCAGATTGTGGGGCAGGGCGACAGCACCTCCACCAGCGAAAAGCCCAGGCCGCGCACCTGGTTCTCCACCGCGCGGCGAATGGCGCGGGCCGCCTGCGCAATCTGCTTGTTATCCCCCAGGCCTACCCGCTCGATGTAGACAGGTGCCTCCAGCGTGGCTAGCAGCTCGCTCTCGTGCAGCGGGTAGCCCTCGCCCAGCGCACTGCGCCCCTCCGGCGTGGTAGTGCTCTTCTGCCCCAGCAGCGTGGTCGGCGCGGCCTGGCCACCGGTCATGCTGTAGATGGCGTTGTTTACGAAGATCACGGTGATGTTCTCGCCGCGGTTGGCGGCGTGCAGAATCTCCGCCGCCCCGATCGCCGACAGATCGCCATCGCCCTGGTACGAGATCACGATGCTCTCCGGCCGGCTGCGCTTCAGCGCCGTCGACACCGCCGGCGCCCGGCCGTGGGCCGCCTGCACGTTGCCTAGATCGAAGTAGTAGTAGGTAAACACCGAGCAGCCCACCGGTCCCACAAGAATGGTGCGGTCCTGGATGCCCAGCTCGTCGATCGCCCGCGCCAGCATCTTGTGCACCACGCCATGCCCGCAGCCGGGGCAGTAATGGGTCTGGTGCTGGAGCTCGTCCTTGCGCTCAAAGCGCGGGTAAAACGACTTCGATCTGCCCTGCGCCACTTCGTATTCCACAGCCGTATCGCTAGACATGGGCCAGCCGCTCCTCCTCCGCCCCTGCGGCGGTCTTCAGCGCGTGCGCCCGCTCGCGCACAAACCTGTACACATCCTCGTGGGACGGCACATTGCCGCCCATCCGGCTCAGGAACTCCACCGGGCGCGCGCCGTTCAGCGCCAGACGCACATCGTCGAGCAATTGGCCGTTGCTCATCTCCACCACGACGAACAACTTCGCCCGCGGCGCCAGCCTGCGAAAACGCTCCACCGGGAAGGGATACAGCGTGATCGGCCGCAACAGGCCCGCCGTGATCCCTGCCGCGCG
>JAJZCY010000239.1 GCA_021828835.1 Acidobacteriota bacterium | reverse complement strand
GGAATTCACGGTGTCGGCCAGCCAGGGTCCCATGAAGATCGAGTCGGTGACGTTCTGACGATTGTCGTAGGCGGCGTTGAACTCGCTCCAGATCAGCGGAATCTGCGGCCGCGTCGAGTGCAGAATCTCCTCATGTACCTTCTGAACTGCCGGGCAAACCATCTGGAAGGGCGGGATATTGCGGTTGTCGTGGAAGACGTTTTCAGCGCTGTCGTTGCCGTAGACGTGCGTGGAAACGAAGTCGAGCGGGACGTGATCCTTTTCAGCATGAGCGATCATGTCACCCACCCAAGCCGCCTGCGCGGTAGCCGGACCACCCACGCGAATGCGCGAATTCACAGCCTTCAGTGCGCGAGCGGTGTTGTCGTAGAGCTCAAAGTAGCTCTTTTGTGCAGGGGTTCCGGTCCAGAAGCCGATGTTGGGTTCGTTCCAGACTTCGAAGTACCACTGCGAGACCTCATCGATGCCGTAGCGATCTACCAGGTGCTTCGCAAAAGCGGTGATCAGCGCATCCCACTTGGAATAATCTTTGGGCGGCGAGATGATGGGGTGATACCAGAAGGCCTGATAATCGAGCCGCGACGCCAGCGCCTTGGGCATAAAGCTAATCTCGACGAAGGGGCGGATGCCGTTCTCGAGCAGCCCATCGTAGATCTGATCAACATAAGACCAGTTGTAGACGGGATTGCCGTGGGCGTCTTCACTGTAGACGCCGTTCTCGTCATCGAGGATGGCGTGGAAGCGGACATACTTGAACTCAGTCACCTTCTTCACGCGCTGCAGGTCTTCGCGATAGCTCTGCCGCATCGACAGCCGGGCGCGGCCGGAGCCGAACATCTGCTCCCAATAGTGCGGAAACGGATGGCCCGCGGCATGGGCGTCGATCTTCACCTGCTCCGGTGCCTGCGCATTGGCCAGCGCGGGCAGGCCGGATAGAAGGAACCAAAAGGACAGAAAAATAATCATCTTCTTTTGCACGGGAAAGCTCTCCTCTCAGGAAGCTCTGAATGAAGTGCCTCAGCGTTCAGGGTTGCAGGACGTGGTCGATGGTCTCGATATCGACGAGCCCCTTACATCCATAGATGGCGGGCAGCACCTTCTCGGGCGGACAGGAGCGGCGGAGTTGCGCAACTTTTTCGGTGCCGGCACGATAGGCGGGCAAATACATACGGCCCAGAAGCGGATGACGCCCCCAGGCGCCCGAGAGCTTGCCGGCGCGCTCTTCAGAGACCAGGAAGTCGCGGCGCAGGATGGCGGCCACCTCGGCCTGAGCGGCGCCTTCGCCCCAGGTGAGGAACGAGGACTGGTTTTTGGCGTCATCCTGCAACAGGGCGAGCAGGACGCCAATCCGAAGATCTTCGTCAGGAAGTTGCTCGACCTCTTGGACGCCATAGGCAATCAGGATGGCATTGTTGGCAATGCCTTCAAACAGCGTGGCAGCACGAGTGTTCATGGTCAGCACCGTGGCCTCGAAACCGGCTTTGCCGCGTACGTAAAGGTCCTGCAAGTAGGCAAAGGTGGTCACGTGGCCCGGCACCACTTCATGGCTCACCAATTGCTCAAACTCCGGATAAGAGATTTGCAGCGAAGCGTTGATCTCGTAGCTGGCCTCGTAGCGGGGCTTGCCCTCGGCTGTCCGCGCGCGGCCGATGTAGTTCATCGAGCCGGAGAACCATGCCTCCTTGATGGGCAGAAAATCGATATTCGCTCGTGGCACGCCAGCCAGCTCTGCTGGCAGATAGGGAACGAGATTCTTCGCGCTGAGGCTGTCAAAGTGCGCAATCACGGCAGCGCCCAGCGACTTCACCGAGGCCATCGGAGAGACGCGCTCGCGCCGCCAGGCATCTACCGCTTCCAGCAGCGAGGACTCGCCAGAGACCTTGTAGCCGGCGCGGGCCAGCAGATCGGCCACGCCTTCGCGCTTGGCGGCAGGATCGGACGGCGCGGGAGGCTTGCCAGTAGAGGCTTCGACGGCGCGCGCGTAGGGCACTGGAGCGCCCGTGCCCAGGACCTCCATCGCCAGATCCCACATCACGTCGAGCGAGTGTGCCAGGCTCCCGAGGTAAGCGCCGCGCAGGCCGCCGGTCTTCTCCGCTTCGGAGCGCAGGCCGGCTATGGCTCCGGGCAGATCGGTCCCCTGCAGATAGGCATCCACCGCTTCGCGATCGATGGCTTTGCCGGAGACTCCGCCGCTCTCGCGCAGACGGCCAGCGGCAGGATCAGTATAGGCAGGCGGCAGCGGCTCATCGGAGAACCATGAGTCCGCAATGAAGCGTCCGGTGCCCGATGGGCACATCACGTCGCCTCCCCAGAGCGTATCGATGCCGAGCACCGCGTCCGCTACATACTTCCCTGCCCGATCCATCACTCCTCCTTCTTCTGTGCGACCAACCACACGTATATGCAAAGGCTAGCAAAGAGCACCACGGAGACGGTCTGCGAGACTGGATCGAAGGTGTAGAAAGGCGTCTGGATCAGGCTCTCGCGAAATCCGGGAATGAGGCGCAGGGCCGCGCCCAGCACGCCGCCCAGCGCACCGCCGGCCATCAACCCGGAGGCAAGAATCACGCCCCGCTCACGGATGCGGCGGCCGGGTTCACCCGCGGTATTTTCGGCTCGCCGGTTCACCAGATGGGAGAGTACGCCCCCGGCCAGAATGGGCGTGGTCAGGCTCAGGGGAAGATACATCCCAAGGGCGAACACCATGGACGAACGGCCCAGCATCTCCAGCACTACCGTCATCATGACGCCGATGCCGAAGAGCAGATAAGTGACAGGCTGGTGGCTCATGAAGCCCACCACCAGCGCCTTCATAATGGAGGCTTGCGGCGCCGCCAGCACCGGCCGCGCGTCGCCAAGGGCCGCTTCGCCAAACTGGAAGGTGTGCGCCAGCATCACGATGGTGAGCCCCGCCGCCAGCGCCGCCACCAGCACGCCGATAAACTTTACCTTCTCCTGCGCCGAAGGAGTTGAGCCTACCCAATATCCGGTCTTAAGGTCGGTGATGAACTGGCCGGAGACGCACAGCGCCGTGCATACCATGCCGGCGATCGCCATCACAAAAAACATGCCCGTAGTCCCCGAGATTCCGAAGCGCAGCAGCACCACGGCCGAGATGATGACCGTCAGCATTGTCATGCCCGAGGCGGGATTGTTTGCGGTGGTCGCAATGGCGTTGGCCGCTACGGAGGCAAAGAAGAACGCGAAGACCAGCGTGAGCGCCAGCCCCCAGGCCAGCACCGTCCAGGAGACGTGCAGCTTACCGAAAAAGATCGCTACGGCCAGCGCGGTCAGCACAAGCGCAAGCAGGAGGGTGACCACAGAAAAGTCGCGATCGGTGCGCTCGGTCTGCTGGGCCTCGCTGCCGTGGAAGGCGCGCAGCGCGATGCCGAACGAGCCGGCAATGACGCGCAGCGACTTGATGACGCCGAGAATGCCCGCCGACGCGATCGCGCCCACACCGATGAAGCGCACGTAATTGCCGTAGATTTCGGCGGCCGACATCTGTGCGACCGGGAGCGTTCCGGGATAGACAGCTAAAGGCATGTGGCTGCCCAGGAACCATACTGCGGGAATCAACACGAAGTTGGCCAGCACACCGCCGGCGCAGAAGACGATGGCGCTGCGCAGCCCCATGACGTAGCCGAGGCCGAGGATAAAACCAATGGCGTCAAAGTTGAAAACCATGCGGCCGCGCTCAGCCAGGCCGCGCACCAGGGGGATGAATTGCAGGTTGACCACCTCCTTCCACACATGGAAGGTGGTCACAAAAAAGTCGTACAGGCCGGCAATCAGGGTGGCCTGCAACAGCAACTTGGCCTGCGAGCCGCCCTTCTCGCCCGTGACCAGAACCTCAGTGATGGCGGTGGCCTCAGGGAACGGAAATTGCCCGTGCATCTCGCGCACGAAGTAGCGGCGCAGCGGCAGGATGAAGAGCACCCCGAGGCAGCCCCCCGCGAGGCAGATAAACACCGTCTGGATGGGATGTGGATTCAGATGAAGGATGTAAAGCGCGGGAAGCGTAAAGACCGCGCCGGCCACCACCGCCGCAGAGGCCCCACCAATCCCAATTGTGATGACATTCTCCAAAAGCGTGGAGCGGCGAGCGTACATGCGTGCCAGTGCGATGGTAAGGATGGAGATAGGAATGGCGGCTTCCATCCCCTGGCCGACTTTCAGCGTGGAGTAGGCCGAGGCGATGGTGAACACAAAGCAGAACAGCGCGCCCCACAGGACCGCGCGCCAGGTCACCTCCGGTGGGTGGGCGTCGGCCGGAAGGATGGGTCTGTACTCTTCGCCGCGATGCAGCGGGCGGTAGGCATTTTCCGGAAGGGCGGCTGTTTGCGTCTCAGTCTCGATCATGCAGGCGTTCCTGGCCCTGGGCGGCGTTATGCAGCGCGCAAAGTTCCGTGCAATGGCAGGCGCTCCGGCTGCTGCGACAGCAGGCATGGGGCGAAATGTCCGCGGAGGGCATAGGGAATTCTAACGCTGCGGCCGCCCGCTCCGGACAATTCCCGATCCTGGCCTGGAATGCAATGCAGAAACTATTTCCATACCTGCGGTCGGGGCAGTACTATGTTGCGGAGTTGTTGATCAGCCTTCCCTGCCCGCTCCATTTCCGGAGTGGCGCGAACCAACGAATCGCAGTGAAAACCTCACGGAGATGAAAGGGCCTTCATGGACAAATTCAGCAGCATGCGGCGTAATTTTTTGCGTGCCGGCGGACTGGGCGCGGCAGCGATCGGAATTCCGGCGGTATCGTTGGCGGCTTCGGTTGGCGGAGCCAAACCCGGGATGGGCGCATTCGATGTCCGGCAGTACGGCGCCACCGGAGACGGCAAGACCATCGACACCCCGGCAGTGAATCGCGCGATTGATGCCGCGGCAGCAGCGGGCGGCGGCATCGTGCTCTTCCCCGCCGGTACCTATCTCTGCTTTTCCATTCACCTGAAGAGCAACGTTCATCTGTACCTGGAACAAGGCTCGACCATTCTGGCCGCAGACTCGCCCAAGCCCGGTGAGAAGACTGGCTACAACGGTGGAACTTACGATCAGGCAGAGCCCAATAATCCCTGGGAGCCCTACCAGGACTTCGGCCACAACCACTGGCACAATTCGCTGATCTGGGGCGAAGACCTGCACGACTTCAGCATCACCGGTCCGGGCCTGATCTATGGCAAAGGCCTGAGTTTCGGCGCCGGCCCAGGCCTGCCGCCGGGCGCTCCGCCCACCGCCCAGCCCCGCCATTACCAGCCGCGCGGCAACTATACGATGTACCAGGCCGAGCAGCAAGGCGTCGGCAATAAAGCTATCGCCCTCAAAAACTGCCACAACGTCCTGCTGCGCGACTTCTCCATCCTCAAGGGCGGGCACTTCGGGTTGCTGCTCACCGGGGTGGACAATCTGACCATCGACAATCTGAAGATCGATACCGATCGCGACGGCATGGACATCGACTGCTGCCAGAACGTTCGGGTATCCAACTGTACGGTGAACTCGCCCTGGGATGACGGCATCTGCCCCAAGTCGAGCTTCGCGCTCGGTTATCTGCGGCCCACCCGGAACGTTACCATCAGCAACTGCTTTGTGACCGGCTGCTACGAACTGGGCACGGTCCTCGACGGCACCTTTAAGAAGTTTCCAGAAGGCGTCCACGCCGGGTACACCGGCCGCATCAAGTGCGGTACAGAGTCCAATGGCGGCTTCATCAACATCAGCATCGCCAACTGCGTTTTTGAAGGCTGCCACGGCTACGCCCTGGAATCGGTGGACGGTGCGCTGCTGGAAGACATTGCGATTACCAACACGACCATGCGCGACCTGCACGCCTCCGGTCCCCTCTTCCTGCGCCTGGGATCGCGGCTGCGCGGCCCCCATGCCAAAGTGGGCACGCTCAAGCGCATCCTGGTCGATAACCTGGTCTGCCATAACGCGCCGATGGGGGTCAGCTCCATCCTGAGCGGAATTCCGGGCTACGCGATCGAAGATGTGAAGCTGTCCAATATTTATGTGGAGACTGCCGGCGGAGGCACAGCAGCGGATGCCGCCCGGCAAATGCCGGAGGACGAAAACAAGTATCCCGAGCCCGGCATGTTTGGCACCACGCCATCTTCTGGCT
>JAJZCY010000238.1 GCA_021828835.1 Acidobacteriota bacterium | reverse complement strand
GGCAGGTCACATCGTCATCGAGGTCGCCGACGACGGCCGGGGTCTGGACCGTGGCAGAATTCTGGAGAAGGCGTGCCGCACCGGCCTGATCAGTGAAGGCCAGAACATCTCTGACGACGCGGTCTTCAACCTGATCTTTCATCCCGGATTCTCCACCGCCAACAAGATCACCGATGTCTCCGGGCGCGGCGTCGGCATGGATGTAGTCAAGAAGCAGCTTCAAAAGCTGCGCGGCCAGATTCGGATCGAATCCGCCTGCGGAATCGGCACTTCGTTCTTGCTGCGGCTGCCTCTGACCCTGGCAATGATCGACGGCCTCGTTGTGGGCGTAGGCCGGGAGCGCTACGTCGTCCCCATCTTTTCGGTGCGGGAGATGTTGCGTCCCTCGGCCGAGACGGTGTTTACGGTCGAAGGTCGGCAGGAGATGGCGTTGATTCGGGGCGGTCTGCTACCTGTGGTGCGGCTGTCGCAACGTTTCCACGTGGAGCCGCGCTCTGACAATCCGGCCGACAGCCTGCTCATCGTCGCGGAAGCCGCGGGGAGATCCTTTTGCCTGATGGTGGATGAACTGATCGGGAAGCAGGAGGTGGTGATCAAGAGCCTGGGCGAGATGCTGAAGGAGGTGCCCGGCGTGGCGGGCGGCGCGATCCTCGGCGACGGCCGGGTGGGACTGATTCTCGATCTTGAAGGAATCTTTCGCGGGCAATGCCGCAAGGAGACGGCATGAGCGCATCCCGTCCGTCGGCTCCAATTGAGATGGAATCGAGCCAGAGTCCGGTCCCTCTCGAGCTTACCGGCAATCAGTTCAGGAGGATTGCGGAACTGGCGCGCCGGGAGTTCGGGCTGGAGCTTGGCGAGGGCAAGCAACATCTGGTCGCTTCGCGCCTGGGCAAACTCATGCGCCAGCAGGGAATTTTCAGCTTTCGCGATTACTACCAGCGCATTGAGCAGGATGCAACCGGGGGGGCGTTGGTGGAACTGATTGATGCGCTGACGACCAATCACACCAGTTTCTTTCGGGAACAGGCACACTTCGATTTTCTGGTCGAGCAGGTCTTTCCGGACTGGAAGCGCTCTGGTCCGGAACGCATTTGGAGCGCGGCCAGTGCAACGGGCGAAGAGCCTTACACGATTGCGCTGCTCGCGCGGGAATATTTCGGAGCTGAAAGCAGCAGCCTGCCGCAGATTGTAGCCTCCGACATCTCGACCCGCGCACTGGCAGCCGCGCGCAAAGGGATCTACCGGGAGGAGCGCTTTCAGGGAGTTCTGACGCCTTGGCTAAAAAAGCACCTGCTGCACGGGGAAGGGCACTGGCGGGGCTGGTACCGTATGCGGCCGGAGATCTTGGCGATGGTCCAATTCCACCGGATCAACCTCATTGAGCCTCTACCGGAGATGGGAAGCTTTGCCGTGATCTTCTGTCGCAATGTGATGATCTATTTCAGCCGAGAGACGCAGGAACTGCTGGTAAATCGTCTGGCAGCATGTCTTCAACCGGGTGGGTATCTTTTTGTGGGCCATTCGGAGAGCCTCAGCGGAATTCGGCACCCCCTCCAGCATCTCCAGCCCGCGATCTATCGCAAGCGAGGCGGCAGGCGATGAGAGAGCTTGTGGTGGGAGTCGGTGAAGGCGCAGTAAGCAGCGATCGGGAGACCATGCTGGTGACCTATGCGCTGGGCTCATGCGTGGCGGTGATGGTGCACGACCCGGTGAGTTGCGTGGGCGGCATGCTGCACTACATGCTGCCGGAATCGCCGGCGGGTGCGGATGGCGCTGCGGCCCAGCCATGCAGATTCGCTGATACCGGAATCGAGTATTTGTTGCGCATGGCTCGGAAACTTGGAGCGGACCAGCGCCATCTGCTCATCGTTGCTGCCGGCGGCGCTCAAGTGGTGAACGACAATGCGGTCTTCGACATTGGCAGGCGTAATTGCCTGGCGTTGCACAAGCAGTTGTGGAGGTTCGGGTTGGTGCCTCACGCCGAAGAAACCGGGGGCGCGCTGGTTCGAACGGTGCGCATGGAGGTGGGCAGCGGGCGCGTGTGGCTACAATCCCCTGGCGGCGGATCGAGAGAATTAAGGCCTTGCCTGGAGAAGACCGCCTTATCCGCGGAGGCTTTGCGGTGACGTTCCAACCCACCACCCCCCAACCCACTACCTTGGATAATCGGCCGCGGACCGGAGCGGCCCGCGGCAGGGTTGGTGTCTTCCCCTTACCTGCGGGTGTGTCTGCATGAGTTGCCTGAGCCGAACCAAAGTTCTGATCGTGGACGACTCCGCCATCGTACGCAAAGTGCTGGCGGATGCGCTTTCGTCTGAGAACGACATCGAGGTGGTGGGAACGGCGCCTGATCCTTTCGTGGCGCGCGACAAGATTCTGTCCCTGCATCCAGACGTGATCACGCTGGATATCGAGATGCCGCGTATGGATGGCGTGACCTTCCTCAAAAAGCTGATGCACTATCATCCGCTGCCGGTGATTGTGATCAGTTCTCTGGGGAACGCATCGAGCCGGGCGGCTCTGGAGGCACTCGAAGCGGGCGCAATCGATGTCTTCGCGAAACCGGGAGGACCGCAGACGGTGGGGGAACTGCGCCTGAGCCTGGCTTCGAAGATCCGTGCGGCGCGAATCGCCCGTCTGCGAACGCCCCTTCATGAGCCGCACGTCCCGGTCTCCGCGCCGACTGCATCGAATTCAGCAAAGTCATTCCCGGCCGCATCGGTGATCGCCATCGGGGCATCGACAGGGGGAACCGAAGCCATCCAGAAAGTTCTGATGAATTTTCCGGAGAATTGTCCCGGTGTGGTGATCGTCCAGCACATCCCGGCCGTATTCTCCCGCTCGTTTGCGAATCGCCTGAATGAGATTTGCCCGATTCGGGTCCGCGAAGCGGAAGATGGGGACAAGCTAGAGCCGGGCCTGGCCCTGGTAGCACCGGGCAACTTCCATATGCTGCTGCGGCGGTCGGTTTCCGGCTATCACGTGGAGATCAAAGACGGCCCTATGGTGTGCTTTCAACGTCCAGCGGTCGATGTTCTGTTTCACTCAGCAGCGGAGGCTGCAGGGCCTCACGCCACGGCTGCCATCCTTACCGGTATGGGCTCCGATGGGGCACAGGGCATGCTGGCATTGAAGAAGGCTGGAGCGCGCACCATTGCCCAGGACGAAAGCAGTTGCGTGGTCTTCGGGATGCCGCGAGAGGCCATCCGGCATGGCGCCGTCGACCAGGTGCTTTCGCTTGCCGCGATTCCCCATGCCCTTCTCGCCGAATCCCGTCGCTAAGTCCTCTTCACTGCCGCAAACCGTAGCCAGGTGATCCTGCAAGCTATCCAATGAGGGCGAAGGCGAGTCCTGAGAGGCGGGTTCATGATACAGGCGAAGCAATGTCACCACTTTGCCGTCGCGAGTGTCGAAACATCGATCCGATAGAGTCGCTGCGAGGCGGTGAGCACCAGCAACTGCTTGCGTTCCGGAACAAAGCGCGCGGCGATCACGGCTTGATCCAGCAGATCGTGGGCGAGACGTTTTCCGGTGGCGGTGTCGTAAAGGTTCAGCTCCTGGATGCGATTGGTTGCTGCCACCATTCCCAGCGTGTCATCTCCTGCCAGGGCCCGGCCAAAGAACCCCAGTAGGCGCCGGCCATCGGAGACGCGATACACGGTCGTATCGTTATTGTTTCCGTAGACCGCCAGCAGGCTGCCAAACAGCTCTGCGGTGCGTTCGTCGCTCCTGCGCTTTGCTGGAGGGAGCTGCGGAGCAAACAGCGCATGTTCTGTCTTTCCGGTCCGGTTGGAAATCACTTCGACAACTGTACCGGCGGGGTTGATGAACTGGAGCGTGAGGTCGGAGGTGTGCTTCAGCTTGCCGCTGCCGCTCCAGAGACTCCGCCCGATGGTCATGACCGTCTGATCCCCGTCGGCGACGGCCATGTTGGGAAGAGGGCCCAGGAAGGTGCGCGACCACAGATGAGCTTCGCTGCGGGCGTCAAGCGCATTCATGCGCACATCGGCATTCAAGTCCTGCCGTGGATTGAGCGGCTGAAAGCGAATCCGCACAGTTCCGAACTGCAAAGGATCTGCGAGTGCGCTCAGTCCGGGAACATATCTGTGCATGCGCTTGTCGACGCTGACATCGCTGGAGGGGTTCAGGTCATGCGGAATGAGCGCCGCTTCCAGCTTCCCACTGTCCGTGACTTCGACATCGCGGAAAGGATCCGTGACCGCCATTCGCTTGCCGGTCAGAAGGTCCCACTCCGCTCCGCGCCCTCGATTGGAGAAGGCGAGATAGCGGCCGTTGGGACTGAAGGCGCTGCTTGGTAACTCGGTGAGCGGGGTTACCGGCAAGGCGGAAACCTGGGTGTGTCCGTCGAAGGTTCCCAGGCCGATGCCTCCGCTTGGCATCTCCGCGGCCCATTCATCGCCGCGCACATCCACGGCTTCGTCGCGAAACTCATCTTCTGCCTGGGCGGTCGCGGGATTGGCGACCACGGCGGAAGCGTTGCCAGTCGGCCCGAAGAGCAGGCGTTCGCCTCCGGCGGTACTGGCCAGCCATCCCGGCGGCAACTGGAATTTCTTGAGGGTCTTGCCGCCGGGAAAGGTGGTGTAGCACATGGTGAAGGTCTCGCCGGCGGCCCCGGTTTTCAGGCTCCAGTCGCAGGTGGAAACCATCTTGTCGGATCCGATAAACGCAAAGCGCTGCTGGGCCAGTCCGGAGAGCGTTCCGCTCAGCTTTACGGTGAGGTGGTTCTGAAGGTCGTAGGCCATGGCCGCAACCCCCGAGGCGGCCACAAAGTAACGCCCGTCGCGCGACCAGTGCATCAGCGCCTGGTAATGCGCACTCATCCGGGCGTTGGAGTTCTCAGGAGTCGCATATTTGTCGTAGAAGTGCAGGTTCTGGTAGAGCATGTTGCCGGTGTGGATGTCGGCGAGCTTCAACCATACAGAATCGAAGAATTCGCTGACGCAGGCCATTGCGTTGCCGTCCGGGGACAGGCTGGTCTGCACGCAGCCGGCATAGTCGACGAAATCCTGAATGTCCGCAGGCTGGCCGGTGGCCAGTTGCCATCGTTCCATGTGTAGATCGTTGTAGTTGAAGACCAGGCCCTGCGAGTCGGGCGTGAATTTAGCCATCTCCGCTCCCAGCGCGTCGACGGAGAAGCGCAGTTGCAGCGGTGAGGTGGAGAGCACGTGGATTTGATAGCCATCCTGGGCGAGCAGGAATTTCCCGTCCGGGCTGAGGGCGACATTCTCCAGAGCCGGGTTGATGGGCTGGGGGAGGCTGAAAGACGCCAGGCCCGGCGTGGCGGGAACAATGGGATTGATGCGCTCCTGACCGATGGCCTGCTGGAAGGGCTGAAAGCCGGGGCGAAACAGGGGGCGCTGATCGCGGCAACCTTGCGGAAGCGACGAAACCAGCTTGTTGGCGGTGCGCACCCGAATGCTGATCAAGGGAGTCAGGTCGAAGGCATCGGTGAACAGGTTACCAGTGTATCCGCCGTTGTCGTTCACGCGATCGAGGAAGGTGGCGAAGGCCTGGGGGTTGTAGCCCGCCTTGATCATGGCGTAGATCCCCACGCGGTCGGCCATCAACTCATCGTGCTCCCGTTCGCCTTCGTCCAGAAAAGCGTAGGCGTCGGTCGGCACGTTCAACATGCGCTCAAACTTGTCGTAGACATCGGCTCGGCCGCCGAGCTTCTTCACATGCAGCGTATGCTCCATCCGCCGCGTGACCGCTGTAGCCGCGTGGTGGATATAGATTCTGCCGATCTCCTGCGCCAGCATCGCGGCCAGCTCGTCCTCGCTGCGCGCGTCCATGACCAGCTTGCGGCTGATGTAAACATGGCCGCCGGCCAGCGAGAAGGCGCGCAGATCGGGCGATTCGTAGATGCGGAAGGTGTAGTGAATAGGCGTGGGCGGAAGCTGGCGCAGGAGCCGCTGCCCAATCACGTCCAGATAGGTGCTCTCGGTGGCCGGCAGCAGCGTGTAGCGGGGCTCGACCATGTCGGCCTCGGCGTCTCCGAGCCACTGCTCCTGCTGATCCGTAAAGATGTCGGAGCGGTTGACCCGCAGCCGAGGCTGCTTAAGAGTGCACACCGGCTCCACGGCATAGGCAAAGCGGGCTAGGATT
>JAJZCY010000237.1 GCA_021828835.1 Acidobacteriota bacterium | reverse complement strand
AATTTCGTATGGCTGCTTCTCTTCATAGCCATACACACTATTCGCACGAAAATCTTGAAGCCCTGCCCGAGCAAGCGAAGAAGTTTCCGATTGTTGGCAAGATCGTGCAGTCGGAGTTGGAGCGATACACCCGCGGGTGCGGCAGGAAAATCGACTTTCGAAAAACCTATTGGACTCCCCCCGTATCTCCTAAACTCGTGCTGGAATCGGAGACCCGCCAGATTGAGCAGTTGGGTTTGCCTGCGGTGGTTTCAATTACCGACCACGACAGCATTGCGGCCGGCTTGTCGCTCCAGTCAACGGAAACTTCGGTTCCTGTCTCCGTCGAATGGACGATCCCCTTCCGTGGCGATCACCTGCACATGGGCGTTCACCACCTGCCGGCTGATCGGGCGCGCCAGATCATGGAAGATCTGGCTGCCTTCACCACTTCTCCGGACGAGAGCCGCCTCGGCGACCTCCTGGATTTTCTCAACGCATTCGAGGACACCCTGCTGGTGTTGAACCATCCCTGCTGGGATGTGACTAGGGTGGGTCCAGCCGAACATGCAAATGCGGTCCGCGATCTTCTCCAGGAGCACGGAGAGCAGATTCACGCCCTGGAGATTAACGGTCTTCGCGGGTGGGGCGAAAACTGCAACGCCCTGCGCATGGCAAAAGACTATGACATGCCCATCGTGGCTGGCGGCGATCGCCATGGCCGCCGTCCCAATACGATGCTCAATCTGAGCCATGCCGCAAGCTGGCAGGAATTTGTCACGGACGTGCGCGTCTGGCGTCGCAATCATGTGCTGATTTTGCCTTCTTATGAAGAGCCTCTGGCATTGCGACAGATGGAGATTGTCGCCGACGCCTTGCGCTATTACCCGGATTATCCTTACGGCCAGCGCAGCTTTAGAGGCCGCACTTACCTGGACCTGGATGGCTACAGCTGCCACCCGCTCTCTTTCTATTGGGAACGGGGCGAGCCACTCTGGCTCCAGCTTGTCCTCTGTATCTTTGTGGCGCTGGGCAGTAGCGGCTTTCGCCCGCTCCTTCGACACACACTGTTCCGACAGGGAGAAAAAGATCTGATGGTTTCTTCAATCAACGATTACGCTGAGCTCGGCGCGAGCATGCAGAAGGCAGGTCCGAATTCATGAGAGTTCTTGTGATTGGTGGCGATGGTTATTGCGGCTGGGCCACTGCGCTGCACTTGTCGGAACGCGGCTATGAGGTCGGCATTGCGGACAGCCTGGTCCGTCGCCACTGGGATATGAGCATTGGCGTGGAGACGCTCACCCCGATCGCACCCATTGGGCGTCGCATCGAGCGTTGGGAACAACTCACCGGGAAAAAGATCGATCTCTATCTCGGCGACATCACCGACTATCCTTTCCTGGAAAGCACACTCCAGCGCTTTGCTCCGGACGCCATCGTGCACTTTGGGGAACAGCGGTCCGCGCCCTTCTCCATGATCGACCGACAGCACGCCGTGCTCACGCAGGTGAACAACGTGGTGGGCACGCTGAACCTGCTCTACGCGATGCACGATCACTGCCCGGACTGTCACCTGGTCAAACTGGGCACCATGGGCGAGTACGGCACTCCCAACATCGATATCGAAGAGGGCTACATCACGATCCAGCACAACGGACGCGAAGACCGTCTTCCCTTCCCCAAGCAGCCGGGTTCGTTCTATCACCTCAGCAAGGTGCACGACAGCCACAACATCCACTTCGCCTGCCGGATCTGGGGCCTGCGCGCCACCGATCTGAACCAGGGCGTAGTCTACGGCGTCTCGACTCCAGAGACGGATCGCGACGAGCTCTTCATCAATCGCTTCGATTATGACGGCATCTTCGGCACCGCGCTGAATCGCTTTTGCGTGCAGGCCGCCATCGGCCATCCCCTCACCGTCTACGGCACGGGCGGCCAGACGCGCGGCTTCCTCGATATTCGCGACACGGTGCGCTGCATCGAAATCACCGTCGCCAATCCTCCAAGCCAGGGCGAATTCCGCGTCTTCAACCAGTTCACTGAGCAGTTCAGCGTGCTGGACCTGGCCTGCATGGTAAAAAGAGCAGGGGCGCAGTTCGGCCTTGACGTCGAGCTGCGGCACATGGACAATCCACGCGTGGAAAAGGAACAGCACTACTACAACGCGAAGAACACACAATTGCGCAGCCTCGGACTCGAACCGCATTGCCTGTCGAATTCGCTGCTCGATTCCCTGCTCCACTTCGCCGTGCGCTACCGCGATCGCGTGGACAAAGCCCAGATCCTGCCCCAGGTGAACTGGAGGTAAGATTTGCAAGTCAGTTCTCAGTGTGTGCTCGATGAAACGGGCGAGGCAAGCAGGGTTCTACGCATCGCCATCGTAACTGAGACGTTTCTTCCCAAGATCGACGGCATCGTCACGCGTTTGTGCCATACGCTGCGCCACCTGCGGCGCAGCGGGCACACCATCCAGGTCATCGCCCCCCGGGGCATTGATCAATTCGAGGGCATACCGGTACACGGTGTGCCCGGATTCAAATTCCCGTTCTATCGTGATCTGACCGCAGCCGTTCCTCATCCCGGGCTGCGCGCATTCCTGCGGACATTTCAACCGGACCTGATTCATGCCGTCAATCCTGCCATCCTGGGCCTGTCGGCATTTTTTGCCAGCGCCTCGCTCAAGGTCCCGCTGGTGGTCTCCTATCACACCCATCTGCCCAAGTATCTGCATTACTACGGCATGGGAGGGTTGGAAGAACTCATGTGGTGGGGCATGCGCCAGGGCTACAACCGGGCAGACCTGCTGTTGGCCACCTCGCAAGCGATGCAGACAGAACTGACTGCGCATGGCATCGGGCGCACCGTGCCCGTCCAGTTGTGGCAGCGCGGCGTGGACACCGAGATGTTTCACCCTAGCCGCAAAACGGCGGCGATGCGCGACCGTTTGACTCAAGGGCATCCGGACGAAAAGCTGCTGATCTATGTGGGCCGGCTCTCGGTTGAAAAGGAGATCGAGCACTGCCGCATGGTGCTGGAGGCGCTGCCCGATGTCCGCTTCGCGCTGGTGGGCGATGGGCCATACCGGCAGAACCTGGAACAGCACTTCGCAGGAACCAGAACGCATTTTGCAGGATTCCTGAAAGGCGAGGAATTAGCGGCCGCCTATGCCTCAGCCGACGCATTCATGCTGCCGTCGCGCACCGAGACCCTGGGTTTGGTCCTGCTGGAGGCGATGGCATCCGGCTGTCCGGTCGTAACTCCGCGCGCGGGAGGGACCAGCGACATTGTGCAGGACGGGGTCACAGGCCACCTCTACGATCCTGACAACCCATCCAGCGCCGTCGATGCCATCAAGCGCCTGCTCTTCGATGCGGATTACCACGCTACCATCAGCCGTCAGGCGCGCGCAGATGCCGAACGATGGGGATGGGGCGCCGCCACACGCCAACTTGAAGATTACTATCGAGAAGTAATAGGGCGGGAAAATCGCCTCGCGCAACAGATCGCGGCTTACAGCGGAGCGGACTCCTCCGCCGCGGAGATTTGCGAAACGCTGAAGATCTCACGGGCTACGTATCGCCGCCTGCGCAACGCGCAGACGCTAAAAAGAGTCTAGCCGCTGCGTCGCTAACGGATATTGAGAACGGATAGAGATGGTGAAGGCTTGAACAGGCATCCCTGGGTAACCGGTTGGGCAGCGCTGATTCTGCTGGCGGCCGTTGTGGTGCTCGGCCGCGATAGACTCCATTTTGATCTTCGCCTCTTTCGTTCCCAGCTTGCCCTGGTCGACTGGCGGTTGATACTCCTTGCCATCACCTGCGTGTATGCGAGTATCCTCGTCCGTTCCCTGCGCTGGATCTGGCTCCTGCGCCACAGAGGCAAGATTCCGCTCGTTCCGCTTCTGAGCGCGCAGATGATCGGGTTCGCGGCCGTGGCGCTTTTAGGCCGCGCAGCCGATCTGACGCGGCCTTACCTGATCGCAAGGAAGACTGGGCTTCCTGCGGGCTTCCAGTTCGCCGTGTATTTCATTGAGCGGCTGTTTGACGCAGCCATCCTGGCATTTCTTTTCGGCGGTGCACTGCTCTTCTCCGGTTCCGAATTCGGATTCCTGCGAAAAGCCGCGCTTGCTGCCTTGATCGGCGCGGTGGTCGGTACGATGTTTCTGGTGGTGCTGCGCGTGGCTGGCAACACCATGACCACGCACATCGTGCGCATCCTCATGCCCCTGTCAAACAAGTTCGCGCTCGCCGCAGGGCATAAGCTGCACACTTTTCAGGCAGGACTCGACGCCCTGCGGTCGGTGTCTGATGTCCTCATCGCCACCCTGCTGTCCGCCGGCCTCTGGGGACTGATTGCGGCGGCATACCTGGTAACGACCCGCGCCTTTGTCGCGGATCCACGACTCGTCACCTTGAGCTTCGCGGAGTGCGTTCCGTTGCTCGCCCTGAGCAGCGGCGCCAGCTTCTTCCAGTTGCCGATCCTGGGCTGGTTTTCGCAGATCGGGCTCGTGGCCGCCGGAATGTCAGCCATCTACCGCGTACCCGCGGAGGTGTCGACCGCGTGGTCAGCCGCACTCCTGCTCGTGACTTTTCTCAGCCCATTGCCTGTCGGGCTGCTCTGGGCCCAGGTCCAGGGTGTCAACCTGCGTAAGGTAACTACAGAAGCAAGCACGCAAGCCAGGACGTCGGCCTGACGAATCGATCAGTGGATGTTCAAAACGCGAAGCGCCACCTTGCGCAGCACCCCTGTCCGTCCGGGTGCGAATGCCGCCGTAAGCGCACGCACGGGGAACGGAACATTTGCCGTAGAGTCGCTACCCTGTCCCGCCGGGAATAACTGCACCAGCGCGGCATGGGGGTTCTCGCGAATTTGGTCCACCAGCGCCACGCGCTGGATGCAAAAGATCGTGCAGTAGGGGGCACAGCTCTTGGGCGCCTTGCGCTCCCGGTCAATGTCCTGCTGGGTGTACTGCTCCAGCGGAATCGCCGGATAGCCTCTCTGCGCCATGCAGTAATGCACCAGGCCGTTTTCGCAGATGTACAAATGGCGTCCGCCTGCCGCGCAGTGCCAATCATTGGGCTTGCCCTCGACGAGATTGCGCCTCCAGGGATTGTGGCGCGCAAATGAGAAGAGCGGCTTCGAGAAACTCTCAATCTCGTCCAGCACCTGCTTCGAACGCTCGTCGAGCTGCTGCATCTTGCCGGTCGGGTCATGTACGATGCCGGCGCTGCTGCCCAACCCCAATTCTTTGGCCCGCCGTGCGATCGCGAGAGCATCTTCGGGATTATGCGTGCCTGCACCCACCACCGAGTGAATATGCACCGCAAACTCCGCGTACTCGGCCAGCCAGCGCAGCTTCTGGTCCAGGACCTTCAAACTCTTCTTCGACACGTCGTCGGGGTTCAGGTTGTCGATGCTGATCTGAAGACGGTCGATCCCCGCCCGATTCAGCGATTGAATGCGATCCACTGAGAGCAGGTAGCCATTGGTGATCATCACCGCCACCATGCCGTGATGACGAATGCGCACAATGATCTTCTCGAGATCCGGATGGAGCAGCGTCTCGCCTCCGGTGAGCGTAACCGCAGTCGTGCCAAGTTTGGCCAGCAGATCGATGCGGCGAAACATCTCCTCCGTAGGAACCGGCTTGGAGAACGTGTCGAACTCACTGCAGTAGGTGCAGGCCAGATTGCATCGCCTGGTCACGACGACATGCGCAAATACCGGATGGCTAGGAGATTTCAGAGCCACCGCCACCATTCTCGTCTCGCGATACAGACGATTCCAGCATTTGGCGGTGCGCTTAAGCCGAAATATAGATGCCTCGACTGTCTTCAAGGGGGTCATTTGTCCTCACCACAATGCACGTCGCTTGAAACCAAGAGTCCATTTCAATCCGAGGAGCCTGCCCATCGCCCGTTCCCTGCGGGGGTGAAATGCGAATCTCTGGAGCAAGCGAACCGCCATTTGCAGGCTAACGTAGAGCCCGGACTTCTTAAACAATCAGGCCCGTTCCCCAGTCTGACGGGGGGAGTAGGTTTTCGAAATTGCGGCCGAGGCTCAATTGCCCCCAAACTGGCAGCAGGGAGCTTCCAATGTACTTGAGAGCCGGGGAAGACTCATACGAACAGAAGACGGCCTCTGAACAGAATTGTAACCAGTTTAAAGAAAGCGTGCCGGCAACGACACATTG
>JAJZCY010000236.1 GCA_021828835.1 Acidobacteriota bacterium | reverse complement strand
CCGCATTGACCTTCGATCTCTCCCGCCCATTTCGCCATGAAACAGCGAAATGGATGGGGCACGGGAGCAGTGGCACGCCATTCCGTGCCCCGTCCTTGCACCTTCTTTCTGGCGCAAGGGCGGGAAGCCTCAGCACCCTTTCCAACCGCATTGACCTTCGATCTCTCCCACCCATTTCGCCATGAAACAGCGAAAAGGATGGGGCACGGTGCTCACCCGGATCCGCTGACTCGCCGACTCGCTGTGTTGGCGCAGCGAACGCTAACTTGCTGCTCCATTTAAACTGGAAGAGTGATGGCCACATTGAAAGCCGTGCGCGGCACCCGCGATCTGCTGCCGCCGGAGACCGCGCTCTGGAACCGTATTGAGGCGATCGCGCGCAGCGTCTTCGCCCGCTACAACTTCGGCGAAATCCGCACCCCCGTCTTCGAGGACACCTCGCTCTTTGCCCGCGGCGTGGGCGAAGAGACCGATATCGTCTCCAAGGAGATGTACACCTGGGAGGACCGGGCGCGGGCGCAATCGGAGAAGCCGCAGTCCCTCACCCTGCGCCCCGAGAATACCGCCGGCGTGGTGCGCGCCTACATCGAGCACAAGCTGGGCGAGACCGGCCAGCTTCAGAAGCTCTACTACATCGGCCCGCAGTTCCGCCGCGAGCGCCCGCAGAAGGGCCGCTACCGCCAGTTCTGGCAGATCGGGGCCGAGGTCATCGGACCGCCCTCGGCGGGCAGCGAATCGCCCTTGAGGGATGCCGAGGTCCTGGAGATGCTGGCCAAGCTGCTCAAAGAGCTGCGAATTTCCGGCTGGACGCTGGAGCTGAACTCGGTGGGGTCGGCCGCGGACCGCGCCAGATACAACGAGGTGCTGCGCGCCGCGTTGGAACCTGTTGCGCCGAAGATGTGTGCAGACTGCCAGCGCCGCGCGGTGACCAATCCGCTGCGGGTGCTGGACTGCAAGGTGCCGGAGGACCAGCCCATTATCGAGACCTTGCCCAAGATCGCCGACTGCCTGGATGAGGATTCCAAAAAGCATTTTGCCGCGGTCACAGCCGCGCTGGATGCGGCGGGCGTTCCGTATCACCTGAATCCGCGGCTGGTGCGGGGGTTGGACTACTACACGCGGACGACCTTCGAATTCACCCACGGTGGGCTGGGCGCGCAGAACGCGCTGCTGGGCGGCGGGCGCTATGACGGCCTCTCGGAGTCAATCGGCGGGCCAAAGGCTCCGGGGATCGGCTTCGCCATCGGCCTCGACCGCCTGGTGCTGACCCTCCAGGCACAGGATCAAACGGTTCTCGATACTATTTACGTGGATACTCCCTGCGCTGCTTATATAGCTCCGCTGGGTGAGGCCCAAAACGCATCTGCTTTGGCGCTGGCAAGCGACCTACGAAAACGCGAACTTCGCGTAGAGGTGGGCGACGGAACATTCCGCCTCAAAAAATCTTTTGAGATCGCAAACAAACTGGCCTCGCGGATCGTGATCTTAGGAGAGGATGAAGAGAAGTCTGGAATCCTGACGGTGAAGAACTTCGTGACCGGAGTCCAGAGCAAAGTTCCGCGCGAAGAGTTAGCTGCGGTGTTGAAGAAGCCTGCTGCAGAGTTGGAAGGGTAGGCGTTCGTTCAGTTTTAAAAGCTGTCCCTCAGGGGCTAAAGCCCACGTTCTTTGTGCGGCATTTATGGCACGGCTAAAGCCGTGCCCCTGCGAGACCAACCATTATCACGGACAGTTAATCCACCAGCTTCGCAATCTCATCCAGATCGAAGCGCGCCTGGCTGCCTTCGAGCGAAAACGCCCGCTCCGCCAGCGGCTCCAGCCGCCCGCCGAGAAAACGATAGGCCGGCCCGTCGGGATCGAGCACCAGGATCGTGCGAATCCCCATTTGCTCGTAGCGTTCGCCCTTCTTCATCAGCCGCTTCAGCGAGTCGCCGGGCGAGAGAATCTCAAACACCGCAATCGGAGGATGGGTGGCGTAGGCCTCAATCGGCCGGCTGCGGTCCAGCAAAGTCACGTCGGGAACCAGAAAGCAGTACGCGTCCACCTGAACCCGAAACTCCGGGCGAACCCGGATGCCGGCGCGGACAGCCTGCATCTCAAACCAAACCACAAGCGCCTTCTGCCACGCCGAATGATCGTTCTCTCCCATCGTGCTCTCCCTCTCCACGACTTGTCCGTCGATGTACTCGGCGTCGGGGGAGTAGGAGGTGCGGAGATACTCTTCAATGGGCACGAAGTTGGGTGCGGCGGCCATCTCGCTCTCCTTGTGAGCCATGATAGCGCCGTCCGCGCCGGGATGGAATAGGTAAACCCTGCCAGCGCGGGCACATCGGCGAACCGTTAAACTCGCTCCATTACAATCGAATTGGTATGTCTTTAGACTTTTTAGGCAATTTGCAACGCACCGACCTCTGCGGCACACTGCGCGCCGCCGACGCCGGCAAACACGTGGTACTGATGGGCTGGGTCAACCGCCGCCGCGACCACGGCAACCTCATCTTCCTCGACCTGCGCGACCGCTCCGGCATCAGCCAGATCGTGCTCGACGCCGAGCTTTGCCCGGAAGGCCATAAGAAGGGCGAGCAGGTGCGGCCGGAATACGTGGTCGCCGCCGTGGGCAAGGTGCGCCTGCGCGCCAAGGACGCCATCAATCCCAAGATGCCGACCGGCGAGATTGAGATCGAGGCCACCGAGCTGCGCGTGCTCAACGACACCCGCCTGGCGCCGTTTTCGCCGGCCGAGGACGCCATCCAGAACGAGGAAGTGCGCCTCAAGTACCGCTACGTGGACATGCGCCGCCCCGAGATGCAGCGCAACTTCAAGCTGCGCCATGAGATTACGCTGGCCATCCGTGACAATCTCAGCCAGCAGGGCTTTCTCGAGATCGAGACGCCCATCCTCACCAAGTCCACGCCCGAGGGGGCGCGCGACTTCCTGGTGCCCAGCCGTGTGCATCCCGGCGAGTTCTTCGCGCTGCCGCAGTCGCCGCAGATCTTCAAGCAGATCCTGATGATCTCCGGCTTCGACCGCTACTTCCAGATCGCCCGCTGCTTCCGCGATGAAGACCTGCGCGCCGACCGCCAGCTCGAGTTCACGCAGGTGGATCTGGAGATGAGCTTCCCGCGCCGCGAAGACGTCTTCGGCGTGGTGGAGAAGTTCTTGCAGGCCGGCTTTGCCGCGGCCGGCGTCGATCTGCCGGTTCCGTTCCCGCGCATCAGCTACGACGAGTCGTTGCGCCAGTACGGCACCGACAAGCCCGACCTGCGCCTGCCCGGCCTGGTGGATGTGCGCGCGGCCTTCACGGACGAGCAGCTCGCCACCCTTCAGATCGATCCGGCGCTGCCCGTCGTGGCCTTCCGCATCCCCAACGTGGGCGAGCTCAGCCGCAAGGAGCGCGAAGACAATCATCCGCTCTTCGACCTGAAGAAGGGCGCCAAGTTCATCGACGACTTCAAGCGCCTCGCCAAAGGCTTTCCGGAGTCCGCGGTGAAGGTGCGCGAACTGGCCGGCGCCAGCGACGCCGACTTCGTCATCATCGTGGCCGGCGATCCGGCACACCACATCAAAGCCAGCGACACCAAGTTCCCCGGCCGCCTCTCCGAGCGCGAGATCAACGTCTACGCGGCGGCGGGCAACTTCCGCAGCGAGCTGGCGAAGAAGTATGCCGACCGCCACGGCGCTTTCAAGGTGACGGAAGAAGTGGTTGCGGCCGCGCAGTCCCGCGCGGATGCCGGACTGGTGAATGGATCGAAGGCGTTCCAGCCCATATGGCTCACCGACTTCCCGATGTTCGAGTACGACCTGGCGGCGGGCAAGTGGGTTCCGGCGCATCATCCCTTCACCGCGCCGTACGAAGCCGACATGGCCAACCTGGTCAGCGATCCCGCCAGCGTTCGGGCCGACTGCTACGACCTGGCGATGAATGGGCTGGAGCTGGGATCGGGATCGATCCGCATTCACCGCAAGGACGTGCAGCAGCAGATCTTCGCCTCGCTGGGAATTTCGGACGAAGAGGCGCGGCAGCGCTTTGGCTTCTTCCTCGACGCGCTGGAGTACGGCACGCCACCGCACGGCGGCATTGCGCTCGGTCTCGACCGCATTGTGATGTTACTGGCTGGCGCGGCCAATCTGCGCGAGGTCATCGCCTTCCCGAAGACGGCCAAAGCTATCGACCTGATGGCCGACGCGCCGACCACGGTGACGGAGCAGCAGTTGAAGGAACTGCATATCCGGGTGGCGCTGAAGAGCTAGTTCTGGTCGAGGATCAAGACCGATGGTTCGACGTGTCGGCCCCCCAGGTCTCAGAATCGAGACCTGGGGCACCCGGCTATAGCGGCGAACTGCACAGCCGCGCTGTCCTCCTGAGCGGAGCAGCGCGGTTTTTTGCGCTGCGCAATTGAAGGACCTGTGGTTGCCTGTCAGCGACCCTTCCGTATTTCAGACTTTGTCGGCGATAACCGCTATAAAGAAGGGGTTGCTGCCGCACGAGAACCCGCATTGCGCGCCGCCTCTTGTAACTTCGAGAAGGGTGTTATGCCCCCTACTTCCACGCCGCGCACAAGCTCCAACAATTTCGTCATTGGATAATCCAGTTTTCGCAGCGAGCACCTGCAGAAGTGTTCGCATTTGCCGTTCTGTAAAGGCATGGATTGGAACGATTCGTTCGTAGATTAAGTTTGTGCTGTCGTAGCCCCGAATTAGCCATGATCGATTCGGCATTCTTCATCACCGCCTTGAGCTATGTTCGATCCAGCTCCGCGAATAAATCGCTCAGCACCACCCGGATAGGCGTGCCCGGCACGGTGAGCTCGCCGCTCTCCACCAGATGGGTTCCCGCGCGGTCGGCCGTCCAGGCACGGCGCGATTCGGGATCGATGATCCAGACGTTCTCGATGCCGAAGGCGACGTAATCCTCAAGCTTCGTCTGCATGCGGCTCATTCTGTCTTCGGGCGACAGAATCTCGATGGCGATCAGCGGCGGGTGAGTGAGGATCTTCTCCCGCCGCGCATCCTTGCGCAGAACCGACACGTCGGGGCAGCGATAGCGCGTGCGCTTCACCTGCGTACGCACATCCGTCACAGCCAGAACGCCCCATGCCTCGCGATTGCTCAAAAAGAGAAAAGACAGCAGCGATTGCAGAAGCCCGTGCTCGTACTCGCCCACATTCCGATCCTCGAGGCTCCCGTCCACGTAGTCGCACTCGGGCTCGTAACTAGTGTGGAGATACTCCTCCACCGTCACGAGTGGCTCGTCGATGGGTTGGGTGGCCATGCCAACAGTATGCGCCGGCGAGGCATGGAATCCAAGTGGCTGCTGAGGATCTGGGCATGGCCGTCATGCGGCCGCGATCTTCCGCTTGAAGGGCAAGCGCCAGAAGATGGCAGGGCCAAACACGGCTGAGGATGAACCGGCGTCTGGGCGCGCTTACTCTCTGCCCCGCTTGCGGATCTCGATGTTCAGCCGCTTGATCTTCTGGTTGAGCGTGGAGAGAGGAATGCGGAACTGCTCGGCGGCCTCGGTCTGGTTCCAGTTGCAGCGCTCCAGCTTTTCCACGATGATGCGGCGCTCGATGGTCTCCAGAATGTCAAAGAGTGAGGAGTTGGGATTGTGCTCGAGAAGCGCATCCTGGAAGCTGCGCCCGGTGATGTGCCCGGGCAGCAGGTCGGCGCCGATCGCCGGACCCGACGAGAGCACCACGCCTCGCTCGATGGCGTTTTCCAGCTCGCGCACGTTGCCCGGCCAGTCGTAGTCGATCAGCGCGCGCAAGGCGTCGTTGGAGAGTTTGCGCTGCGCCAGGCCGTTCTCATTGGCGTAGAAATCCAGAAAGTGCTGGGCCAGCAGCGGGATGTCTTCGCGGCGCGCCCGCAGCGGCGGCAGATCGACGGTGATCACGTTGAGGCGGTAGAAGAGGTCCTCGCGGAATCGTCCCTCGCGGACTTCTTTGCGCAGGTCCACGTTGGTGGCCGCCAGAATGCGCACGTCCACCTGGATCTCCTGCACGCCGCCCAGGTGCATGAAGCGCCGGTCCTGGAGCACGCGCAGAATCTTGGCCTGGGTGTCCATCCCCATGGTGGCGATCTCATCCAGGAAGAGCGTGCCGCCGTGGGCGACCTCGAAGAGGCCTTTTTTGGAGGCGATGGCTGAGGTAAAGGCGCCCTTCACATGGCCGAAGAGCGTCGATTCCAGCAGCTCCGGCGGCATGGCGCCGGTGT
>JAJZCY010000011.1 GCA_021828835.1 Acidobacteriota bacterium | reverse complement strand
TCAGGGCGCGATGCAGGAAACCGGCAATCCCCTGGATCTGGCGATTCAGGGCCAGGGCTTCTTTGCGATCCGTACGGCACACGGGCTGCGTTACACCCGCGACGGCGGCTTTCATCGTGCGCACAGCGGGCAACTGGAGACGGCGGCGGGCGAGCCGGTGCTCTCGGCAGCGGGACAGCCGATCGCGATTCCTCCGGGCGAGATCGCGGTGGGATTGGATGGCGCGATCTCGGTGGCGGGCGGGGCGGTGGCGACGGTGGGCGTCTTTACGTTTCCGGCGGAAACCAATCTTACCCCCGAGGGCGGCAACCGCTACCTTGCGCCAACAAGAGCGAAAGCTGCCGTCTCGAAGGATGCCGCGGTGCGGCAGGGCGCGCTCGAGTCCGCCAATCAGGACGTGATTCAGGGCTCGCTCGATCTGGTGGTGATGCAGCGCGAGGCCGAGATGATGCAGCGGGCGCTGACGATCTTCCACACCGACTTCAACAAGTTTGCGACCGAGGACCTGCCCAGGGTCTAGTCCGGCACGGGGAGAAACATGATTCGAGCCTTGTATACGGCAGCCAGCGGCATGAGCGCACAACAGATGAACCTGGACACCATCGCCAACAATCTGGCCAACTCGTCGACCACGGGATTCCGGCAGGTGCGGCTGCAGTTTCAGGACATGGTTTACCAGAACCTGGTGACCCCGGGCGCGGCGCAGAGCCAGAACACGGTTTCGGCCGGGCTGCAGATCGGCCTGGGAACCAAGTCAGCGGCTACCGAGGTGATCAACACCCAGGGCTCGCTCAATGAAACAGATAACCCACTGGATGTGGCGATCCAGGGCGCGGGCTTCTTTCAGGTGCAGCGTCCGGACGGAACCATTGCGTACACGCGCGCCGGCCAATTCCATCTCAACAACCAGGGCACCATCGTGACCACCGACGGCGATCCGCTGATTCCCACCATCACCATTCCCCCCAACGCGACGGCGGTGACGATCACCGAATACGGCGTGGTGAACGCCACATTGCCCGGCCAGCAGAACCCCTCGCAACTGGGGCAGATCCAGTTGGCGACCTTTCCCAATCCAGGCGGCCTGCAGTTGATCGGGAACAATCTCCTCGATGCCACGCTGAACTCCGGCGCACCGGTGCTCGACAACCCGGGGGGAACCGAAGGGCTGGGAACGCTGCAGCAGGGCTACCTCGAGAACTCGAACGTCGACGTGGTGACGGAGTTTGTGCAGATGGTTCTGGCGCAGCGCGCCTACGAATCGAACTCCAAGGTGATTAAGGCGGCCGACGACATGTACTCGCAGGTGAACAACATGACCCGGTAACCCATGGGCAGAGTGGATGAGTGGAGATGCGGAGACGGCGCACAATGCGAGGAACCTGGGTGGGGATGGCAGCCCTGGTTGCAACCTTTCCTCTGCTTACACTGCGCGGCCAGTGCGCTCCGGACGCCGCAGGCGACTTTGCTCAGGAAAGGAACCAAGCCGGCGCGCTCGTTGAGGCGCGCCGGGATCCGGCGACGGGGGTGGACTGGCAGTTGCTGCGCGGTGCGGCAGGCGGTCCGGGGCGCTGGATTCAAAAGCCTGATTCCTTCGCTACACCCAAAAAGGAAACAAAGCCCAATGCGTCTGTCGTCATTCGAGCGGGAGATCGGCTCCTGGTGACCGAGGAGACGCCGATGGCCTCGATGGAGATGCTGGTGGTAGCGCTCGAGCCTGCCCGTCTGGGCGCGACGCTGCGCGTGCGGACGATGGCCGGCAACCGGATGCTCTTCGCCGTGGCGCTCGGTAAGGGCCGTGCGGCTCTGGTTGCGAGCCGATGGGGAGAGCGATGAACGCGAGCCTTCGAAGCGCCTGGCTGATCTGCCTCCTGCTGTTTGCGGTTCCGGCAGCTTCGGCGAAGAAGCATCTTCCGCTGGTGCCCGGCTCCAGGCCCACCCCGCCGGAGAGCGCGCTGCGCAGCTACATCGAGAGAGTCCGTGCGCAGCAGGCGGCCGAGGTGCGCAGCGAGGGATCGCTGTGGAGTTCCTCCGGGCAACTGGTGCGGCTCGCCACGGATGTGAAGGCCTTCCGGCTGCACGATGTAGTTTCGATCGTGGTCAGCGAGAACCTGGCCGCCTCGACCGATGGCCAGGTCAAGAATGCGCGGGCGTCGAACGCCAACTCGGCGCTGACGTCGCTGTTTGGGGCGCTTAAGGCGGGCAACAGCATGCAGAACCTGGTGGGAGCCACGGCTTCGTCGGGCCTTACGGCGCAGGGGCAGAGCACCACCAATTCCAGCCTGGAGACCACCTTTGGAGCCGAGGTGGTCGACGTGCTGCCGAACGGGATGCTGGTGGTGCAGGCCACCCGCCAGCTCACCTTCTCACAGCAGACGCAGCTGATCCGGTTGCGCGGGCTGGTGCGGCCTGAAGATGTGAGCGCGCAAAACCAGGTGCAGTCGGCGGCGATGACGGATCTCGAGCTTGAGGTCACCGGGAAGGGAATCGTGAACGATTCGACCTATCGGCAGAATCCGCTGGTGCGCTGGCTGCAGCGGATTCTGGTGTTCTGAGGGCGGGCGATGAAACGCGCGAGACAGTGGGGGATTCTTTGCATGGGTGGGAGACGGCTGCCGGCGGCGGTCCTGGGATTCGCTTTGGGTCCTCTCGTCGCGCAGCAGCCGGGTCACCTGGCGCGGATCAAGGATGTGGCCACCATCGAGGGCATCCGCGATAACCAGCTCGTGGGCTACGGCCTGGTTGTGGGGTTGCGCGGCAGCGGCGACAGCCAGCAGACGGTCTTCCCCGCGCAGACGCTGGTTTCAGCCCTGGAGCGGATGGGCGTAACCGTGCCCCAGACCGGCGCGATGAGCGCCAACAACATGCAGGTGAAGAATATGGCAGCGGTTTTTGTGGTGGCTACGCTGCCGCCCTTCAGCATGCCCGGCTCGAAGGTGGATGTGACGGTCTCCTCGGCAGGAGACGCCCGTTCGCTGGAGGGCGGCATTCTGCTGATGACGCCGCTCTATGCGCCCGACGGCCAGATCTACGCCGAAGCCCAGGGACCGCTGGTGCTGGGCGGATACATGGTGGCTTCGGCCGGAAACGTGCGCCAGATGAACCATCCCACCACAGCGCGGATTCCGGGCGGGGGACTGGTGGAGCGCGCGGTCTCGGTGGACCTGAAGCAGATGCGCGCGGTGAACGTGCTGTTGAACGACGCCGATTTTCACACCGCCGAACGCATGGCGGCGGCCATCGACAAGGCGCTCGGGGGCAAGCGCGCCCGCGCAGCCGACAGCCGGCGGGTGGAGATCCTGCTTCGTCCGGGTGAAGATCCCGCCCAGCTTCTCGACAAAGTGGAGGAGGCGGAGATCGAGGTCTACCCACGCGCGCGGGTGGTGGTGAATGAACGTACCGGAACCGTGGTGATCGGCGGGACCGTGCATCTACAGCCGGTTTCGATCTTGCACGGCGGCCTGAGCGTGCACGTCATCTCGCGCTTCGAGGTCTCGCAACCGAACCCTCTGGGGAGGGGCAATACCCAGGTGGTGCAGCAGACCGATGTCAACGCCCAGGACAAACCCGTGAACCGGATCGACCTCAAGGAGGGCGCAACCGTCGAGGATCTGGTGCAGGAGTTGCAGCGGATCGGCGCCGGGGCCCGCGACGTGATCTCGATCCTGCAGGCGATGAAGGAGGCCGGCGCTCTGGAGGCGGACCTGGAAGTGATGTAAGGGTGGGGAACAAGGGAACGAGGGAGCAGGGAACAGGCGGGCAGTGATTCGGAGGGGTAAGGACGATGCTGGTCACGGGTATGGATGCGGGAACAGGGCCGGCGCCTTCGCCGCGGCTGGTGCGGGCTGCGCACGAGTTTGAGGGGCAGATGATGGAGGAACTGCTCAAGCCGCTGAGCGCGGGCGATGGGCTGACGGGCGGCGAGGAGGAGAGCGACTCCGGCTCGGCGCTGGGGGAGTTTGCTGCGCAGGCTCTGGCCCAGGGCATCAGCCAGCAGGGTGGATTTGGCATTGCCGAGCGGATTGTTCGCGAGCTCTCCCGTTTCCGAACGGAACCCGTGCAGGGAAGAGCAACCGCAAATCGGCAGAAAAATACCGATCTAAGGAATCTTTTGTGACTAAAGTCAGCTGGGAGGCAGCCGATAAGGTCGAGTGAGGAGCCGTGCGATGGAGATTTACAACAATGTGGAGAACCTGGGAAACCTACTGGGGATTGGCGGGGCCACATCGGCGGAGGTTGAACTTCGGCGGAGCGGGCGTACCGGAGCCGCAGGTACGGATGGCGCCAGTACGGACCGGGCGACACTGAGCAGTGCCGGCAATGAGGCTGCACAGATCGCCGGTGCGGACGGCGTGCGGGCCGACAAGGTGACCGCGGTGCAGGCTGCGCTCGCGGCCGGCACCTACAGCGTACCCGCCGCGGCGGTGGCCTCGAAGCTGGTCGACGCCATGCTGGGCGGCGGCCGGTAAGGGCGCAGGAAGGGAATCGCTGCATGGCGGCGCAGAGAGATCGACTGGTTCGATCGGGTTTGCAGGCCTTGATCAGCGAGGCTTCGCTGGCGCTGGCGCATCTGGATGCGGGCCGGCTGGAGGAACTGGCCATCGCCTGCCAGGTGTTGACCCGCGGGTTGCCGCAGAAGACGGTTGCAGAGCGGGAGGAGATGTTTGCGCACATGCGGGCTGCAACCGCAGAGATGGAGACGCTGCGGCGGGTTTTGGCGGCAACGCGAAGCAATGTGCGTGTCCTGCAGCGGCTGCAGCAGATCCGTGCTGCGCGGGTCGAGTACAGCGAGGCGCAGGCGCGGGGATGGACATGGGCGGAGGCGAATGATGGGCACGATTAACTCCGCGCTGGGGATCATCGGTGGGGCGCTGGATGCCGACCAGGCCGCTCTGGGAGTAGTGGCCAACAACATTGCCAACGCGAATACGCCGGGGTACAGCGCAGAGTCGCCGACCTGGCGTCAAAACACCCCGGTTTTTCTCGATGGGGTACAGGTCGGCACCGGCGTGACGGAGGCGGGCTCAACCTCGCGGCGCGACCGGGTTCTGTTGCAGCGGCTCGACCAGCAGCAGCAGTTGGCTTCAGCATCGACCACGCGGCTGGCGGCGCTCAACAACATCCAGGCTCTGTTCACGCCCAATTCGGGTTCGTCCACCTCCGCGGCCGGCGACATCGGAACCGATATCACGAATTTTTTCGATTCGTTTTCTTCGCTGCAAGCAGATCCTACCAACAGCGCTTTGCGGAACCAGGTGCTCTCGGCTGCCAGGCTGCTTTCCGGTGATGTGTCGAGTGCTGCGCGAAGCCTGAATGGACAGCAGGCGGCCCTCGACCAGGAGGCGGCCAGCATCGCCGGGCAGGTGAACACGTTAACCTCTGCGATTGCGCAGTTGAACCTGGCCATCCAGTCGGCGTCACCTAATCAGGATGCCGGACCGCTGGAGGATCAGCGGCAGCAGGACATCAGCCAGCTTTCGCAACTGATCGGCATCAACCAGGTGACGACGGAGGATAACGGGCTTTCCATCACTACGACCTCAGGCCAGTTGCTGGTTTCGCAGGGGCAGAGCTACCAACTGACTACTGGCAAGGTCGACGGCCTGACGCAGTTTTATGTTGGCGGCGAAAATATTGCGCAGCCAGACCCAACCGCGGTGGGCGGCCAACTGGGCGGGTACTTGACCGCGCGGGATGTGGATCTGCCCAGGGTTTTGAGCTCGCTCGATCAGCTTGCGTATGGAATCTCGACCGCGGTGAATCAGCAGAACAATGCAGGCACGGATCTTGCCGGAGTGAGCGGTTCAGGCAATCTCCTGAATATCTTCAACCCGCCGGCCCAGGTGGCAGGCAGTGCGGCGGCCATGGCGGTGGTGATGACTGATCCCAACCAGATTGCGGCAGCGGGGGCAGGCGAGGGAAGCGGAGACAATTCGAATGCGATGGCGATGGCGGACCTGGCCGACAACGCGCGCATCGCCCCCTCGGCAACCACGTCCTTCAGCTTGACGCAGAATCTGAGTTCCAGCACTCCTGTAGGGAATTCCGTGACCGGAGCGACCACTGTTTACGATGCAAAGGGCAAAAGCTATCAGGCAGCGGTGACTTATACCAATGCTGGCCCCAGCACCGCCGACCCGACCGCCGAGCAGTGGAACTATCAGCTCTCTCTGGGCGGTGTGGTGGCGGCGACGGGGAGCCTCACATTCGATGCCAGCGGCAATCTAGTGGTTCCCGTGGCAGACATTACGGGGATTATGCTGTCCGGGCTTTCCGATGGCGCTCCTCCGCTGAACCTGACCTGGCAGTTGTACGGTGCGGCGGGGGTACCGCAACTGACGCAGACTTCCTCCGCCTCCGCCCAGACCGGCACGAGCCAGAACGGATCGCCGGGCCAGTCGCCCATCGACTTTTATTCGAGCTTTGTATCCGCGCTGGGCTCGACGGTCGCTGAGGCGCAGACCGAAAGTACGGCGCAGAGCGCCTCCGTATCGCAGTTGCAGTCGCAGTGCAATGCGCTCTCGAGCGTGAATCTGAACGATCAGGCCGCGGCGCTCTCGCTGCTCGAAACCAGCTATCAGGCGGCCTCCCAGGTGTTCACCATCCTGAACTCGATCATGACTTCGGCACTGAACCTGGGCGTGGAGACGGCGGTCGCGTAGAAGCAGGGTTTCCGGTTTGAGGCGGATTCTGCTGGGCGATGGCGTTGGGGATACAGGTTGGCTCGCGGGCCGTCCTGTGGGGCCTTAAGGGCCTGAAAGCTAAACACCAGGAGCTATTCGATGCGAGTGGACCCGTTCTATGTTTCCAGTCTGGTGGACGCGCTGAATCAGACGCAGGTGAATGCGCAAAATCTGTCGCAACAGCTCTCGAGCGGCGCAAAGATCGCTTCGCTCAGCGAGGATCCGGCCGGAGCCGGCCAAAACGTGCTGCTGCTCAGCCAGATTCAGCAGGATGATTCGTTCACGCAGAGCTCGAACCTGGTTACGGGGCAGTTGCAGGTCGCCGACTCCGCGCTGGGGAGCGTGGTGTCGCAGTTGACCCAGGCGATTTCGCTGGCGACCAGCGCCAACAATGGCACCATGAGCGCCAGCAACGTCAAGTCGATTGCCAATCAGATATCCGGAATCCTCTCCGAGGTGCAGTCGCTTGCCAACACCAGCTATCAGGGCCGGTACATCTTCGCGGGCGGGCAAACCGCGACGGCCCCTTTCTCGACCTCTAATGCGGTCACCGGCTATAGCGGAGACGGGAACATCAACTTTTTGGAGCTGCCCAATGGGCAGAAGATTCAGTTGAATATTCCGGGCGACCAGGTCTTTCTCGGCAGCGGGACGAACAGCGTGTTCGGAGCGTTGAATGCTCTGGTGGCCGACTTCTCCAGCGGTACAGTGAACGAGAACCAGGCGGCTGCGGATACTGGGGCGCTGAATACGGCGCTGAACTATGTCTCCCAGCAGCGCGTGACGATCGACAATTCGCTGACGCAGCTGACCTCGGCCGCGAGCGCGGTCAGCAGCGAACAGACGCAATTGACTGCGGCGCAAAGCACCCTGGTGCAGGCGGATCTGCCGACGATTGCTACCCAGCTCTCGCTCAACCAGACGCAGCAATCCGCGCTGGAGAGTGTGATTGCGGAGTTGGCTTCGCCCTCCAACAGTCTCTTCAACAAGATGTGATGTTGCTCCCGGTTTTTACCGGCGCGCCTTCTATACTGGGGAGAAGAGGATTCCCCTGTGTTGGCAGCACTCCGCTTCATCTGGAACGCGACCCGCGGCCATCGGCTGACGCCCTGGCGCAGCGAGTACCTGCGCTGGCGGGTGGAGACCTACTCCGGCCAGAAGGCCGAGACGCTGACGGCCAGAAGTGTGCTGGGCTTTCTCTGGACCACGCGCTGGGAACTCTTGAGTTTTTTGCGCTGGACAGGCCGGCTGGAACGGGAAGCGCGCGGCCGGGGCTGAGCCCGTTTCTGACGCAGCCCGTCTAAGCCTGTGGGATCCGGCAGGCTGATCCGGCCGATCTTTTATCCTGATCCAGATCGCATGCGCATCGGTATCCTTGGTCGTTTTCTTTTGCTTATCGTTGCTCTCACGGCAGGCGCGGAGGTGCGCGCGCAGCAATTGCCGCCGGTTGTGCCGCCCGAGCCGATGCCAAATGCCCAGTCCCAGGCGACTTTCAGCACCACGACGACTGAGGTACTGGTGCCCACGCTCGTGGAACAAAAGAATGGGAACATCATCTACGGGCTGAAGCAGAAAGACTTCATTCTTGAGGACAACGGCATCCCGCAGAAGATTCACGTGCAGGAAGAGATGGATACCGCGCCTGTGGCTCTGGTGGTGGCCGTCGAACTGGGCGGGGCGAGCGTGCTGGAGTTCGACAAGCTGGCCAAGCTGGGGCCGCTCCTCGATCTGTTTCTGGCTGATCCGCGCAGCCGGGTAGCGCTGGTGGGCTACGACTCCACCCAGCATCTAATTCAGGACTTTACCCATGCCGGGGACCAGGTGAACCAGGAGCTGAAGCAATTGCAGCCGGGGGACGGCGGGGCGGCTACGCTGGACACGATCAGCTACGCGGTCAACCTGTTGCAGTCCCAACCGCGGTCCTTCCGCAGGGTATTGTTGCTCATTAGCGAAAAGCGCGATCACGGCAGCAAGCACGCAAAGCCTGCCGGCATCATCCGGCAGATCGGGGAGTCCGATGTGCTGGTACTGAGCGTGGCGTTTTCTCCCGGCGAGGCCGAGTTTGCGCACGATCTGAAGGACAACGGCGAGGATCGGACGTTGAACATGGTTTCCGCGCTGGCCATGCTGGTGAAAGGTTTCCGCAAGAACGTGACCAAGGAGATTGCCGCGATGAGCGGAGGCGAATACACCACCTTCACCGGCGACCGGAAGTTCGAGGCCCGGGTGGTGAACGCGGCCAAGCACATGCGAAATCGCTACCTGATCACGTTCAGCCCCTCCGATCCCACGCCTGGATTGCACACCATCAAGGTCCGTACCGTGCAGGACTATGGGGCGAAGATTGTGGCGCGAGCCGATTACTGGCTGGGTCCGGAGACGCAGTGAGGCAGGAACCAGGGATCAAGGAAACCAAGAGGCCCGGCAGCGCAGGCGGTTTCCTGATGGCGTGACTCATGGTACTCTCAATACAGACACTTAAGAGTGGACTGAGAGAAAAAAAGAGGAGTAACACACGCCGTGCTGGCGACCCAAAAGAAAGCAACCCTGATTGAACGCTTCCGTACCCATGAATCGGACACCGGCTCGCCGGAGGTCCAGATCGCGATTCTGAGTGAGCGGATTGGCGAGTTGACCGAGCATTTCAAGACCCACAAGAAGGACCATGCCTCCCGGCGTGGCCTCTTGATGCTGGTTAGCAAGCGCCGCCGCCTGCTGGATTACCTGAAGGCGCACGACTCGGACCGTTACCGGGACGTGATTGGAAAGCTCGGTATCCGCAAGTAATCAGAAAGCCCGCGTATTGAACCGGAAGCGCCCAGACCGGAGCTTGGTCAAGGCCCCTGTTCCACCCAGAATGTGGGGCCATGAGCTCCCTGGCGAGGCCCTCATCCTGCCAGGGACAACGCACATCTATCGGCGCGTGACGACGATCGCGCGTCGCGGGCGTGCATCCTCCGCCATCTCCCCACGGCACATGCGAGCAACGTCCCCTTTACGGGGCACCTGCATTGGCGGGCCACGGCCTGCTGTGCTCCAGGTTGCGTGCGCGGGCGCGTCTCCCCACCCAAGTTTCCCTAGCGAAAACACAGAAAAGAGGACACTATGTCAACCAAGCATGAAGTAGCCGTCGAGCTTGCCGGCGGCAAGCGGCTGGTCATTGAAACCGGCCGCATGGCCAAGCAAGCCTCCGGCGCAGCGCTGGTTTCCACTGGCGAGACGGTTGTTCTGGCCACCGCAGTCGCTTCTCCGGACCCTCGTGAAGGCATCGACTTCTTCCCCCTTACCGTGGACTACCGCGAGTACACCTACGCTGGCGGACGCATTCCCGGCGGCTTCATCAAGCGCGAAGGCCGGCCCAGCGAGAAAGAAATTCTGACGGCCCGCCAGATCGATCGGCCCATCCGTCCCCTGTTCCCCGATGGCTTCCGGAACGAGACCCAGGTGATTGCGCTGGTCTTCTCCGCCGATAAGGAAAACGATCCGGATGTGATCGCCATCAATGCCGCAACTGCGGCGGTGGCGCTTTCTGATATTCCGTTCAGCGCGACGGTGGGCGCGGTGCGCGTGGGCCGCGTGGAGGGCGAGTTCGTGGTGAACCCGACCTACGCGGAGCGCCTGGTGAGCACCGTCAACATCATGGTGGTCGGACACAAGGACGGCATCGTGATGATCGAGGCCGGCGCCAAGGAAGAGACCGAAGAGACCATCGTTGCCGCCATCGAGTTCGGGCACGAGCAGATCAAGAAGATCGTCGCCGCGATTGAAGAGCTGGTGTCGAAGGCCGGCAAGCCGAAGCGTGCGTTTACGGCCCCCGAGATCGATGAGACCTACTACAACGAGCTGAAGGGGAAGATCGGCGATCGTCTGAAGGACGCTCTGGATACCAAGAAGCATGCCAAGATCGAGAGCTATTCGCTCATCAAGCAGATTCAGGACGAGCTCGCTGCCGAGCTGCCTGCCGATGATCCGGCGGCCAAGAAGAAGCTGGCGCACTACTACGAGCTCATGCGGGAGCGGCTGTTCCGCGAGCAGGTGACCAAGGAGCGCATCCGTCCCGATCGCCGCGCCTTCGACGAGATCCGTGCAATCAGCATTGAGACGAAGGTGCTTCCGCGCACCCACGGCTCGGCGCTGTTCACACGCGGCGAGACACAGGCTCTGGTGACGGCGACGCTAGGCACCATGGATGAGAGCCAGCGGCTTGAGTCTTACGAGGGCGAGCGGAAGAAGAACTTCATGCTCCATTACAACTTCCCGCCGTTCAGCGTGGGCGAAACCGGCCGCATGACTGGCGTAGGCCGCCGCGAAGTTGGCCATGGCGCCTTGGCCGAGCGAGCGATCTCCGCGGTATTGCCTTCGGCGGAAGAGTCGCAGTACTCGATTCGCGTGGTCAGCGACATTCTGGAGTCCAACGGCTCCTCGTCGATGGCGTCGGTGTGCGGTGCCAGCCTGGCGCTGTTCGACGCCGGCATCAAGCTCAAGGGGGCGGTTGCCGGCGTGGCCATGGGCCTGGTGAAGGAGGGCGACGATTACGCAATCCTGACCGACATCGCCGGCGCGGAAGACCACTATGGCGACATGGACTTCAAGGTGGCAGGTACCCGTCAGGGAATCACCGCGCTGCAGATGGACATCAAGGTTGCTGGCCTGACGCGCCAGATCCTGGAGCAGGCGATGGACCAGGCGCGCCGTGGTCGGCTCTTCCTGCTCGACAAAATGGACGCCGAGCTGGACGGCCCCCGCACAGAGCGCTCCAAGTATGCGCCGCGCATCGAGACGGTGATGATTCCGACCGACAAGATTCGCGACCTGATCGGCAAGGGCGGTGCGACCATTCGCGGACTCGTGGAGCAGACTGGCGCCAAGATTGATGTGGATGATTCGGGCAAGGTCAGCGTTGCTTCGTCCGACGCCGAGGGCTTGAAGAAGGCTCTGGCCATGATCAACGACATCACAGCCGTGCCGGAAGTGGGCAAGGTTTATCTGGGCAAGGTGGTTCGCCTCGCTGAGTTCGGCGCATTTGTCGAAATCTTCCCGGGCACCGATGGCCTGCTGCACATCTCCGAAATCGCCGAGCACCGCGTCAAGGACGTGAAGGACGAGTTGCGCGAAGGCGATCAGGTCATGGTGAAGGTACTGGCTCTCGAAGGCAACCGCATCAAGCTGAGCCGCAAGGCGCTCATCAAGGAGCAGAAGGCCAAGCTGGCGCAGCAGGCGGGTGGCGAAGCCGAGGCAGCCGGCGGTGAACAAGAAGCAGAGGCCGCTCCCGCACGGCCCCGCCAGGAACGGCACCAGTTCGATGAGCGTCAGCCCAGCTCCAACCAGAGCACGATCCTGATTGAGGGTGGCGACGAGTTCGGCGAGGAAGGCGAGGAGTTCGACGAGGAGAACGAGCCGAACTTTAACCGCGCGGAGGGCGCGGCGCCGGCGGGTCAAAGCACCGGTGGCGGGCGTCCGCAGGGCGGAAGCAACAACAATCGCCGTCGCCGGCGCCGCCGTCCCAGCGGTGGTGGACGCGGTCAGGGCGGCGGCAGCCAGAGCTAGTGATTCCGCATGAACGAGATACGGCCCGGACCAAGGTCCGGGCCGTTCTTTTTCCAGTGACAGAAAGCCTAATCCTAGTTGGCCTCGCTCTGTGCCTCTTCAACTCGTTCCGGGAAGATCGAAGGCTGGCGATGGAAGAATCCGCGGCCTCCAGGTCCGTATTTGCGCTCATACATGCACACATCGGCTGCAATGCAAAGGCCTTCGGGAGTGGTTCCGTCTTCTGGGAAGATCGCCACGCCGACACTGGCGCCGACGCGGATCTCATGGCCTTCGAGGACCATCGGGCGTTCCAGTAACTCCGCGAGGGTTCTGCCCACATGCTCGGCATCTTCGCGGGTAACTGGGTCTTCCAGAATTACCGAGAATTCGTCCCCTCCGGTGCGCGCTACCGTATCCACGCGCCGCACCCGGCCTACAAAGATCTGCGCGGAGCGCGCGAGAGCCAGATCGCCGATGTGATGCCCAAACGTATCGTTCACCTGTTTGAAGCGGTCGAGATCAAGGACCAGCAGCGCCGCGCGGGCGCCGCCGCGTCGGGCCCGCTCCAAGGCAAGCTCCAGGCGGTCTGCAAAGAGACGCCGGTTGGGGAGTCCCGTGAGCTCATCATGCAACGCCAGGTGAAGGTTGTGCTCGAGTTGCTCCTCGAGAACCAGTAGAATCATGCCGACCGCGACTACGTACTTGGGCAGATTCCAAACCTCATCCTGAATGTGGATAGAGGGAAAGCTCGACTGCATGAACGGCCCTACGACAAACACTGCGGCCCAGGTAAAAAATCCAGCGCTGGTAATGAATGTTCCAGCCGCCAGCCGCCGGTATACATAAGAGAAGTGGAGACAGCATCCCAGGTAAACGGTAAAGAAGATTGCGTTCAATGCCAGATACTGGCCATCATTAGGCCGGTTCTGGAATAAGAGCAAAAAGATGGATAAAGCGCAGTAGAGAGCGGTGGTGGTCCAGCGCAGTGGATGCCGAACCTGGCGTGCAGCAAGAAGCGCGAGCACCAGAGGCGCCGCGCCAAAGAGGATGGCGCTCCCGGTTAGAGCCCATCGGGGCGCAGGAGTCAAAATCGAGACCGCAAGATAGAGCGTATTGGTTCCGAGCAGGACGGCGAGCATCCAGCGGCTGGATAGGTGCGAACGATAGGGAACCGATGCCCAGAGAAAAAGTACACCCGCCCAGGTCAGAGCAGAGAGGCCGACGAATTCGGCAAAATTACCCGCAAAGCCGTTCAGGGGCGCAAAGACGAGTGCGGCAAAATGCAGCGCGATCATGCACCAGCCGGTAAGCCACAATCCGGACACAGACGCCTTGCTATGTCGCGCCACGGCTGCAAAGGCGGCGGTCAGCAGCGCGATCGCGCCCAGATCGGGTAACTTGCTCCAATCGACCATTGAATTCGCCAGCACCTCAGAATCAGCGACTCGGGCCCATAACGTGCATTGCATTTTGGCAGCAAATTCACATGCCGGTGCAGGATGATCGCTCCCGACCATTGTAGTCAGCATGGGAGAAATCCAAAGCAGAAATTCGGAGAGGCTCCACAAGGCCAATGTACTTTGGTAATGGGTCGGATTTGGTATAGGTACCCCATAATGGTTATCTAAGTTCCACATTTGAGTTACACCCGCCCCATTTTTCCTCGGTAGCGCGTTTCTCGGGCAGCTAGGCCTCGGATTGGTTGTCCTGTCAGATCGAACGAACAGGCGCAAGAGCCGGTCAGATCCAGCCCCGAACAGCCTCAGGTCAGGATGCGAGCTGGCATCGGCTCGTTTTCGAGGAGCGCTCAACCGTGAGTTCAGCACCCGCTTCACCAAATTTGGCTTCGACATATGCTGCCGGGTTGACGGCCGAAGCTCTGTCGGTAGCCTTGATTGGCCCGCACCAGAAGATGCGGTGTGCAGTGGCGGAAGCGCTGGCCGAGGCCCATCGCACGGCGGTGCGTGAGTTCGATTCCTACCCTCCAGCTGCCGGCCACCTTCAGCGGTTGTTTGGGACTTTCGACCTGATCGTGCTCGACGGAGACAGCGATCCAGAGCTCGCTGCGCAACTCGTGGAAGAGGTTCGAGGCGGCGATCGAGCAACGGTGATGGTGTATTCGGAGAAGCCGGATCGGGAGCGGGCGGCTTCGTTCCTGCGGGCGGGGGCTCGCGAATATCTCACGCTGCCTCTGGCGCCAGGCGGAATGTCTGAAGCACTGGAGCGCGCAACGACCTTGCGTCCCACGCTGGTTCCTGCGGAAAGACCACAGGGAAAGCTGCTCGTCTTTGCCGGATCGAAAGGGGGATCGGGCGTAACCACCGTGGCCTGCAACATGGCCATTGCTTTGGCCAGGACCTCGGAGAAGAGCACTCTCTTGATCGATCTCGCGCTTCCTATCGGAGATGCCGCCCTCTGTCTGGGAGTAACCGCTGAGTATTCGACGGAGGATGCGCTGCGCGAGGTGAATCAGCTCGACGCGAAGCTTCGTGAACAGTTTCTGGTCCGGCATCCAGCGGGATTGCTTTTACTCGCCGCACCCAGCCGGGTTCCGGAGGTAGAAGCCTCACAGGCAGCTATCGAAAAACTGATCGCTGTGGCCCGGCGTCGATTTGATCACGTGGTGGTGGATGTAGGCTCACGCATCGATGTAGCTGGCAAAGCGCTCTTTGAGGTAGCCAGCACCATTTATCTGGTTACGCAAACCGGCATCTCCGAACTGCGCAATTCCAATCGCGTCATCTCCCAATTTTTCTCAGAGCGAGGCTCCAATCTGGAGATTGTGGTCAACCGGATGGATGCCCGCGCGCCGGAAGCGGAGAACGAAGAGATCATCGCGCGAGCGCTTGGCCGGCCGGTGCAGTGGAAGATTCCCGACGATCAGGGGGCAGCCGGGGCGAGCGGCCGCCCCGAGAGCCCGCTCGCAGTCGTCAGCCTGGAGATGGCCGCGGCCGTCTCCGGCAGCCCGGCGCCGCCGAGGAGGGGAAGTTCCGAGCCCATAGCTTACGGGAGGAATATTGCGCAGGTGAATTCTCAAGTTACAGATCCATCCAACGCCTCAACCTTGGCGCCTCCCGGCCGGCGCGCAGCCCCGGCGGTAACCTGGCCCACGCCGGGCCCCATCAGCTACGGCGAAAAGCTCAGTGCGACCCAATTGAATGCCACTGCCTCAGTCCCCGGAAAATTCGTGTACACCCCGGGCCCAGGGTATGTGCTGCCGACCGGAACGCACACCCTCTGGGTGACCTTCACCCCGGCCGAATCCTGGGAGGATCCATTGCAGGTGGCGGTCTCGATCGTGGTCACCAAGGCCACGCCGGAGCTCACGTGGCCCTCCCCGCCCGAGATCGCACGTGGCGAGCCCCTGGACGAGAAATATCTGAATGCCTGGTCGCCGGTGCCCGGTAAGTTCGATTATTCGCCAGGCCCCGGCGAAGTGCTCCAGCCGGGCACCCACACCCTATCCGTAGGCTTCACCCCCGCCGATCAGGCGAATTACACCCAAGCCGAGGCCACGCGAACGATCACGGTCACGAGGGCAACGCCTGCCGTCCACTGGCCGCCGCTGGAGGCCATCCCGTACGGAACCCAACTGGGCGCGAAAGAGCTCTGTGCCTCATCGCCTGTTGCCGGCCGGTTTGAATATACCCCTGGGCCCGGGGCGGTGCTGGCAGCGGGTGAGCATCCTCTCCTGGCTCTCTTTACACCAGCGGACGACGCTGGTTACACGACGACGATCATCCGGGGCAAATTGACCGTGAGCAAGGCCACGCCGGAGATTCAGTGGTCGGAGCCGGCTCCCGTGACGCAGGGAAGCGCCCTGGGGACGGAACAACTCAACGCCACAGCGAACATGCCGGGCTCTTTTGCGTATATGCCTGCCGCAGGCGAGGTTCTTTCACCGGGGGTGCATAAGCTCACCGTTACCTTCACGCCCGCTGACACGCTGAATTACAACGTGGCGCGCGCGGTGGTCTCGGTTTCGGTTGCCGAGAAACAGCCAGTGGACCTCAACTGGCCGGCGCCTTCCGCCATTTCCTACGGGACGGCCTTGAGCGCTGCCCAATTGAATGCCACCGCATCCGTCGCTGGAGCGTTCGTCTATGCTCCGCCGACGGGTATTGTGCTGCCCCCGGGAAGATACAGGCTCACCGTGTCCTTTATCCCCGCGGATGCTGAAAGATACTCCACCGCAAATGCCACGGTTGAACTTGAGGTGAAAGGATTGTCGGAACTTACTTCGTTGCCTGCTGGAACCAGCCACACGCCTTCCCCACGGATATCAACCCCGGGCCACTCCGCTCCTGCTCCTGCCCAGCCAGAAGGCCTTGGCGATCGCACTACAGGAGAGAAGGCGTCTCGGGAAACGCGCACGTACAAGGGCGCAGTTTATGAGAAAGGAGACGATGGTCAATGGCATCTCCAGAAGAAGTAATTCCGCTTCTGCCGGACACTCTTCCTGAAGACTTCAGCGAGTGGGATGGCGCCGCTTCTGCGCCTCTCTCGCCCAAGGTTAGCGGCCCGCAGGCCGTTCCTTTCGAAGGGGAAGGCTCGAGGCCACTGAGCCAGGCACCCGCCCGAGGCGCTGGCGTAGCGCCAGGCGTGGGCAGGCCGCGGGGAGCGCGATCGCCTTGGTCCGGTCCGGAGATTTCCGCTCCTCCAGAAGTGCCCAGCCCGCTGGCGGATCAGGTGTCGCGCTCGGTCTCCTACCGTCTGGAGCCGAGCCGCCGCTTTGGCGAGCAGGCGAAGGGTTTGGGATCTGCGAACTCAGGGGAAGGGACGGCGGCCGCTACGATCGAGAGGCTGCGCCTCGCTCCTTCCCCGCTGCCTGCGGCTAGCGATGAAGAAGATTCGACGGATCGCATGCCTGAGCCGACAGCAGTCCGCGCACCGCAAAGGGCAGAGTCCCGCGGGACGACGGTAGAGCTTCCGGTCTCGCCGGTACGGCCTGGAGTCGCCAAGGGCCATGAGTCAAAAGCTGCGGCAATGACGGACGCGGCCATTGTGGATCTCTTTCGAGAGAAGCCGGAACCCCTCGAAGAGGAGAGTACGTCCAAGAAGAAGCAGATCGTGCTTGCCGCGGTTGGCGCGTGCGTTCTTTTGCTTGCACTCCTGCTGATTCCTTTGTTCCGCCACGGAACGAAACCTGTGGCGGCGCAGCCGCTACAAATGTCGACTGCTGCGAGGTACGCTCAACCGGTCGAAAATACACCAAAGCCGCACGCCGGCACATCTCAGGCAACTGAGAAGGCGGCAGAAGATGCGGCGCAGTCCTCTACAGAGGACGCTTCCGCCTCCTCCGGTGATCCGTCGGACACGAACTCCGAGGGGACGCCTGTGCAGTCTGCCATGATGGACGAGCAACTCTCCGCTCCAACGCGGATTGCCAAACAAACCAACAGCGCCCCCGTTGGCAATGCGCCGCCACCGGTGAACACCGCCGGATTGGGCGGGAGTGCCGTCAATCCCGGCGTCTTCAATGGGCCGGGGCAGCCGATCGTACACATGTCTCCGACCAGCCCGATTGCCATCTCGTCGGGCGTTGCCAACAGCTTGCTCATTCGAAAGACGCCGCCGCTCTATCCAACCATTGCCAAGGAAGCTCGTATCTCCGGTACCGTGGTGTTGCAGGCCATCATCTCCAAATCAGGAGCAGTGAAGAGCCTGCGCGTCTTGAGTGGGCCGCAGATGCTTCGGCAGGCAGCGACGGAGGCGGTAAAAACCTGGCGCTACAAGCCCTACCAGCTCAATGGACAGCCGGTTGAGATGGAGACCGCGATCAGCATCGTCTTCACACTGGCCGGCTGAAGCACAGCAATAAGGAACTTCTGAGCCGTTGCATGAGGCCTTCGGGCGCGTACAACGGCTCAAATCTATGGAGCACAGCTCACGCGCGCAGCGAGGCCCCTCGCCGAAGCGATTTCACCAAGAAGAGAACTTTAAGAAGGGATGTATGGTGCGCCCGGAGAGATTCGAACTCCCGACCTACTGATTCGTAGTCAGTCGCTCTATCCAGCTGAGCTACGGGCGCACTGCAATGATTCCGGCTGGAACCATTTGTAGATTAACAGGCTTTGCCGCACTGCGCAATTCAGCGCGTGTGCAATTCGTTGAGCCAATCCTGCATGTGACCAAGGGAGCGCAGGAGGTTCAGACGCGCCTTGTTCAGTTCAAATCCGGCGTCCAGCGAATCCATGTATTTTTGCCGCTCATCAATGAGCGCCTGCTGTTCGGCTTCGGGGCTTAACTGCGGGGGCGCGGCCGCCCCGCTGCCGGCGCCATTCCCCAGTTCCAGTTGCGACATCACCGCCTTGAGCTGTTCGCCGGCGATCTGCTGCTTCAATTGAGCGACCTCTGCCTGGACATCCAACTCGCGAATCGTTCTGTTGAGTTGGACGATCGCAAGGTCGTTCTGGCGTTGTGCCTGCTCTGCCTCCACGCGAGCGCGCAGAGCATCGGCCGCTGACTCCTGCGCCTTGTCACGAATGCTTTCGTCGAAGATTGGAAGCTGGATATTGAACCCGGAGCTGAGGTTGTTGGCCGACAGCGGCCGCCGGTAAAAACTATTGATGTCGTTCAGCAGCGTTGTATTGCGGTTGTAGAGCGCCCCGAAAGAGATCTGCGGAAAGAGCCAGTTGCGACGCTCCGAATCGCCTTTGGCAACCTTCTCCTTCGACAAGGCCAACATCTGCGCGGCTTGAACGCCGGGGGTGGGCTGCTGCGGTGGGACGCCTGTAATGGCAGGCACCTCGGGAATGCTGGAGTGATCCGTAACAATGGATGCAGGCGGGAGAGCTGTGAGCGCGGAGAGTTCCTTTTCGAGAACCCCGGCGCGCGTCTCCATGTGAAGTCGATTCAGCTTGAGTTGAGCAGCGGTCAGCTTTGCTTGCAGCAGATCGATCAGCGGATCCACTCCGGCATCGGTGCGCTGCTGCTCGATGGCCACCATCTTGGCCGCGTCGCTTTCCTGCTCCTGCGCGGCCTGCATCTCCTCGTTCACGGTATCGAGTTCGATGTACTCGGTGGAAGCGTCCAGCGCCACCTGCTCCTGGGCATCCTTAAGCGAGAGTTGTGCGGCTTTGATGCCTGCACGCGCTGCCTGCACGTAGCGAATCTGCTGAATGCTGAAGACCAGCGACTGAACATTTGCGTCCCAGATGGTTGGCAGGGCTCCGGTGAAACCCACTTCAGGAAATGCCGGAAGTCCCGATCCAAAAGAAAGTGTTGGAATGAAGGCGTCGCGCGACTCCTTCTCCTGCGCGGAGGCGCGAGAGACGTCGGCCTGGGCAATGCGCACCGCTGTGCTCTTCTGCTGGGCCAACTCAACAATCGTCCGGAGCGAAACCTGTGCAGGTGCAGATACGCTGGCGGCGAGCAGAGCAAAGCCGCCGATGGAAAGCGTGCTCATCCGGCGCCACGTCTTGACGAACTTTCCCGGGCGGTATCGGTTCAACGTCTCATGTCCTGTGCAGGGTTGTATTCGCGCGCAAGTTCGTAGCCGGCTACTTCGCTGGCCTTCGCTCCGGCGGCATCCCCTACTTGCTTCTGAAGACGCGCCAGTCGCCAGTAGGCCACGAATGCAGGCGCTTCGTCAGTTTTCGCAGAGCTGGCAAGATACTTCTGTAGAAACTGGATAGCCAGTTCCGGCTCACGCTTAGCGAGGATCAGCACGCCTGCTGCGTCGTACAGCGGCACGCCTGCTTGCGGATCGTGTTCGGCCGCGTTGAGGCAACTGCGCAAGGCCCAATCCATCGCCGCCCACTGTTTCCGCTTCTGGTAGAAGCGAGCCAGCGCTGTCCACTGGAATGCAGGATGGGGGCTGACGGCAATCGCCTTCTTGAGCTGCGCTTCCGCTGTTCCGTAATCGCCTTGTGCCATGGCGATGCCGGCGCGGAGTTGCGCCGCGCGTGCGGGATCTGCGCGGTCCAGTTCTTTGGCCACGCTCTCCGCCTTGTCCAAGCCGCCGCCAACGATCGAGGGAGCCTCAACATAGTAGGAACCCAGATCGGCCAGCGCCGCCGCGTTGTACGGATCGAGGCGTGTGGCTGTCTGGAACTCGGTCAGAACCCGCTTGCCCAGAGAATAAGCGGAGAAGAAATTGGCATTGCTGGCCTTCTCGCCGAGCGCCCGGCCCAGCCACATGTGGTACTCGGAATTGCCTGGCTCGAGCTGCACCGCCTGCTGGCAGTCGCGCACCGCTGCATCCCACTGGCCCATCGCAAACTCAACCCGGCAGGCAAGATTCTGTGCCCGTGCGTTGCCTTCGCCGGCGTTGGGCAGGGAAGAGATCAACCTCAGTGCTTTGTCGGCTGCTCCCGCATTGAGGGCCGCATGAACCTCTTCCAAGGGCTCTGTGGACGCCTGCGCCAGCGCCCCGGATGCGATCACGGCACCCAGCGCAATGGTGATCAGGCCACGGAAGAATGGAACACGCTGTTTCACCGCTGAACCTTGATGGGGATGCCTTGCTGCAAAGGCTCTCCGTTGGTTGATCCGGTCGCCACCCAATCCCCTTCACTCAGGCCCGACAGGACCGGAACCTGGGTCAGGTTGGGAGCCCCGATGGTGACCGGCGTGCGTTTCAGTTCTCCCCCCGCAACCTTGAACACATGGTAACCGCCGCTTTCGGAGTGCAGCGCCTCGCGCGGGATGCTGAGAACGTTGGGCTGGCTCGCGGTGGTGACCTGTACCGTCACATTCGTGTCGGGAAGCAGGCCGGCCTGTGGGTTGTCGAGGGTGATCAAGACCACGCCTACGATGCGGGTCGTATAGGTTTCCACCGATGCCGGCAAACGCGTGATATGGCCATGCCACTGTTCGCCCGGCTTGGCATCCCAGCGGATCGTCGCCTTCTGTCCCAGTGCGAGGCGGCCTATATCCGGCTCGTCGAAGTAAGCGCGAACGCGCTCCTCTTTCAGGTCGGCCATCTCGAGCACCAGCTTGCCTTGCTCGACAAACTCGGAGGGTTGGGCGTCGATGCTGTAAACCGTGCCGGCTATGGGCGCCACGATGCGGGTCTGGTCTTCCACCTGCAGGGCTGCCGTCAATGCCGCTTGTGCGTCGGCCAATGCCGCCCGGAATCGCGAAAGCTCGTCGGAAGAATAGCGACTGTGGGCGCTCTGCTGGGCGGCCTTGAGAGCCGCCTCGGCGCTTGCCAGCCGCTGGCGCGCCGCAAGAACTTCACCCGGTGCGGCCGCTCCGCTGGCTGCGAGCCTGGTCAGCGCCGCCACATCGGACTTCGCCTGGTCCACAGTCAATTGATCCTGCTCTACCTCTGCGGCAGCGGATTGGCGCTCGGCCTGGGTGCCGTTATGCATGGCGGCATCCAGCGCCGCCTGGGCGGATTTCACCCCGCTTTCAGCGCTGGCCACGCGTGCCCGGGCTTCCACGTCGTCGAGCTGCACCAGCAGCTTTCCGGCAGGCACATGGTCCCCCGGCTGCGCATACACGGCTCTTACCGTGGTCGAAATCGGACTGTAAAACTGGTAGGGGTGCACGGGCTCAACATGGCCGTTCGTGCTCACAGTGTTCACAATCGTCTGCCGCTGCGCCTGCACAACGCGAACCGACAGCCGCTGCCGGAAAGCATAGCGGGCCGTGAAAAACACGGCTATAAGAATGACAACCGTCCCAATCCACAGTCCGCGACGGCTTGAATGCGTTCGTCCCTCAGTCATTCCGGTATCCTGAGTCAGTATATAGGACTCAAGATACGGTTCTTGCGATGCAGAAACACAACTCTGTTGCCAAAGTAGGAACTGCGCCGCTACTCCCTCCTTCGTTGCATCCGCGCGCCCCGAACAGGGAAGGGCGCTTCTGAAAATCGCCTGACTAGAATTGCTTCGCTGTCCAATTCCATCGAACAACGGGCCTTGATTCCCCAGCAGACGCGAGGAGGCGCAGTGCAGATGGCGCAGGAGCTTACATGGTTACAGGAACGCGCATTTGATTTTGCTTATGACGGCCGCAAGCGGAAGATCTGGCTAGCCTATCTGCTGGCCATGCCGCTGGGCGGTCTAGGAGCCCATCGCTTCTATCTCGGCCGGGGGCGCAGTGCCAGTTTCATGCTCTTGCTTTGCGCCGCAGGACTGAGCTTGACCGCGAAACTGGCGTCCCGGGAGATCGCCGCGTACCCGGTAAGCTGGGGGCTGGTTTTGGGAGCCGTTCTGATGGCCGCGGCCTGGAGCTGGGCCATTGCAGACCTCTTTCGGGTGCCTGGGATGGTGGACCGGGCGAACGCCGCAATCGAGCAGGACCTTCGCGCCAGGATCCGTGCCGGGCAGCGAATCTAGGGCCACGTACAATAGAAGCATGGCTCCTGTTGCTTCCCGTTATACCGATGAACACGCCAAGGCTGGCCTGGACTTCAGATTTCCGGCCATTGAGACGTGGCAGAACCAATTTCCCGGCTACGAGATTGAGATCGATGATCCGGAACTGACCTCCGTGTGCCCCAAAACCGGGCTGCCTGATTTCGGCGTGCTGACCATCCGCTACATGCCGCGCGAGCGCTGCCTCGAGCTCAAGTCGCTGAAGGAATACCTCTTCTGTTACCGAAATCTTGGCATCTTCCAGGAGAACATCGTCAATCAGGTGCTGGAGGACATGGTGAAGGCCTGCGACCCGGTTTGGGCAGTGGTCAAGGGCGTCTTCCGGCCTCGCGGCGGAATTGGGACCACGGTGGAAGCGCGCTGGCCGCGACCGGAGACGAAGTAAGCCCCTCCCATCGAGTTACAGCCCGGCTGGAGATTCGATGGCTGCTGTGCTATTCCTGAGTTCTCCCCTGTCTGTTCCGGACAGTGACATCTCATGGAGATTTCGACACCACCAGCGCGTCCTCGCATTCATCCCGCCGTCGGGACGATGCTCCTGCTGCTGGCCCTCAATCTCCTGAACTACCTGGACCGCTACATCCTGCCCGGCGCGCAACCCCTGATCCAGCGCGAATTTCATGCCAGCGATCAGCAGATGGGCGCGCTGACCACGGCCTTCTTTCTCACCTACATGCTGGTGGCGCCGCTGAGCGGATGGCTGGGCGACTGGTTCCGGCGCAAACCGCTGATCGTGATCGGCGCACTGCTGTGGAGCTTGGCGACGCTGGCCAGCGCCTTTGTGCACGATTACTGGGGGCTTTACCTCCGTCGCTCCATGGTGGGTGTCGGCGAGGCCACCTTCGGCATCTTCGCCCCGGCGGTGCTTGCGGATTTTTATCCGGATCGCGATCGCAACAAGATTCTCACCATCTTCTATCTCGCCATCCCTGTCGGCGCTGCGCTGGGCTATCTGGCCGGAGGAGAGATCGGCAGCGCCCTGGGCTGGCGCGCGCCCTTCCTGGTCTGCGCGATCCCGGGCATGCTGGTCGCTCTCCTGTACGCATTGTGGGGCAGGGAACCGGAGCGCGGCGCCTGCGACCGTATCCCCGCCGCGACTGGCCGGACGTTTTCCCGCGAATCCTTCACTGGTTTTCTGCGGCAGGCGAGTGCGCTCCTCACCAACTCCGCCTTCCTGACGGCCACCTTTGGCATGGCCGAGGTCACGTTTGCACTAGGCGGCATCTCGGCCTGGGTGCCCACCTTTTTGCACCGCCATAACGGCCTCTCGGTGGCGAATGCCAGCCTGGCGGTCAGCGCGATTACGGTGATAGACGGCATCGCCGGGACCATCATCGGGGGATGGATTGCGCAGCGGTGGCTGCGTACCGATCATCGTGCCCTCTACCTGCTTTCGTTCTGGAGCGTGGCCCTGACGCTGCCCTTCGGCGTGCTGGTCTTCTTCGGTCCGCGTGCGCTCACCATTCCGGCTTTGTTCGCGGCTGAATTCTTCATCTTTTTGAATACCGGTCCGCTGAACACGGCTATCGTGAACTCGGTGTCCGCGCCGGTGCGCGCCACTGCGATTTCGCTGAACCTCTTCTGCATTCATTTTTTTGGTGACACGTTCTCGCCGCAAATCATCGGCGCAATCTCCGACCACTCCACGCTGAGCATCGGCCTCGGTGCGACCCTGGTTTCGCTGGTCTTCGCAAGCGTTCTTCTCCGCTTCGGCGCTCGCGTTGCGCCGCCGCTGGAGTAGCGGACGCGCTGATCCGCTATCGGACGGGTACCGGCTCCTGGTCGCGGCTGTTCATGAAGGCGCGGCGGCCGCCCCGGTGGCGCAGATTGGGATCGCTGATCGGAGGCCGCTCCTGCGCTGCGTCGAATCCCCGCGAGAGCAGGGGATTGGGCCTGAAGCGCGGCGGCCCGCCGTAGAACTGGCGCGCATGACTCAGAACCATTCCGGCGCGGCCGTTCATCGGCCGCACGATCCCGCGGATGTGCACGTTCTGGTCCCGGTACTTTTGGAGTTCTCCCACCTGCTCGTGATCGCCCCACAGGCTGATGATGGTGAAGCCGCACTTTGCATCCGGCGTCTCGGGGGAGCAGACGTCCAGAAAGCGGGTACCATCTGGAAGCGCCACCACGTCATAGACGTGTACCGACACGCACACATCCTTGTTGACCATGCGCGAGGCCTGATCGGCGGTGAAGCATTGCCTGGGCGTCTTGGCGAAACCCGCGGCCGAGACACACAGCAGCAGCGCGGCGAGCCAAGCGTAGCGGCTCAGCAACATGCTTTGCCCTTCCTGGGGAATTGCGGACAGGGTAGCGCAAAGGGGCCCAGGATGGAAGCCGGAAATCCTCGCGGCGAGCCAGAGAAGCGGGGAAGAGAGTTGAACCGCATCTTCGCATGCGGTCTCCCACCTCCATCCCTGCACCCGATCTCGAAATGAATCCGACCGACTGCGGATTAAGTCTCCGCTTCAGGCACAATGGTCTCTGGCTTCTTCTCCGGGCCGCCTCCTGTGGAACAGCCCGACGGCACGCTCGTACCGCTGTAACTCCTTTAGCTCTCGGACTTGCAGCGGATCTTGCGTTAAGTGCTTTACTTGCCACACTTGCGAGAAGGACAAAACGTAAGCTCTTTATTTGCCACACATGTACGAAAGAGATGCAAAGGGTGGCAGGCATCCCAGCACGAAATTGGGTGCCGCAGCTCTCGGGGTTGAGACCTGCGGCACCCAATTTTCAAGGCGGGTGGGCCGGTTCCGGGAGAAGCCGATTCGTTCGGCACAGTCTGATTCCGGCAGGCGGCCTGACCTGGGACTGGAGGTCATCTACTAAGCGAATTCTTCGGTTCGTGTAGACAGTTGCCGCAGTACCTGATTAAGTACTTCTATCGTGTTTTGATCGGGCTTCCCGCCTCGGAATCCTAGAACATGATTAAGGGCCGACTGAACGGCTTCTTTTGCGTCTTCAACCCCGATGAATGGATATGCTTTTACCAGTTGGAGGATGGCGATAGAAGAATGGAAAAGTAAGAAAGCTTGATCCTCACGCATTATCCGTTCAATGAGCCAATGGAAAAAGCTGGGTTCGGGTTTCACTTGCAGGATACAAATCGCGGCCAAACGATCCCCGGGTCTTTCTCCGTCCGCTAAGAACGGCAGAAGGGGCTGAGCCACAAAAGCGTACGCGCGAATTTTCGCGGTAATCTCGTTCATTGAGCGGGTGCGTTGTTGCCCGCCGGGCATTTCTCGACGCATCCGCTCATACTCTTCCACTAAGCCTTTGACGCGTTGTTCGACCACGTCGAGCTTTTCACTAAAGGCAATTGGTGCAGCGCTCAGGTTCCTTTCGACCAAGCGCGCGGTTTCAATCTGGCTATTCGGTAACTCCCGCTTGATATCCTGAGCACCAGCGGCTCGACCCGCCTGCTCAACCACCTTATCTATAGCTTCTGTTGTGTCTATCTCAATTTGCCCTGCCTTCAAATGTCTTGCGTCCTTCACCTTGCGAGTTAGCACCTCAAGCAGGGCGCCGATCTTGACCCTATAGCAGATAAACAGGACGAGAACTACGGCCGGCCACAAAACTGCACGCAGAATTGCAGCGATCGCATTTAAATTGGCTGATAGCTCTTCACCCTGAAAGATCATCGTGGGTTCCAGACCGGAAAGATGAGACCAATTCTACACCACCTCCGGCGGCGTGCGACCCGGGTCTCGGGCTTTGGGCGTGCCATAGAAAATGGGTGCCCCGGGTCTCGCTTTTGAGACCCGGGAGAGTACAACCCTCAACCTGCCGGCGGGCGGCCCACACGTCCGTTTAAGGTATGGGTGATGGCTTTTCGGGACACCTGTCTTACCGCGTCCCCACCAGCTCGCGATCCTTGCCGTAGTGGCTCACTACGTAGTTGTCGAGGATCTGCTTGAACTCGGCCACGATGTTGTCGCCGCGCAGGGTGGTTTTGAGCTTGCCGTCCACATAGACCGGGGCCACCGGGTCCTCGAAGGTGCCGGGGAGGCTGATGCCGAGGTTGGCGTGCTTGCTCTCGCCGGGGCCGTTGACGACGCAGCCCATCACCGCGAGCTTGAGCTCCTCGACGCCGGGATACTGCTTGCGCCACTCGGGCATCTGGGTGCGCAGGTAGCTCTGGATCTGCTCGGCCAACTCCTGGAAATAGGTGCTGGTGGTCCGGCCGCAGCCGGGGCAACTCGTCACCTGCGGCATAAAGCTGCGGATCGAAAGCGATTGGAGGATCTGCTGCGCGGCCTGCACCTCTTCCGTGCGGTCGCCGCCGGGCTTGGGCGTGAGGCTGACGCGGATGGTGTCACCGATGCCGGCGAGAAGCAGCGGCGCCAGGCCGGCGGTGGAGGCGATGAGGCCCTTGGCGCCCATGCCGGCTTCGGTCAGGCCCAGGTGCAGGGCGTAGTCGCAGCGCTCGGCTAGCTTGGTGTAGACGTCGATCAGGTCGCGGACGCCGCTCACCTTGGCGGAGAGGATGATCATGTCGTGGCCGAGGCCGTAGTGCTCGGCCGCCTGCGCGGAGTTGAGGGCGCTGGCGATCATGGCCTCGATCATGACGTCGCGGGCTGGCATGGGATTGGGGCGCTTGCTGTTCTCGTCCATCATGCGGGTGAGCAGCGCCTGGTCGAGCGAGCCCCAGTTGACGCCGATGCGGACGGGCTTGTGGTTCTCGACGGCGCACTCGACCATGGTGCGGAAGTTGTCGTCGTCTTTGCGGCCGATGGAGACGTTGCCGGGGTTGATGCGGTACTTGGCCAGCGCCTGCGCCGTGGCGGGGTATTTCTTGAGCAGGATGTGGCCGTTGTAGTGGAAGTCGCCCACGATGGGCACGCGCAGGCCGCGCTTGTCGAGGCCCTCAACGATATGGGGCACGGCCGCGGCGGCTTCTTCGTTGTTGACCGTGACGCGGACCAGCTCGGAGCCGGCGAGGGCCAGGGCTGCGACCTGCTCGATGGTGCTCTTTACGTCGGCCGTGTCGGTGTTGGTCATGGACTGCACCACGACCGGGACCTCCCAGCCGACGCGAACGTGGCCGATTTTGACAGTAGGGGTTTTCCTGCGCTGAATCTCCGCCATGTCTCTAGTCTACCGGGAAGGCGTAATCCCGCAAGTCTTGCCCGTTCCGCCTCATTGCGCGCTCAAATTCTGTTGATCTCCTCAAGCGCACGCCGGGTCGGGGTAGTCCCGGCCCCGGGGGCTTCGGGCGCCACGTAGTAGCCGTCTTCGATGTGCGCCGGGTGTTCCATCCAGTCGCGCAGCCACGGGATGTACTCGAGCAGCGAGCAGGCCGGGTGCGCGAAGCACAGATGCTGATGCACCTGCGCCATGTCGCCCACATGCGGAGCCACCGGCAGGCTGGAGCCGTAAGCCATCTCCGCCACCTGCCAGAACTCGGTGATGCCGGCCAGGCGAACCGCATCCGGCTGCACATAATGCACGGCGCCGGCATGGATGAAATCGCGGAAATGCGACGCGGTGTAAAGCTGCTCGCCGAGAGCGATCGGGGTGCGGATGGTCTCCGCCAGGCGGCGATGCCCCTCCACATCGTCGAAATAGATGGGTTCCTCGATCCAGGTTACGTCGAAGTCCACCAACCGTCCGGCGGTCTGGATGGCCTGGGGCAGGCTCCAGCGCCCGTTGGCATCCGTCATGATGCGGATGGAGGGGCCGAGCGCACGGCGCACTGCCTCCACGCGCTTGAGATCCTCGTTGGGGCTGGGGCCGCCGACCTTGAGCTTCACGGCGCGATAGCCCTCTTCCTCGATCAGCCGTTTGCAGTCGGAGACCATGGTCTCCAGCGGCCAGTTCAGCCAGCCGCCGTCGGTGTTGTAAGCCTCCACCCGTTTTGCGGCGCTGCCGCCCAGCAGTTTCCAGAGGGGCAGCCCGGCCTCTTTGGCCTTGAGGTCCCAGAGCGCGATGTCGATGGCGCCCAGCGCCAGATGCGTAATCCCCGACCGGCCCACCCAGTAGATGGGCGAATGCTTGTGCAGCTTCTCCCAGAGGGCTCGCACCTCGCCCGGGTCTTCGCCCAGAAGCAGCGGACCGTAGCTGTTCAGGATGCAGTCAGCGATCAGCCGGTCGGTGGCCAAATGCGCGTGGGTGCCGGAAAAGCCGTAGCCGGTCAGGCCTGCGTCGGTGTGGATGGCCACGCCGGGCGCGCCCCAATGGGTGAGAGAGTGGGTGCTGTCGGCAATGCCGCCGCGCGTAACCGGCGCATGAAGAATGAAGGGTTCGAGCCTGGTGATTTTCATGGAAGTGAGCATCCGTCCTGTTCATCATAGGGGCTGCAGACAGGGAAGCTCGAACCGGAAGCTTGCTTGTTTCGGTCGGCTCGGTGGAAATTCAAAGCCGCTTCGCTCCCGCTCCGTTAAAATTAAAATCAAATCCTATGGAACCAACAGAGCACGGCCCGAATGGGGGCGAAAACCTTGCGGACAATCTGCTCTCTGGCAGCCGATTTCTGCGCGCATGCCTGCGTAAACCCGTGGACCGCACACCGGTCTGGTTTCTGCGCCAGGCCGGCCGCTACATGCAGGAATACCGCGACGTTCGCCAGCACCATACGCTGGTGGAGATCTGCAAGCAGCCGGATCTGGCCGCCGAGGTGACCATCACCGCGGCCGAAAAGCTGGGCGTGGACGCGGCCATCATCTTCGCAGACCTGCTGCTGCCGCTCGAGCCGATGGGGCTGGATTTCGAGTTCCAGGCGGGTGAGGGGCCGGTTGTGCACCATCCGGTTCGCAACGCCGAGGATGTGCGATTGCTGCGTACGGACCGCGCCGCCGACCTGGACTATGTGGCTCGCGCCATCCAGAAAGTGGCAGCACATTTCCGGGATCGCATCGGCATCATCGGGTTCTGCGGCGCACCGTATACCCTGGCCAGCTACATGATCGAGGGCGGCGGCTCGCGCAATTACATCGAGACCAAGAAGCTCATGTATAGCGATCCAGCGGCCTGGACCAGTCTGCTGGACAAGCTGGTTTCCGTGCTCACCGAGTACTGCCAGTTGCAGGTACAGGCCGGCGCCGAGGTGATCCAGATCTTCGATAGCTGGGTGGGTTCGCTCTCGCTGACGGACTATCGCTCGTATGCCTTCGAGGCGTCCAGGCGCCTGGTGCAGGCGGTACAGCAGATGGGCGTGCCGGTCATCTACTTTGGCGTGGAGACCGCTGGCTTGCTCTCCACGATGGCTCAGACCGGCGCCGATGTGATCGGCCTGGACTGGCACCAGCCGCTGGATGTGGCCTGGCGCGAGGCGGGACACGCGCACGCGGTGCAGGGAAATCTGGACCCCATCACGCTGTTTGCTCCCCAGGAGATTCTGGAGGAGCGCGTGAGGGAGATTCTGCGCAGCGCCGCCGGCCGCCCGGGGCATATCTTCAACCTTGGACACGGCATCGTTCCCGGCACGCCCGTGGAGAACGTGCAGGCGGCGGTGAAGATGGTCCATGAGTTCAGCCTGGAGGGTGCCCGTGCCTAAGCAGGCCGTGCTGCTTCTGGCGCATGGGACGCCGGAGACGATCGATCAAATCCCAGAGTACCTTCGTAACGTGGTGAGTGGCCGCCCCCTCCCTCCAGCGGTCGTTGAAGAGATTCAGCACCGCTATTCCTTGATCGGCAAGAGCCCGCTGACGGAGATCACCTTCCAGCAGGCGAGGCTGGTTGGAGCTGAACTGGCAGCAGCAGGAATCCCGGTGCCGGTCTATGTGGGGATGCGCAACTGGCGTCCTTACATTCCCGAGGTAGTGAAGCAGATGCGGGCGGACGGCGTCGAAGAGGCGGCTGTGATCTGCATGGCTCCGCAGAACTCGCGCACCAGCGTAGGCCTCTACCGGCGGGCAGTGGAGGCAGAGGCTGGGGGGCTTCGCATTGACTTTACGGAGGGTTGGGCCCGGCATCCGCTGCTGGCCGACGCCTTTGCGGACCGGTTGCGGCCGGCCTGGGAGAAGCTGCGTGCGGAGGCAGGCTATGCCGTTCCGGTCCTGTTTACAGCGCATAGCGTGCCGCTGCGCACCGTCCAGCCGCCGCCTGAGGGAGACAGCGGGCCACGTCTCTGGCCGGGTCAAGGCGCCGATCCCTATGCCGATGAGGCCCGGCATACGGCGGAGCTAGTCGCTGCGCGCGTTCCGGAGATTCCCCAATGGTGGTTTGCGTTCCAGAGCCAGGGAGCGAACGGCGGACCATGGCTTGGACCCTGCGTGGAGGAAACTCTCGACCAGATCGCTGCGACTGGCGTGCGTCACTTGATTCTCCAGCCGATCGGCTTTCTGTGCGACCACATTGAGATTTTGTATGATGTGGATAAACTCTTTCGGGATTATTCCGTCAACTTGGGTATACGTCTCGAAAGACCGGAGTCTCTCAACACTTCCCCGATTCTGGCCAAAGCAGTCTCAGACCTGGCGAAACAAAGCCTGGCACGATTGAAAGAGTAGTCTTTTGTTCCGAATTTGCTTCCCCAGCGTTTTGAAATTACCACGCAGTACACAATGCGGCGGGAAAGATCTGAAAATAGTCTTTCTCGAGGGACATTCTCTGCAAATCAATCGAAGGTAAAGCTACGGGGATCCATGTCGGGACAGATGTTAACTGGGGAAGAGCATCGCGATTCGCAGCAATCATCGGACAACAGGGACAACGCTGCTACGGTGATCCAGTGCCCTGCCTGTGGGAGCCATACCCTACGGCGGAATGCGCGAGCAGGCTTTTGGGAGAATCGCATTCTCCCTCTGCTGGGCTACTATCCGTGGGAATGCGCGGAGTGCCGAAAGAAGACCTATCTCCGGCTTCGGCACAAGCCCGGCCGGCGGCATCGCAAAAAATACGAATAGGCGTCAGCGGAAAAAGTTCCGCGCCATGAAGACCACATTGGCTGGCCGTTCTGCGAGCCGGCGCATGAAGTAGGGGTACCACTCCGTCCCGAAGGGCACGTAGACGCGCACCCGATACCCTTCCTGCACCAATTGCCGCTGCAGGTCCCGGCGCACGCCGTACAGCATCTGGAACTCGAAGTGGCTGCGATCAATGCCGTGGGCGGCTGCGAAGGACTTTGCGGCCGCAATCATGTGTTCGTCATGCGTTGCGAGCGCGTGGTAGTGGGGACTTTCGAGCAGCATTTGTGTAAGGCGGACATAGTTCTTATCCACGTCGTATTTCCGCGGATAAGCAACCTCGGGAGGCTCCTTGTAGGCCCCCTTGCACAAGCGCACGCGGATCCCATCGGCGAGCAGTTGCTCGATGTCGGCCTGCGACCGGTAGAGGTAGGCCTGGATCACGATGCCGATGGCGCCTCGCAGTCCCGCCTGGGCATGCAGCCGGCGCACGATATCCAGCGTGATCTGGGTCAGCCGCGAATCTTCCATGTCAATGCGGACAAAGTTGCCGCCCGCGCGCGCGTGCTGGGCCAGGTTGGCTGCGATCTGTTCCGCCAGTTGCGGAGACTGCTCAAGTCCCATCTGAGTCAGCTTGACGCTGACATTGGCGTTGAGCTTTCGCTCCGCAATCACGTCGAGCAGGCGATGGTAAGCCTCTGCGGCGCGGTGCGCCTCGCCTTCTGAGGTAACGCTCTCCCCCAGCGAGTCCAGAGTTACGGCTATGCCTTGACGGTTCATGGACTCCGCCACCCGAATGGCGTCTTCAAGCTGCAGACCCGCAATGAAACGGGAACTGAGCCTGACACCTGTTCGGGAGTGTTCGAGGAAATGGCGGAGTGGGCGATTATGGGAGAGAGCGATGAAGGCGGAACGAAGCAAAGCCATTGCGCGATCCCGCCGGAGAGTCACGGGGAACAGCTGCTACTCCGGACAGTTCATTGTGCCATACCGAGGCGGCTTGTCTCGGGAGAATTCAAGGCTCAGAAAGCTTCTTAATGGATTGCAGCAGGACTTCGCCTCGGGTTGGTCGCTATTCTACTGGTGCCGCTACAGGTTGGTATGCACAAGGGGGCCGGAGCTTGAGAAGAGCAGGATTGCAGTACGTCGGCGAATATTCCATCGCTGTGTTGATTTTTCTTTTCGCGGTTTGGCTGGGTGCCATCCCGGCGCAGGCCGAGCCAGCCGTGCGGTTCCAGACCGTTCCGGTGCTCCTGACCAGCGACGTTCACTTCGAGGCCTTCTGGGATCCGGTCAAGGTGCGGAGGCTCGCGGAGGCGCCGGTTGAGAAATGGGCTTCGATCTTCGCATCTCCAGATTCTGGAGACCGGCAGCAGCGATTCGCGGCACTGGAGCAGACCTGCCACGTGCGCGGAGAGGACACCTCGTACCCGCTGCTCCGGTCCAGCCTGACTGCGATGCGGTCGCACGCCAGCCGCCCCAGCTACATTGTGCTGAGCGGCGATCTCGTGGCGCATGCCTTTCGCTGCAAGTTCGATGCAACTTTTCCCGGTGCGCGTCCTGCGCAGTACCGGGCATTTGTCGAGAAGACCATCGAGTTTGTTCTGCTCCAGGTGCGCATTACCTTTCCCGGAACGCCGGTGTTTGCCTCGTTGGGCAACAACGACACCGATTGCGGTGATTATGAAATCAATGCCGGCAGTCCGTTCCTGCTTGCCCTGGCGCCCGCATTCACCAAAGATGTGCACGGCCCGCTGCACGAAGCTGCGCTGAAGAGCTTCGCCGCCGAGGGCGATTACAGCGCTGCGCTGCCGCCGCCCTTTCACAAAACACGCCTGCTCGTGCTCGACAACCTCTTTGAGGCGGTGAAGTACCAGCCGTGCTCCGGGAAGCCGGATCTGCAAGCTGGCCGGTCGCAGGTCGCGTGGCTGCAAGGGCAACTGGAAGCCGCGCGGCGCAACCGTCAACATGTCTGGGTGGTGGCGCACATCCCTCCCGGAATCGATCCCTACGCGACGGTGCGGAAGGCTGTGAATGTGTGCGCGGGACAGCCGCCGGTGGATTTTCTTAGTTCGAACGCCCTGGGGCAGACGCTGGCGGATTTCAGCGACGTGGTGCGTCTTGCCGTCTTTGCGCACACCCACATGGATGAGATCCGCCTGTTGCGTTCGCGCCAGGCCGGGAGCGGCGGTTCCGCAGTTGCGGCCAAACTGGTCCCTTCCATTTCTCCTGTGGATGGAAACCATCCCTCCTTCCTGGTGGCGCGCGTCGCACCCGGTTCGGCTACGCTGAAGGACTACCAGGTGATCGCTGCTTCCAACCAAACCGGCATCGGCACGAGCTGGACTGAGGAATACGACTTCGGGCAGGAATATCACCAAGCGAAGTTTGATTCCCCTTCAGTCGCGGCCCTGGTCCAAAGCTTCTCCGCGGATCCCTCCGCCACGCAGCGCGCCAGCGAGAGCTATGCCCGAAACTTCTTTGTGGGGAGAGACATTCCCGAGTTGAAGCCGTTCTGGCCGCAGTACGTTTGCGCGCTCTCCAACATGAGTGCCAGCGCTTATCGCTCGTGTGTCTGTGCGGCGGCGAAATAGCCAACAGGAAGCACAGCATCTGTTTCCGCCAAGCCGGTACAATGGCAGGAATGAAATCATTGGCAGGGAGAAGCGCGAGCGGCCGGTCGGCCCTGGCGGCAGTGCTCTGGGCAACTGCGATTCTGGCCTGTGGCCGAACTGAATTGCGGGCTCAGGTGGCCGGGACAACGCACAGCGCCACGGCGGCCTCGCCCTCCGTGGTGCTGATTGCAATGTCAGGTCTTCGCTGGGACGATCCCCAGCGCGCTCCCGCCCCGCATCTGTTGGCTCTTGCCAAGCAGGGAACCTGGGCGCCCAAAGGCATGTTGCCGGTCTTTCCCGCCGAATCGGCTCCAAATCTCTTCACCATCGCCACCGGTCTCTATCCAGGTCAGCATGGCATCGTGGCCGATGTTTTTTGGGATCCCGCACGCCAAGCGCGCTACCTGGCCTCGGAGCGCCGGAGTGCCGCGGAAGCGCACTGGTACAGTGGAACGCCGCTGTGGAGCCTGGCCGAAAAGCAGGGCATCCGCACCGCTTGCATCGGCTGGACCGGCTGTGCCGCAGAGATCGCAGGAGCACGCCCGACCTATGATGTGGCTGCGGGAGATGTGTCGGCCGATCGAGCCCTGCGGCAGGTGCTTGATTGGCTGCGTCTCCCTCCGGAAAAGCGGCCACGCTTGATGACAGTGGCGCTCGATGAGCCGGGCAGGCAATCCCGCGAGTTCGGCCCCGACGCCCCGCAGACACTGGCCGCTGTGCGCAGACTCGACGCGACTATTGGCAGGTTTCAAGCAGAGCTTCACGCAACAGGACTTCCGGTCGATCTGGTGATTGTGAGCGATCGCGGTTTCGCGAAGCCGCAGGGCGAATGGATTACGCTTGCCGGGTATGCGCCTTTGCAGGCCTTCCAGACCGAGGGTGTATTGCTGTACGGCAAGACCGAGCGTGATCGCGTGCAGGCCTACGATCAGCTTAAGAAGGCCACTTCCGAATTCATCGCATATCGCCTCAAGGATTTCCCGGCGGATCTGCACATGAACGGCAATCCGCGTTTAGGCGATCCGGTGGTGGTGGCGACAGGCGCTTACGCGCTTCGCGCGACCGCTGCATCGCGTACCGAACCGCGCGCGGTGGACGGCTTTAATCCCGCGGTGGTGGCCGAGATGAAAGCGGTTTTCATTGCCTCGGGTCCGGACATCGTGGCAGGAAGCACCGTGGAGCCGTTCGAGAACGTTAATCTGTATGGGTGGGTCGCGCATCTTCTGGGCCTTACCGCGCCGAAGAACGACGGGAATCTCAATATCCTGTCGGGAACCCTGCGGGACGACGGCGGGCCGGAGAACTAGAGAGTGGGAATGAACCTGGTATTGGGGATTGATGGCGGAGGCACGAACACGCGTGCCTCGATAGCGGCAGAGGGCACAATCATCGCATCAGCGCAGAGCGGATCCATCAAGCGGTTGCGCGTTGGCGCGGAAGCCGCCGATGCGAACCTGCGGGCATTGCTGCGCGAGGTTCTGGCTCAGGCGGGAGTGAAGAAGGTGCAGGGGGCTTGCTGTGGCCTGGCCAGCGCCGCGATGCCCGGCATTGTGGAATGGGCTACGGGCGTGCTGACCGAGTTTGGCGCCGAACGCGCCGAGGTGGTCGGCGATGAAGTGATTGCTCTCGATGCGGCATTTCGCGGCGGGCCGGGAATCTTCCAGATCGCCGGAACCGGCAGCAACACCATCGGCCGCGCACCGGATGGCTCCCGCGAGCGTGCCGGCGGGTGGAGCTCGCGGCTGGGCGACGAAGGCTCAGGCTACTGGATCGGGTTGCACTCGGTGCGGCGCGCTCTCAATGCATACGATCGCGAAGAACCTCAGCAGGTGCTCGGCCGCGTCGGTGAAATCTGGGGCACCCCCAGCATCGACGAACTCATCAACGTTGGTGATGCTACGCCAGGCCCGGATTTCGCGGCCTTAGCACCGGCCATTAACGAGCTGGCCGAAGCGGGGGATGCTGTTGCGCTGGGAGTCTTGCACCAAGCGGCGGCCGATCTCGCCGACTTCGTTCTCCTGGTTCGCTCCAAGCTCAAAAGGAAACATGCCATCGCCGGTGAGGTGCCGGTCGCCTGGACCGGCAGCGTGATTGAGAAGATGGCGATCGTGCGTGAAGCGTTTTTCGCGGCGCTCAAAAGCGCCGCGCCAGAGATGCCCGTGCAGGGTAGCGTCACCGTGCCGCTCGAGGGCGCCCTCTGGCGCGCCGAACGGCTGCTGCAGCCGGTTGCTTAGAGCCCGCGGGCCGCTGTGAGGCGGCCTTCGAGGATCGTCGCGATTAACTTGCCATTTGGATCGACCGCAACCAGGTCGGCCGGTGCGCCCACCGCCAGCGGGGCGGTCGTGCCTG
>JAJZCY010000235.1 GCA_021828835.1 Acidobacteriota bacterium | reverse complement strand
AAAGCTGGTCGAGGCGGAAAAGGCCGCGCCGGAGATCGCTCAGGAGGCGGTCGAACGGGTGCGTGCGTTGTATGCCGTGGAGCGGATGGCCAAAGAGTTATCGGCTGAACAGCGGCTGCAGTTGCGCGGGGAGAAGTCTCGACCGCTGCTGACAGAACTGCATGATCGCCTTCTGGAGTGGAAACAGCAGTTGCTGCCCAAACATCCCATGGCGGAGGCGATCAACTATGCGCTGGGCCAGTGGCAGGAACTGAGCGTCTTCTGTTGCGACGGCGCGGTGCCGATCGACAACAACGTGAGTGAGCGCGAGATGAAGCGTGTGGTTCTCAATCGGAAGAACAGCCTGTTCGTCGGCAATCCGCGCGGCGGCAAAACCGCGGCCATCCTCTCCAGCCTGACCAGCACCTGCCGCCGTCATGACATCGATCCGCAACTTTACTTCACGCAGTTGCTGATCAACCTGCCGGCCCTGCCCATTAGCCAGCTCGCAGTGTGGCTGCCTGACCAGTGGAAGATCCGACACAAGGCAGCCCTCGAGAACCTGCAGAACCCCATCCCTCAGCCCGCGTAGGAACGGGGTTCACGCAGCGCTCACGTTTGAATTCGTAACGTTCGCTCATCTTCACTTGCCCCTGGAGTTCATTTATGCAATGCGCGAAGCGCTCTTGTCATTGGCCGCGTCTATGTCGTTCCCGCGTGTAGGTAATCGTCACCTCTTCCACGCGCTCGGGACTCTCTTCGAGCCGCGATCGTTCCCTATCGAAATGTTTTGTGGCTTTGCGGATTTGCAGCTTCTCACGGAAACCTTCATCTGAGGGAGGAGGAAGTCTGAGCTGAAGGCCGGAATCAGCAAACACGATTTCCTGATTATCTTGTTCTGGGCTACCAGCATCCTGCCGGCTGAACAAAAGCTCATTATTTTTACGGTCGCTTCGGTTCTGCCGAAGACCAATCGCTGTTAGTACAACGCCAATGGCGGTGAGGCCGACTTCTGTTGCATTGAGAAGTAGATTCAAGTCAAGTGGCGAATTCACGCGCAACTTTTCCAAGTAGAGCTTATCGTTCTCCCAAAGGCGATTGACAACTCGTGACGATGTAGCCTGCGTGATCTTGTAGGCTTCGTAGCGCGGATCGACTACGAGGCGAGACATCTCGTACAGCAGGTTGAACTCATACAGGAATTTGGTCACCACTTCGAGGGGAAGGTTCTCACCTTCGGTTCCCCTGATCGCAATCCGGAAATATCCCTGATCGTCTTGTGTGTTTGAGGTGGGCATCGTCGTCAGCCTTTCAATTATGCAGAACGTGGATGAATCGAATTGTTAGTTCTCAGGACCCTCAGTGTTGACTACACCACGCGGTGGGTGGCAGCAGCGCGGGTCGGCGGGGGGCGGGTCGAGGCGGGTTTGGTAGGGGACGCCGGTGCGCATGGCCTCGGCCATGGCGTCGTAGATTTCTAGGATGACGCGCTTGGTGCGGTACTCGCCCCACTTCTCTTCGTCTTTGCGCTTCACGATGGGGAAGGTGTCCATGATGTAGGCAACGGCGTCACGGGGAGTGGCGAAGCTGGCCTTGAGTCGGGCTCGGTCTTCCGCCGTTTCGTTTGCGCATGGAGACCATTCGCCGTCGGGTTCGCTAGGCAAATAGAGGTGGAAGAATGCTGCGTCCAGCTCGCAGCGGAGCAGGAAGCGGCGCTCTTCGTCCCAACGGAAGGGCGGACCGGACCAGCCGCAATCCTGTGCGAAAGGCCGAAGATCCCAGGCGGTGTACGCAAGTTCGAGGATGCGGATAGCAGCCCATTCCCGCACCCGTTCATTCGTACTCCAAGCACATAGACCCATAATCAGGCCCGGCGGCAGCACAGGGGTCTGCCGCATGGTGAAGTACTTGAAGGAGGTTCCGCCTATCTTTTGCCGTGCGCTGTAATCGAATGCAAACGCATTGAGATTTGCACACAGCACCGTTCCAGTTGTTGACTCGGCTGGAAACATCAGAAGAAACTTGTCTCCGACTCCGTAGCTCGGAATGACCGCACAGATGGTCGTCCGTTCATCTGTGCTTCGACAGATATCCCGCCACCCCAGCAGCCAGCAGCGGTCCCAGCGATTCCTGAGCCGTTCCTCGACAGTCTCTTTTGGTACCCAGTATCGCGGCTGAACAGCGTAGTCCGCATCTTGCAATCTGCTCGAAGGCACCTGCGGCAACGCCGTTCCCTCGTCGTCGGCCTCTTTATAGGCGTAGTCGCCGAAGCGGTGGTCAAACTGATGCACCATCTTGGCTTCGTAGAGTGGTACGTACCGTAGTCCATCGTGCTCGAAGATATTGCCTTGCAGGATAAAGTCATCGGCAAGCATCTGCGGCGCAGTTCGAAATGTCGATGAGTCCGTGGCCATATCCATCATGCGCAAGAAGCTCAAAGCCCACGGATTCCCCGTCTCCGCCTTCACTTCATCAATTAGTACCGGCACGCGGCGGTAGATAGCTTTAGTCAGCTCCGCGTCATGGCAGGTGCGGAAGATTGGACATGTGCGTGTGTTCGGATTCAGGAGTGAGATATCGTGCGCGCTGAGTTCGAAGCTACGCTCCGCGTCTTGAAGTTCCTCCAAAGACCGGAGAAAGAAGGCGAATCGAGCTGGTGGCGCATCCATGCGGCGTCCAGCCAGCGTGAGCAAGGAAAACTTGAAGCGGGCGTGGCCAATCTCGCTGAAGAGTCCGGGACCACTTTGAAAGTCAAAGAGGCTGACGATAGACTGGCTCTCGACGATCTCCTGAAAGAAGAACTTCGTAGTGTCATCAGTAGCGATCCCGCTGGGAACGATGAAGCCAGCCCGCCCAGCCGCGCTGATCAACTGCAAATTCGCCTCTGCGAAAACCGAAAAAGTATTTGTGTCTCCGCGCCCGCACAGTGGAAAGCGCCCTGTAGCGCGAACTAGGGTTGCCTCACCATCCGAAGCGCGCAAAGCTTCCTGCCAAGCTGTCCAGAGCACAGAGTCCTCCTGCTTAAGCGCTTGAATCGCGCGCTTTCGTGCGGCGGCATTCGCGGCCTTAGCGATATCGGGGCGACGCTCCGCGAACCACTCCTTTTCCTGAATTTTGATTCTTTCCCACGGTGGGTTGCCAAGCACTAAATCAAATCCGCCATTCCATCCCGTCTGTTCGTTCTGTGCTTTTTGCTCAGCCGCAGGCATATGGAAGACATCGGGGAAAGCCAGATGCCAATGAAAGAACTGATACTGCTGTGCAAGTCGGGCAATCTCGTCGCGCATCCAGGAATCCACGGCGTGCGGGTTGTGCTCGATACGGCGGAAGACCTCCTCGGTGATCGGATAAGGAAACTCGTCCGTCTTCTTCCATACGAAAGCGGCACACCAAGTGTCAGCCCAGAACTGGCCATCAAGGTACCCTCCAGATCGGACCATCGCTTCGTACATTCGTTGCTTTTCGCGGACGGCTTCGATTGAGTCATCGGGAGCATCGTCCAGGCGGGTCATGCTGGCAGCCAGGTCTCCGAGCCGTTCCCACGGCTCGGTGGTGGCTGCAAAGAGGCGGCGGAATCCTGCCCGCTCGTCCTTGTTCACCTTCTTGAATCGCTTACAAACTTCCTTGTCATCCCCCTCGATGGGCGTGAACGCTTCATCGGGAATCCCTTTGGCCAGAAGCGCGGGCGTCGCGCCCAGCAGACTGTTACCCACGCGAATGTGGTGATCGAGGAAGGAGAGTGGCTTTCCGGGTTCGATGGCTTCCAGCCACAGGCTCACGCGGCAAAGCTCTGCGGCCATGGGGTTGATGTCCACACCATACAGGGAATGGCCGATGACATCGCGCAGAGCGGCCTGGTAGTAAAGCGGCGAGGGTTCACTCTCACCGTGCACCTGAGCACGGACCTGGGCAAGATGCTTTGCCAGCCGGTGCGCGGCACCGACCAGGAAGTGACCAGAGCCGACCGCAGGATCACAGACCTTGAGAGCCAGGATGGCCTTCTCGGCTTCTGCGGGCGTCTTGCCCTTAACGGCCTGCTCGACAACCGGGTCGAGAGCCGAGTCAAGCAGGCACTGCACGAGCGAGTCCGGGGTGTAGTAGGAGCCAGACGTCTTGCGCTGGTTGCCGGCGACGGTGGAGAGCGAGAACACGCCGGCATCGAGTTCCATGCTTGGATTAAGTTCGAGCAGACTCTCGTAGACGCTGCCCAATTCCTCGCTGCCGAGGTTGCGGTAGTCCACCAGCCTCCAGCCGCTACGATCTTTGACAAGACCGAGATTGCGTATCGCCAGCAGAAGGTGCTCGTTGGATAGTTCGGCGGATTCAAGATCGGGCATGGCCTGGGGGCCAAAGAGGAAGCCACCAAGGGCCGGGAGACCCAGTTCTGGGCAGCCGCGATCATCTCCAAGCCGGTTAAAGACGAGGCGGAGAGCAACCCATAGATCGGCATGGCGACTTCCGCGAGTGCGCTCTGCCATGCGGCGAAGGCGTTGCCCGCTGTAGAAGCGGGCATAGCGTGAACGGGCCTCATCGGATGCACCCGGGTAGTGGAGCAGGTCTCGGTCCTCGGCGACGAACAGGAAGATGAGCCGGTAGACAAGCCGGAGCAACTGACGGTAGAGATCTTGCTTGTTCAATTCGCCAGCTTTGAGTCGCTGGCACAGAGCCGCGTTCGCCTTGTGGGAGATGAATCCGGTGCCAAGGCTTTCAAGGGCTTTCTCGACGCCGACGCGGAGTTGATCGAGGGCGCGACGTCCATCTGTCTGCGCCTGCTTTGACCAGACTTCGAGCCAGCAGGTCTCGGGGCGATCCTTGGCAGTACCTTCGAGCCGTGATTGGTGACATACCAGCCAGAGTAGGCGGAAGTCCGCATAGGCTTCGCCTTCGAAGATGCCTTCAAGGTCGAACTCAACGTATGCCTGACGGGTCAGGCTGGCGTTGTCACGCAAGATGAGGAGCTTGAGACCGTTGGAGACTAAGCCCCACAGATGGCGATCGGTTCGATTGAGGAACTCCTGCACCATGCCATGGGGACTTGCCTTGCTGGCGCCCTGGATGCGTTGTTCGCTGCGCTTGTTGAGGTCGGCGCGGAAGCTCACAAGATGGATGGGGACCTGATAGTACTGGCCTTGCCAGATGTGGGAGATGGGGTAGGTCTTTCCTTCAATCTCGACAGGACTGGCGCCGATGAGGCGACCGTAGCCCAACTCCTGAAACAGTTGAAGCAGCCATCTCTCGCGGGTCAATGTGGTGCCGAGGTCAGTTGCTGGTAGAGCTGCCGCGGCTTTTCGAAAACTAAGCCACAAGGACAGGAGGCGGGTCCAAGAGCGGCTGATTGCTTCGTTGAGCTTCTCGCCGGCTCCGAGGTGATAGTCCTCGGGCTTGAGGCCGGGAAGATTGATGCCCTCCATGAGGCGGCTAAGGATATCGGAAGGGAGCAGAGCACCCTCGGTACGAATGTTGAGGAAGGGCTGGCGATGGCTCATGTCAGAATCCCCCCGCCGGCATGGGAAGCAGGACGTAGATGCCGAGGATGTCAGGCGGATGCTGAGCCTCGACCCGGATGGTGCCCCTGACCTTTGCAGCTGTGCGAACACGGCGGTGGGCTGTCAGCAGGGCTTCCGCACGCTCATCGCATGCCTGGTTGAGGCGTGAGGTGAGATGCGGCATGCCGTCCAATACCCCTTGGAGAAACATATGGATTTGTTCAGGCACTATGTTTCCTGTGGGTGCCGCCAGCAATAAACGTTCCGCCTCGTCGCGCTCCAGCCATCGAGCCTGGTCAGGTGCTCCCTGGAATGCAAGAAGATCAGCGTCCTCGGCGAGGAGAGGATAGTCCTGGCCGCCGCGACTGACGATAAGGTGCATGCGGTGACGGAGAAGAAAGAGCGTGGTGCGTGTGGCAACGGCCTCTGTGCGAATCACTCCACACCTGCTGGCCACGCTCTTGGTTAGGGGATCGAGTGCGGTATCGAGTACGAAACTGGCAAGACTCTCTACAAAGGGATGAATGCGACTGAGCAGTAAACCATTTTCCGGAGCAGGAGACTGGAACCGAACAAGGATCTGGTTTTCTTCGACGGGCAGGGCGTCCTTCAATGCACGAGTGCAATCTGCGAGGTTGATGCGAATACCCTTGCGGTCGCGTGTCCATCCAGCCCCTAATCCCTCCAATGCGTCGTGAACGAAGGTCTCCACATCTACGCCCATGCCGATGGCATGTCGGGCGGCCTCCAGTTCCCGGTAGACATCTTCGGTCTTCAGCCCATGTTGGGCAAAAATGGTGCGGGACTTTTTTTCACGCTCGCCAGCCGCATCCCACTGGGCGTAGAGG
>JAJZCY010000234.1 GCA_021828835.1 Acidobacteriota bacterium | reverse complement strand
CATGCCTCCAGTTCGGCTTCCGGATCGGCGGACCGGTAGAAGTGCACCTCTGCCGCAGTAGCGGCGGGGGTTTCTTCGGTGCATCTTCCCCAGGCATCGAAGACGCGGCGCTGGACCGGCAGAATGCGGTCGAAGCCCACCAGCAGAAGCGGAGGCCGCTCGACTGCGTCGGCCTCAAGCAGGAGCAGCAATTCCAGCGGCAGACGAGCGCTGCCGATCAATTTTTCCGCTCGGCAGGCGCTGTCGAACGCGCGCAGCCAGCCGCTGAAGGCTGCCGCGTCCTGCTGCCAGCCGGAGCGGCTCTTCTCGCTCAAATACTGCGGAGCATACGAGCACAGCAGACGATATGCGTCGGCCGCCATCGCCGCCATGCGCTGACGCGGTTCCTCCAGTAGGATGCGGCTCTCGGTGCTGCTTTCCACGACATCTGCCCACAGCGCCCGCTCCTGCCAGGGATTCAGCACCAGTCGATCGTCGTTTCGGCGGGCCTCCCACGCCCGGCGCACGAAGCTCTGCCAGTCCTGAATGTCCGGCGCCGGCCAGGCGTTGAGGCCCTCTGCCCGGCGGCGGCAATGGAACTCCGTGGCCACGGCACGAGCCGCGCGCTCGCTCGCGGTCACGATCTTTCCGCCCCCGCGCAGCCATGCGTCAACGCTGATTCCCTGCTCCTGCTCCATTCCTGCGTTATACCCTCTCCGGCCGCTCTCCGTCTCAGTCCAGTTTTCCACTCTGCAACTGGCCGCACACCAGCCACTTACAGACGGATTAATGCCCGGATATAGACTGGAGGTAGATGCGTACCTATTTCTTTGCCGCTCTGCTTGCGCTTGTTGCCGTGGCCGGATGCCGCACCAGCACGAAACCCGATGCGCAAGCTGCCTCCTCATCCGATGTGAAGGTCTACCACATGCGCGGCAAGATCGTTTCCACGGACGTCGCGCACGGGATTGTGGTCGTGAATCACGAGGCCATCCCGGGCTTCATGGACGCGATGACCATGCCCTACCAGTTGAAGGACCCGACCATCGCTACCGATCTGCACCCCGGCGACACCATCACCGCCGATGTCCTGGTCTCAAAGACCTCGGCGCAGACGGTGGTGCTGGATGATATCGATGTGATTGCCCAGGGCCGGCCCGACTACAAGCCGAAGATCCTGTATCACGTTCCCTCACCGGGGGACAACGTGCCCGACTTCCGGCTGCGCAACGAGTTGGGCCGCGAAATCCATCTCCATCAGTTCCGGGGCAAGAATCTGCTCATCACGTTTATCTACACGCGCTGCCCGCTGCCGAACTTCTGCCCGCTGATCACGCGTAACTTCGCCGCCATCAACACCGCATTGCAGAAAGAGCCCAAGCTTTACCAGAAAACGCATCTGCTGTGCGTCAGCTTCGATCCTGAACACGATACGCCTGCAACTCTGCGCGCGTACGGGGCCGGATACCTGGGCAGCAACAGCCCCAGCGCCTTCTCGCACCTGGAGTTCGCCGTGCCTCCGAAGGATGAGTTGGCCAAGATGGCGCAGTACTTCGATGTGGGCATGTCGGCCGGCCCCAATGGAACCATCACGCACACGCTTTCTACCACGCTGATCAATGCCCAAGGCAAGGTCGTGCAGTTCTACCCGGACAACACCTGGACCCCGCAGCAGGTCGTCGCCGACCTGAATCACCTCGAAGCTCGGGCCGGCTGAACGGGGCCGTCCTCCAGCACGCACTTCATCCCTGAATCCAGGCGAGCCTGCGGGCAATCTGACTGATATGCTGGCCTAAGAAACAAGGAGAGGTCACAGTATGGCGAAAACAACTCTGGTCTTTGGGCTTCTGCTGGTCATTCTGGGCGTGGTCAGCTATGTAGGCACCGGGAGCCAGCATCCCACCGCGCTCATTCCCCTGTGGTTCGGGCTGGCTCTCGGCGTGTTCGGATTCCTGGCCATCAGCCCCAGTGAGGGACGGCGCAAGCTCTTCATGCACATCAATGTCACCATCGGCGCGCTGGGCTTCATCGGCGCTGTGGGCTCGGCGCTGCACAACTATGGCGCTGCGCGTTCGGCGGGCGTCACGCCGGATTACACCGCGCTCGAGGCACAGGGAGCGATGGCGCTCATCCTGCTCATCTACGTGAACCTGTGCGTGCGCTCGTTCATCGCAGCGCGCCGCGCCCGCGAGGCTTAGCGCGTGGGAGCGATGGGGGGTGGAGGGCTCGGCTTTGGCATGCGCGCGGAACGCACGCCGCATGGCCGCACTCCGCGGGGCGCGCAGGCGAATCTGCCCAAGCGCAAGCCCAGCCTGAAGAAGATCGGGCCCGAGGTCTGGGCCCTGGTCAGGCCCCGTAAGGGACTGCTCGTGCTGGGCATGGCGCTAATGGCCCTCAACCGCCTCGCCGGCCTGGTGATTCCCTATACCTCCAAGCCACTGCTCGACAAAGTTCTTGCCTCAAGCCATCCTCATCCCGAGTTACTGCCGAAGATTATCCTGCTGGTGTTTGCGGCGACCGTGGTGCAGGCCATCACCTCATTCTCGCTGACCCAGCTGCTCTCCATCGCCGGGCAGCGGCTGATCGCCGAGATGCGCCGCCAGGTGCAGCGCCACGTGGGTCTGCTCTCGGTGGCCTACTATGACGAAAACCGCACCGGCACGCTGGTAGCGCGCATCATGAGCGACGTCGAGGGTATACGCAACCTGATCGGCACCGGCCTGGTGCAGTTTCTGGGCGGCATCCTGACCGCCATTCTCGCCTTCTTCTACCTGCTGCACCTCAGTGTCGTCGTCACCGTCACGGTGTTCACGGTCATCGGTGTCTTTGTTCTGGTTTTGCGGTACGTCTTCCGCGTCATCCGCCCCATCTTCCGCGAGCGTTCGCGCATCAACGCCGAGGTCACCGGGCGCCTCACCGAATCTTTGGGCGGGGTGCGTGTGGTCAAGGGCTACCATGCCGAGGAACGCGAACACCACGTCTTCTCTGGCGGGGTGGAGAGACTGCTGCAAAACGTCATGAAGTCGCTCACCATGACCAGCGTGCTGTCTTCAGCCTCGACCACAGTTCTGGGCCTGGTGTCGGCGCTGGTGATGTGGCTGGGCGGCCATGCCGTACTGCACAGCACGTGGACGGTCGGGGACTACTTCAGCTACAACATGTTTCTCGCCTTCATGATCGCGCCCGTCTTCCAGATCGTAAGCGTGGGAACGCAGTTGACCGAGGCCTTCGCCGGACTCGACCGCACCCGCGAGATCATGGATGAACTTCAGGAGAATCAGACGCCGGGGCGCACCACTCCCATGCCGCCCCTCGAAGGCCAGGTCCGCTTCAACGAGGTTGAGTTTGCCTACACGCCGGATAAGCCGGTGCTGCACGGGATCAACTTCGAGGCCGCACCCGGCACCGTCACCGCGCTGGTGGGTTCCTCGGGCTCCGGCAAATCCACCATTATCAGCCTCCTGTGCGCCTTTTATGCTCCATCCGCGGGCAAGGTGCTGGTCGACGGCTTCGATCTGTCGAAGGTGGACCTGAACAGCTATCGGTCGCAGCTCGGGGTGGTCTTGCAGGAATCGTTTCTCTTCGATGGCAGCATCCGCGAGAACGTGATGTTCTCGCGCCCCGATGCGACCGAGGAGCAGTTCCTGGCCGCATGCCGCACCGCGCGCGTGGATGAGTTCGCGAAGCGCTTCCCCGAGGGCTACGACACGCTGGTGGGCGAACGCGGCGTCAAGCTCTCCGGCGGGCAGCGCCAGCGGCTCTCCATCGCCCGCGCGCTGCTGGCCGCACCGCGCATCTTGATCCTCGATGAGGCCACCAGTTCGCTGGACTCGGAGTCAGAGGCGATGATCCAGGCCGGCCTGGCGCAGTTGATGCAAGGGCGCACGACCTTCGTCATCGCCCATCGCCTCTCGACGATCCGCCGCGCCGACCAGATCCTGGTCATCGAACAGGGCCGCGTGGTGGAGCGCGGCAGCCATGCTGAGCTGTTCGCGCTGGGCGGCCGCTACTACGATCTCTACATGCGCCAGCACGGCCTTGAGGCCAATCTCTTCCTCGCGCCCGGCGAGGGCGACATTGTCTCCGACCGCGAAACCTCACTCTAAATTCCTGCCTTTTCCTGCTTTCCTTTCCGGTCTGCGCCCGTCTCACCTCTTGACGTCCATTCCATTATCTGAGAAGCTAAACCTGTACTCACCACGCGAAACTGAGGTTCAAGATGCGAGACGTGGCTCCTCAAGGCACCTATAAAGTCCAAGCACTCGACCGCGCCTTTGCGGTCCTTGACCTTCTGGGCGAAAGCGATTCCCCGCTCGGCCTCGCCCAGGTGGCTTCTTCCCTGCAACTGCACAAGAGCACGGCGCACCGTTTTTTAATGGTGCTGGAGCGCCACCGCATGGTGGAGCGCACCTCGCACGGCAAGTTTCGTCTGGGGCTGCGTCTGTTTGACTTTGGCAACCGCGCCATCGAGCAGTACGATCTGCGCGAGCGCGCCCAGCCGCACCTGCGCCGCCTGGTGGCGGAGACCGAAGAGACTGCTCATCTCTGCATTCTGGAAGCCGCGCGCATGATCTATATCGACAAAATCGAGCCAGCGCGCTCGGTGCGCATGATTACCCGCATTGGCGCCAGCAACCCGGTGCACTGCACCTCGGTGGGCAAGGCCATCCTGGCGTTTCTGCCCGAGGACCGGGCCGCGGATGTGCTCAAGCGCGTGCGCTACGAGCGCCTGACGCACCGCACCATTGTCACCCCGGAGGCCCTGCGCGTGGAACTCGACAAGACCCGCCGCCGCGGCTATGCCGTGGACGATGAGGAGCTGGAAGAGGGACTGCGCTGCATCGCCGTGCCGGTACTCGACGCGCAGCGTTTTCCGGTGGCCGCGGTGAGTGTCTCGGGACCATCATTCCGGGTGACCGCGCAGAAGCTGCCCTCGATCGCCAATCACCTGCTGCAGTGCGTGCGCGGCATCTCCATGGATATGGGCTATATTTCCAGTCGCGGCACCCGTACCGCGTTGTCGGCGTAGTGTTTCCCACAGATCGGAGGCGCGCCAAAAGCGGCCTCTGATCTGATACACTCAATCTTGTCGCGAAGCGATGCGAATCGCCGCCGCGTCATGTTGGGGACGTAGCTCAGTTTGGTTAGAGCGCTGCCCTGTCACGGCAGAGGTCGCGGGTTCGAGCCCCGTCGTCCCCGCCATTGAATCTGCGAACAGAGTCAATGGCATCCCTTAGTGACACTCCATTCTTCCTTCTTCTCCCAAACAATCCAGACGTGCTAAGAACCAGGCCTGATCATTGATTTGGCCGCTCTGTGACGGCCTTGCTGCCGCTGCCGGGCAAAGGTGCTTTGCGGCCGCCGCTGGCCTCGCCTTCGAGCAATGCCTCAATCCCGGGATAGGCATAAATAGTAGGCGCGTGGTTCTGCATCAAGCCGCCCGTATCCGCGGTGGGGCCGTAGGTGCTGTGCAGGTCGCGCCCCAACATGCGCAGGATGGCCGTGAGCTGGCCGCGATGGTGGGCGGTATGGGCAATGCGCCGGGTCACGATCCAGGCCCGCGAGCGCGTCACCTCAAAGAACCCCGTCTCTGCCTCCCACCACAACTCATCCTTGGACTGCAATGCGCGCAGGCGCTTGGCGCTGTCCTCGGCATAACGGCGGAGGAAGTTCAGCCGGGTTTCCGGGCTGGGCAGCGGCGGAGCGCCCACGCCAATTCCCAGCATGTTCCGGAACCAGATGTCTTCACTTACGCACTGATGCACCATCTGCTCGTGAACGCTGCGCCCGCGCCTGTCGGTCGGCGAAGGCCTTTGCGGCATATCTTCTTCTCTGAACTCGCTCCAGACGCTCAGGACCTTCAAGCGTTCGGAATCGTACGTCTCCACCAGAAAGTCATATCGCATCGGCGGCTCCGCGGAGGGCTGAACCCGTACCGAGTATATGCGCGGCCGGCGGCACGCTGAATGAGTCCGGGATGTTTGAATAGGAAGATATGCCTGGACAGGGAGCATTGCTGCTGTTGGCCTTTGTGGGCCTGGTTGTGGTCGTGCTGCTGGTGCTGCTGCAGCTCACGCGGCTGGGCTACGTGATCCAGACCACGACTCCGGGGCCGAAATCTATGCCTGCAAGGCGACGGTGGACATGTTCCACCTGAAGCCCGACGACTTCTGCCCCGAACTGGACGGCGTCATCTCCGTCGGTCAGTTTTATGAGAAAGCGGCCGGCGGCCAGATCATCTTCACCTAATCGGTTGAGGTGCCCCACCCTCGCGGCGTCTTAGCGATGGCGGCCAGGGTGGGGTCCACCGTCCCCGTTCTAGCCCGCATTATTCGTGAACGTCCCGCGAGCGGAGATTTTGCGCGGTACAAG